>JAOQAJ010000315.1 GCA_025963675.1 Segetibacter sp.
ACAAGTCTTCACCATGATCCTGTTCGTATTTAGCCAACACTCCACGACCAGAAGTGGCACCTTCCCATAAACCTGCAGGTTGATAAGGCTTTACGCTTGGACCGCCGATTGTGTTATTAAGCAAACCGCTGCTGGCAAGCACAATGTCACGAACAAACTCTGCAGGAACCCTCAGACGCGGACCTCTGGAGAATAGTACATTTTCCGGATCTTCTTTCAATTTTTCAGGCGAAACTTTTGATGATTGCCTGTATGTTGCAGACATAACTAATTTCTTCATCAATTTCTTAATATCCCATCCATTTTGCATAAAGTCGACGGCAAGCCAGTCCAGTAATTCAGGATGTGTTGGTAACTCGCCTTGCATACCAAAGTCTCCGGTTGTTTTTACAATCCCTCTTCCAAACAGTTCCTGCCACATTTGGTTTACAAAGACCCGTGCGGTTAAGGGATTACTTTTATTGGTTGTCCATAAGGCAAGACCTAGCCGGTTTCGGGGCAGTTTTACAGTATCAAAAGGCATAACAGCCGGTATTGCATTTGGCATTACTTCTACTGTAGGGTTATCGTATACACCCCGTCCAAGTATAAAGGTTTTGCGCATAGTATCGCGCTCCCCCATCACCGAGATGGTTAATTGACCTGTATCTTTTTTATTGATGTAAGAAAGTATGTTGTGAACCTCTGAGTCTGAAATAGCTAGAATGGGATTTTTGGCAGGCTTTGATCTAGATACATCCCCTTCATAACCTTCTTCCATTGTATTATTGAAAAAGGCAAACAAGTTGTAATAATCTTTCTGGCTGAAGGGATCGTACTTATGATCGTGACACTGGGCACATTCAATTGTTACACCCATAATCCCTCTTCCATAGGTCTTTGTTTTGTCGAGGATGTATTCTATCCTGTATTCTTCAGGTACAACCCCACCCTCTTCTGTATACTTGTGGTTACGAAAAAAAGCTGTTGCAAGTACCTGTTCTTTAGTGGCATTAGGCAACATATCGCCGGCCATCTGCCAGGTAATAAACTTGTCGTAAGATAGGTTTGTATTAAAGGAATGTATAAGCCAGTCACGCCATGGCCATTGCGTTCTTATGTTATCATCCTGGTAACCGTATGAGTCAGCGTAACGGGCTACATCAAGCCAATGAACCGCCATCTTCTCTCCATACCTGGGGGATTTCAATAGTTCATCCACCATTTTCTCGTATGCATTCGGGCTTTTGTCTGCAAGAAATTTATCCATCATTTCCACAGACGGGGGAAGACCGGTGAGATCGAACGAAACTCTTTTTAAAAGACGCTCTTTATCCGCTTCTTCGTTGGGCTTAATGTTTTGGCTTTCTAATCTACTGGCAACAAAAAAATCAATTTCGTTCTTACACCACTCTTTGTTTTCAACTTTAGGCAAAGGAGCTTTTTTAGGAGCGGCAAACGCCCAGTGCTTTTCGTATTTCGCACCCTGCTCGATCCATTTTTTAATTAGACCAATTTCGTGATCGTTAAGAACCGCCAAATGAGATTCGGGAGAAGGCATGAGGTAAGAAGGATCTTTGGAAGTGATCCTTTTAAACAGTTCTGATTGCTCTGGCTTACCTCTAACAATGGCCAAAGCACCTTTCGTTTCTTTCAACGGTGCAAAGGCAGAATCCTCAATATCAAGTCTAAAATTAGCTTTACGCTTGTTAGCATCAGGACCATGACACACAAAGCATTTATCAGAAAGAATTGGACGAATATGATAATTATAGCTTACAACTTCAGGCAGAGATACTTTAGCAGTTCCACCGTTATTATTACAGGATAAAATAAACCCTGTTACAATAATTACAAGGATTGAAACAATTATGGATACCCTTTTATTCATGGCAATGGCAAGTCGTTTAGTCTTTTTAAAAAAGATTAGAAAAGTACGAAAAAAGAGGATTGAATTAGTAAATTAAATCTAATCAGTTGTAAGGTTCTGAGGAAAAATCATTGAAAAAGCTAAACAGGTTAGATATTAGTGGCTTTTTTTATAATGCTCCAACAAAGCGTCTCCACCGAAATCATGTTTTAAATCACGCACGACGGTGTGAACATGATTTCCATTGTTCTGGGTGTTGTCGAACTCTATAATAATGGTTGGACCTTGTATCCTGTAATATCTTTTGTTTCCTACTCCATTTTCCCTGCTTCCTGCCCACGCAAAAAGTAACTTATCCATTCCGGCAGATTCTATATCATGCATCATTGCAGTAGCAAATAAACGGGTATATCGATGAATATAAAGGCTAATCAGCCTTGTAAATATAGTCTTTTGGGGAGCGGTTAAGTTTGAAAAGCCTATGCCTTTAGCATTGTCAATCATGGCCTTCCTGCTATTCGTTGTTACGATATCGCCGGGAGCGACAGAATCGATAATCGCTTTTGAAAGTTGATCAGCATTTAATGCTTTTAAAAAATCAAAAGCGAGTTCATTTTCTTCTTTTAAAATTTCAAGGCCTTTTTCGGGTCCGCTTAAAACTACGGCGGGGTTGGCGCCCATAAAACCGGGTGTACCAGAAACAATTTTGTTGTCTTCTGAAGAAAAACTGAAAGAGAGATGATGCCCATCTAGTCTCCATCCCCAGACACCTGTGATGGAAGGAGCACCGAAAACGGTAAAAAAGTATTTTCCCGGATCACGGTAGTTGTCGTTTTGCTGCCTGTTTTCTAACGCTTTCAGAACAACTTCAAGTGCCATTATCTGGCTTGCTTTTTTGAAGGCATTTTCGCTTAACGCGGATTTCATCAATGCTATTGCTGCGTCTTTTTGTTGCGCATTTAATTCATTTATTGAAATGCCTTTCCTATCATTTAAAGGAACATAATGCCACCTATATCTTTCAGAAGAATCAAAAGGATATTGAGCTCGTACTTTTTGATCTTTATCCAAAGAATTCAGAAAAACATTTGCTGTTTTATATAAATCATTTCCCTGGGCAACACTTGAAAAAGAATGAAGCAACAGAATGGCAATACCCGTTAGTTGAATTTTCATTATCGTAAATTAAGTTAATGGATGCTTATTGCATCTTTATTCCTTATAGCGCAGTAGTAGTAGTTGCCATCAGGCTGTGCTTAATAATGAATAAGTAGTACAAGAGTGCGACGCAACGATGTCGACCGTCACACTGCTGTTGGTACAAAAAAAAATAGAAACCGTAAATTTACTTCACTCTGTTAAAAAGAAATAGATCCTTAAAAGTCCATTTACCGTCAGCCATATTGCCACGCATAATCGCGAACTGGTTGTCTGAACGTTTTTCATAAACAATCCTTAGATCGTCACCTTCCTTTTGAAAAATCGCTCTGCCTTTGGTAGCCTCCACGAAATTATATTGATCGAATTTGTCCTTTTCTTCCATTCCAATCATGCCGGGTTTGAAATGTTTTACCCTTGAAACCAGGCCCTGTGTACTTTGCTCGTAGGCTAACAGTTCATACATGCTTGCTTTGTTTCCGCTCATCATTCTCATAAATCCTAACATGTTATCTCCATCCGGTGCCATCCACTCTCCCTCAACTGTACGATCGGCCATTACGGCTTTCCAATGCCCTTCTATAAAACTTAGATCTGACAGTTTACCGGAATTTTGTTGAGCAACAATTCTTTTTACCGGCATCATTGCCGCCACAAGAATAAAGATTGGTAGAAATTTTCTAAGAGATCTCAGGCAAGCAGAATAGTTATACATTATTTATTTTTTATTTGTTAAAGCCGAACTAAAGATAACAACAGCTTTGGAAATGAGCCGGAGTAAATTGAATTTTTAATTTTTATCGCTTGCTGCCAAACCGGGTAAACTATTAGGAATTATGATTATTGATAAAACAACCGAAATATTAGCAATATTTAAAATCGCCATAATGAGCAGGATTAAATATTTTTGCCGCATCAATTAAAAGACTCCACATGAATAAAAAAGTATTATTTGCTCTTTGTATTTTCTTACCTGCATTTCTCATTATATCTGTAACATCCAGCGGCCAGAAAGACTCGTCTGAATATACTGTCCGAAAGCTTTATACGGATTTTGTGAACCCGTGGGGAATGGCCTGGTTACCGGATGGAAGAATGCTGGTAACTGAACGTGCAGGGGAAATACTGGTTTTTAAGAATGATAAATACACAGGCGAAAAGCTGGTTGGGGTGCCTAAAGTTTTCAGTGAGGGACAAGGGGGCTTGCTTGATATACAACTTCATCCTAATTACGCAAAGAATAAGTGGATCTATATAGCTTATTCGAAACCAGTGGAAGGCGGCGCAACGACAGCGATCATGCGTTTTAAACTGGTTGGAAAACAACTAACGCAGAAGAAAGACATATTTATGGCAAAGCCTTTTATTAAGGCAAATTTCCATTTTGGCAGCAGAATTGTTTTTGATAAAAAAGGGTACCTCTACTTTAGTTCAGGCGAAAGAGGCACACAACCTAAAGTACAGCAGTTGGATAACGACCATGGAAAAATCCATCGAATTTTTGATGATGGACGGATACCTGCGGACAACCCTTTTGTCGGGCAAAAAGGTGCACATGGTTCTATCTGGACTTATGGTCATCGTAATCCCCAGGGGATGGTATATGACGCAGACAATGACAGAATCTGGGCGGTTGAACACGGACCAAAGGGCGGAGACGAATTGAACCTGATAGAAAAAGGCAAGAATTATGGCTGGCCGAAAACGTCATACGGTATTAACTATGACGGCACTATCCTGACTAATTTCAAAGAAATGGAAGGAGTTACTAATCCCGTTCGCTTCTGGGTTCCTTCAATCGGCCCGTGCGGTATGACTTTAGTGACAAGCAAGCGTTATCCTGATTGGAAAGGAAACCTGTTGGTTGGAGCGCTGGCGTTTCGTCATATTGCACGCGTACAATTGAAGGGTGCCGAGTATGGTACAGAAGAAAAATTATTACAGGATATGGGAAGGTTCAGAAGTGTGGCACAAAGCCCGGATGGATACATTTATGCGATAACCGAAGGCCCAGGCTTATTGATAAAAATTCTGCCAAAAGAATAAAAACGTTTTCCAACATACAGACCGCTTCAACTTAAAAACCTGAAGCGGTTTTTTTGTTGCCTTTTTTCCTTTTACTGGAAATGAAAAGGTTTGTTCACTTTTTTCAATCAATCCCAAATCTTGCAAGGAAAAAGCTTATCTCTTAAAGAAAATAAATACTGCTCCGAGCACTGTTAACACAAAAACTATTTTACGATAACTGTTGTCTTTTATTCTTTTAACGATAGCAATTCCACAGAAGAAACCTATGAGCAAAGCAGGTAACAATATAAGGTCGATACGAAGTGATTCAAGCGAGATGTTATGCCAATAAATTACCTGGAATGGCAACTTGAAAAAATTGATGACTAAAAAGATCCAGGCAGCGGTACCGATAAAATCATTCTTTACCATACGGGTCGCGAGGAAATAAATATTGGAAAAAGCGCCACCAAGATTACCCAACATAGTTGTAAAGCCGGCAATCAATCCCATAGCTACAGCAAAAAACTTATTGTCAGGAACTGAAATATTTTTACCCATTTCAATTAACAGCAACAATGCCACGGTAACTATAATTATGATTGCCATGATCTTTCTAAATAATACTTCATCAAGATCTTTTCCGATAAATACTCCAACTAAAATTCCAATCGCTAACCAGGGCAATAGCTTCCAAAAGTGACTCCATTGGGCATGGCGATGGTAATATTTTACAGCCATCACATCAGCAAAACAAAGCAAGGGTAATACTACTCCTGTAGACGCTTTGCCACCAAAAACAATTGCCATAATGGTGATATTGATCATTTCAATACCTTTTATACCAGATTTGGAAAGGCCTATAATAAAAGCGGCTAATGAAATCAGTACCCAACTAGCAACAGACTGATCAAATAAAACGTCCATAATAATTGAAGTGTGTATTTTCTTTTACGAGCCGGGATGATAATTCAAAATAACGTTAAAGATAGTTGCCAATTTTGTGTTAGAAAGGGTTTAAATAACAAAAGAAAAAATATGAGGAATGATTATTGAAAAAATGTTAGTTAGAACTATTATTTAAACAGCTAAACTTATGAATTATGGTTAATGGAATAATCCAGGATTTTTATACAACATCACAAGGGGATGAAAAATCATTAGTAAAATTTCTTGTAAAAACAGAAGGGGATGTTTACAACAGTGGTCGTGCGGTATTTGCAGATATACCTAACGATGCATTAAAGTACGATATGGTAAAAACCGGTTCAGCTATTGGATGGGAAGGCCCGTTAGTATTTATTGAAATTGAAGGTGTGTCAGACGTAGCATTTAGAAAAGTGAATGATCCAATTTCGCACGAGATCAGATCTTATCAGTCGTTGAAAAGTTCAAATGAGTTGGAGGAAAAAGGAAGTGAAGGTATGTAAGCAGTACTTTTTTCGATAAATTAAAAGTGTTGAAAAATCCCCATTATCACTCCATAAACTCCCAGGCGCTTTGATATGCATCTTTTTGC
>JAOQAJ010000259.1 GCA_025963675.1 Segetibacter sp.
GCTATGAGGGCTCCGTGGGATGGCGGCATGATATGGGAAACAGACAATAACAATAGCCCATGGATAGCAACGGCGTGCCATGGTTTGGGGGCAAGTGTTTGGTGGCCTTGCAAAGATCATCAAAGCGATGAACCAGATAGTGGAATGACAATTAATTTGATTGCTCCTGATACTTTAAGCGCACTTAGCAACGGAAGACTGCAAACAGTCTCGGATTCAAAGCATGGGCTGAAGACGTGGACATGGTTGGTAAAAAATCCGATTAACAGTTATGCCGTGACGATGAATATTGGAAAGTATAGCCGTTGGAATGATACGCTGATGGGCGAAGGTGGAAAGCTTGACCTGGAATATTGGGTTTTGAATTACAACCTCGAAAAAGCCAAAAAACAGTTCGAACAGGTAAAGCCAATGATCCGCGCGCATGAATACTGGTTTGGGAAATACCCTTTTTACGAAGACAGCTACAAGTTGATTGAAACACCTTTTTTAGGTATGGAACATCAAAGCGCAGTAGCTTATGGCAATAAATATGAAAACGGTTATTTGGGAAGGGACTTAAGTGCAACGGGCTGGGGGTTGAAGTGGGATTTCATCATTATTCACGAAAGCGCACACGAGTGGTTTGGTAACAGCATAACTACTAAAGACATTGCCGATATGTGGGTGCAGGAAGGTTTTACCAACTATAGTGAAACATTGTATACGGAGACAGAATTTGGCAAAGAAGCTGGCGTTGAATATAATTTTGGAATAAGAAAAAACATAAGAAACGATAAAACGATTATTGGGTATTATGGGGTGAATAAAGAAGGAAGTGGGGACATGTATTATAAAGCTTCGAACATGCTGAACATAATCAGGCAAACAATTAATGATGATAAAACTTTCAGAAAGATTTTAAGAGAGTTGAATAGAACGTATTACCATCAAACCGTTACATCAAAACAAGTAGAGGATTACATTTCTAAAGAAAGCGGTAAGGACTTTAGCAAAGTGTTCGACCAATATTTGAGAACTACAGAGATCCCCGTGTTGGAATATTATTTTTCTAAAAATAAAAAGAACATCTTTTTCCGGTGGGCCAATTGTGTGCCAGGCTTCAATCTACCAATTAGCAGCGTTACAGCACAAGGGAACTTACTGATAATGCCAGTGGAAACTTTTAAGAGTGCACCGATATCAAAAAAAATGGCAGTAGCATCTTTAGCCAATGCAATTGAAAAAAAATATTATATTCAGATTAAACAGGTAAAGGGTAAATAATGGAATTGACAAAAAAGCTTTTTTAAAAGGCTTTTTTAAACCTACATATTTTCACGAATGTCGTGCATGATTTTACGGGCTATATTTTCTGCAGTAGTTTCAAAATTGCTTTCAGCATATATGCGAATGATGGGTTCAGTATTACTGGTACGTAAGTGCACCCAGTCATTTTCAAATTCTATTTTTAACCCGTCTTCTGTATTGATCGGATTATTTTTATACTTTGTCTTGATCTTATCAAAAATTGATTGAACATTGATGCCATGCGCAAGTTCAATTTTGTTTTTGCTGATAAAATAATCAGGAAAACTTCCGCGAAGCTGTTTGCTGCTTCTTTCGCTTTTTGCCAAAAAGGTTAGAAATAAGGCAATACCAATTAATGCATCCCGGCCATAATGGAGGTCAGGAACAATGATGCCCCCATTTCCTTCGCCACCAATCACTGCATTTACCTCTTTCATTCGGTTAACAACGTTCACCTCGCCAACTGCACTCGGAAAATATTCTCCGCCATGTTTTACAGTTACATCTTTCAATGCTCTTGTACTCGACATATTACTAACCGTATTGCCGGGGCGCTGCTGTAAAACAAAATCAGAGACTGCTACGAGAGTGTATTCTTCACCAAATAGAGATCCATCTTCATTTACAAAACAAAGTCTGTCAACATCCGGATCAACTGCGATACCGAGGTTAGCTTTCTTAGAATTGACAACTTTGCACAATTCCATCAGGTGTTGAGGTAAGGGTTCAGGATTATGCGCAAACTTGCCGTTTACTTCCTCATTCAATACAGTAATATCCTTTTCCCTAACACCTAATGCCTTTAACAACGCAGGAACTGCGATGGCACCTGAACTGTTTATAGCATCAAGAACAATTTTAAATTTCTTTTTTGTAATGGCGGCAACATCTACTAAAGGATAGTTTACTACAGCATCAATATGTTTTTGTAAAGCAGAATTGTCTTGTGTATAAGTACCTAATTTATCTACCGTCGCAAAAGTAAAATCTTCGCTGTCTGCTAAAGCAAGCACAGCCGCACCGTCTTCGCTGTTTATGAATTCACCTTTATTATTCAATAATTTCAGAGCGTTCCATTCTTTTGGATTGTGGCTTGCTGTAAGAATAATTCCACCGGCGGCTTTTTCAAATAAGACAGCCATTTCAACTGTGGGAGTAGTGGTTAACCCTATGTCAACTACGTCAATTCCTAATGCATTTAAAGTACTTACAACCAACCGCTGCACCATTTCGCCGCTTATTCTTCCGTCACGTCCTACTATTACCTTCTTTCCCCCACCCTGGGTCAACAACCATGTACCGTAACCGGCAGCAAATTTTACAACATCTAACGGACTTAGTGTATTCCCCGGCTTCCCACCAATAGTTCCCCTAATGCCCGATATGCTTTTAATAAGTGCCATTAACCATTCTTTTATTGGAGTGCAAACATAAAAGAAAAAATGCTTGTTAGTGCACACGTCTGTGAAGGCCGGTTAAATTTGCAATATTAGCAGATATAAGAAAAACATGCCGGTAAAAGCAATTGTTAGGGCAAGAGCGAAAGACACTCATTTCGAACTTAACTGAATGCTTCAATTATGAGGAAGATGAATATGAAAAACGGCAACAAGATAAATGGAAACAAAAGGGTGCAACAATAGAAATAAGAAAACTACTGAGCTTTATACTCATAATATCGCTAAAGATTATTAATTGGTTTTTCAAGAAGGAACCATGAAGCTGAAGCCATAATAACCGTAACAACAGGATATAAAATTTTCACTATTTTAATATCCGGCAGACCAACCATCTTAAAGAGGTAAGGCATGAAATAATGATAAACATATATGCCGTACGTTATCTTACCCAAATAAACTACCGGTTTAGTCTCTAATAATTTACCAAACCATCCTTTA
>JAOQAJ010000283.1 GCA_025963675.1 Segetibacter sp.
TTTTCACCGGATAGTTCCCAAAATCTTTGGAGTTTATTAGTAAGATCAGATGGTTGTAAGTCTGTATTAATCTTAATCATTAGTATTCATGTTGGCAGCTAATTCATAATGTCAGCTTATTGCTTAATTATTTGAACCTGATAAATATATCAACAAATGTTTGAACAAATGATTCTGCAAATAGCAATTTGTTTTAAAGACTGTTTGCATCGTTTTTAAACTTCTACGCTTTTGTTGCGCTAACTGGAATCGACCAGGCAGAAAAAGACGTTTTTGTGAAAAAGAGAAAACCTTCATTAAATGTGCTAAAGCCTCTTACGCGCATCGGTATTTTTTCTTATTAGTTTTTTCCAAAATACGTCGAAGGTCAATGGTAATAGGTGGTATTATGTTTGCTTAGGGTGTATTGCTGATGCATGTCCGCATCGTTCTAATTGCTTTCAAATTAAATAGCTTGTTATGAAGAATATCTCTGTTGCTTTAGGCCTTTCAATCTTGGTTTTATTATCAGGTTGTGCCCGCAATCCTGTTACTGGTAAGAGACAGGTGGTGCTAATGTCTGAAGCGCAGGAAATCGCCATGGGAAAAGAAGCTGATCCACAAATTGTACAACAGTTTGGCTTGTATCCTGACAGCGCTTTGCAACGATTTATTAATGAAAAAGGAAAGCAAATGGCTGCTATCTCGCATCGGCCTAACCTTGAGTATGAATTTAAAATCGTAGACTCCGATATCTTAAACGCGTTTGCAATACCTGGAGGCTATGTCTATTTTACCCGTGGCATTATGGGTCATTTCAACAATGAAGCAGAATTTGCAGGCGTGCTGGGACACGAACTTGGGCACGTAACTGCAAGACATTCAGTAAGTCAACAAAGCAAGGGCATGTTAGCTCAGCTTGGGGTTCTGGCAGGAGTCATCATAAACCCTGAGCTTGGGCGGTTTGCAGAAACAGCTTCACAAGGTCTCGGACTATTAATGTTGAAATTTGGCAGAGATGCTGAACGTGAAGCCGATCAACTAGGCGTTGAATATTCTTCGAAGATCGGTTATGATGCAAAACAAATGGCTCATTTTTTTACAACGCTTCAACGTAAGCAAAGTGAGTCAGGCGCAAATGAAATTCCTCCGTTCTTATCTACCCACCCTTCACCAGTTGATAGGGAAGCGACAGTTGGTCAATTAGCCCTTGAATGGCAAAAGAAACTAAACTTAACAAATGCTCAAATAGAAAGAAATAACTACCTGAAAAGAATTGATGGTTTGATATATGGCGAAGATCCAAAGCAGGGATTCGTAGAGGCTAATGTTTTTTATCATCCTGTATTGAAGTTCCAGTTTCCAGTGCCTACCGGCTGGTCATTTCAAAACAGTCCCACCCAGGTTCAAATGGCTTCTAAAGATGGAAAGGCGATACTAATCTTTACATCAGCACAAGGAGCTTCGCTGCAGGAGGCTACCAACAACGTTGTAAAACAATACAACCTGCAGCGTGCAGAAACAGAAAGTATTTCAGTAAATGGTATTCCGGCTATGAGAATAATTGCAGATCAACAGCAACAACAGCAACAACAACAGAATGCCGCGGTGCTAAGAACGGTTTCTTACCTTATTCAATTTGGTGGAACGATCTATCACATGGTAGGTGTTTCAATGGCTACTGATTTCAATAACTATTACCAGACGTTCGTCAATAGTATGCAGAATTTTAGAGAGCTTAAAGACCAGGCAAAAATCAACAAGAAGCCTGAAAAGATTCGCGTAAAAACTATTCGGACAGGCACGACTTTACAGCAAGCTTTAAAACAATATAATACACCTGAAAAAAGGATGGAAGAATTAGCTGTGTTAAATGGAATGAAACTAACAGACAATGTCGCAGCAGGAACGTTGGTAAAGGTGATAGAGCAATAGGAGAAGTTTAGAGTTTTGGGTTAGGTGTTAGAAGTGCAAAAAGGCCCCTCGCCTGTACCTAAAATCTGAATGTCAATCCTGTTGCCAATCCAAAAGAATTCAAATAAGTTTTTACAGGAGCATCTTTATTAATTGCACTTAACGCGAAGCGGGTAGTAGGAGTAAAGTTTAAGCCGATGTTTTTAGTGAAATAATAATTAGCTGCTAAACTAATTGCGCCATTTACATAAGACGAATTCAATCCTTCAATTCTATCGAGACTCGACTTTTCATTTCCGCTTTGAGCTGCAATACTTGTTTCAATCTTTCCGCTGGTTAAAAAGTTTACCGCTATGCCTGCTGCAGGTTGCAGGCTTACTTTTCCTGACGTTAATTTATAGCTGAAAGCTAAAGGGACCGCAAAATATTTTAGAGTTTGTTGTGAAGATAAAGCCAGCACACTATCTCCTGAAGCGGGGCGGCCGGCCACTGAATTAAAATTGACGTAAGAATAACCGGCAGAACAATTAAATCGATAATGGATATTTCCCCTGTTATCAGGACGGGCAAATATTGTTTTAGGCGCAATGTCTGTAGTCATCGTCGAAAAACTTAGTCCCGACTGGATGCTCCATCTATTACCTAAATCATAATGTATCAAAACACCTTTACTCGATGAGTGGCTCATTTTTTCTTTGTTCTTAATTTCATTCCTGTCATCCTCTCTAAACACCCGCCGATCATTTACAACTCTTGACGAAACGAAATCAGGCGAATAAAATACTGTGGCAGAAAACTTTGAAGTTCTGAAAGGTTTTACTGAAGCATTTTTAGATGTGGAATTGTCTTCATTTATTTGGCTATTCTTTTCATTAAAGATTCCAGATGTTTTTCCAGACTCAATACCCTTTGGTTCGGCAATAGTCAAACTTTTTTCACGTCCCCGCGCTATTGTCACGTCAATATTTCTTGCCGTTATTTCCACAGCTGGTTCGTCTTGAATTGCTGAGCTATTCTTATCTCCGTTAACTACAACATTATCTTTCCTTTCTATAGCGGCTGTTGCATTTGAGCTTTTACTTTGCTTTTCCACCTCCGGCTTTTCAACAGTTTCTTGCAGATCTTCTGACTGACCTTTATTTTGTTTTCTCGTGTTCGGGGTTACAGTTTCAGTGGAAGCAGAATCAGTGTTTTCAGTAGCTTTTTCTGAATTTTTTGCAATTGGTGCTGTTGCATTGTCAACTGTCTTTTCATCTGGTTGTCGCACCGTATTATTGCTTTCATCCTTCCGGATACTTGTTCCGCCAGTAGCGCCAACGGTCTTTTTGTTGATTTGATTTTGCTTCACCAATTCTTTGTTACGCAGCCTGGTGTTTATGGTATACATCGCCATACCGGCAGAAAAAATTAATAAAGCTGCCGCAACCCATTTCAGCTTTTTATATTTCTTAGAGATAAAAACAACGTTCTTTTTGTCGAGGCTTTTGTCAATGTCAGCCCAAACATTACCCGAAGGCTTGTCTTCATGGGCGTCTAAGGCTTTCCGAAATAGATCATCAATATTGGGTAGATTTTCACTCATGCTTTAGTTGTATTTAACTTGTGATGATTGTAAGCTTTTGTTCACGGCTTTCTGCAACAGGGCTCGTGCATCAGAAAGGTTAGATTTAGAAGTGCCTTCAGATATACCTAAAAGTTCAGCAATTTCACGATGCTTCATGCCCTCAAAAACATACAAGTTGAAAATCATTTTATATGCCGGTGGCAATTGCTGTACCATATTTAGCAGTTCTTTGGTTCCAAGAGTAGCTATAATCTCGTCGTGACTTTTATCGGCCACCGCAGTCGCGTCAATATCAACCACAGGTCGCAAATGGGTTTTGCTTCTATATTTCTGCAAAGCGCAGTTAACCATTATTTTTCTCATCCAACCCTCAAAGGAGCCGTTGAACTTATATTGGTGAATAAATTCAAACACCTTCATAAATCCTTCCTGCAAAATCTCCTCAGCCTCCTCTCTGTTGCGCGCATAACGCAGGCACACCAAAAACATTTTTTGATTGTATAAATTGTATAACCGGCTTTGTGAAAAACGATCTCCTTTTATACAACCTTCTATCAGTAGTTGGGTATGTTGTGCTATGTCTGCAGCTTCTGTCATTGATGCTTTATGTGGAAAAAGGGTTGGGTTAACGGTTGTATTTCTGTTTACAAAAGATAATTGTCTTCAAACCCTTTCTTCTTAGGTTTGAAGTCTTATTAATTTTTATTTATGTCTGTAACAATATCTTTTTCAATAAAATGCTGGAATTGGAATTTTAAGGGTGCAAAATTATTCACACAACAAAACATCTCAATATAATTTACATCATTTCCCGCTAGATGCAGGAGATTAACAAAATGGTTGGCTTTTGTTTTATTTTTTTTAACTAAACAACTTTTTTGGACGTCAGCATTAAAACAGTTAGCAGGTTTTGTTGCGACGCTCCGTTCATCAATTGTCTTTCATTGCATCCGTTGCCATATAACTTCTAAAGTAACTTTGGTAGATATGGAAACGGCAGACTAGTATCGGGGTAATCGCAGATAATACAGGATCACGAAGAACACGAAGAACCACAAAGGACACAACGAATTTTAATAAATCTGGAAAAAGGTTTTCAATTTCCTCTTCGTGTTCTTCGTGCAAACCTTTGTGTCCTTTGTGCTCCAAATTCGCTCCTATACGTCAGGATCACAAAGAACACGAAGAACCACAAAGGACACAACGAATTTTAATAAATCTGGATAAAACTTTTCAATTTCCTCTTCGTGTTCTTCGTGCAAACCTTTGTGTCCTTTGTGCTCCAAATTCGCTCATAATCCTCTAAGTCCACACCCTTAACATCTCTGTCACAAAACCGAACAAAAGTGTATCAAAAACGTACATTTCAATCAGCCTATTTACGATCTAAGACACTGACCTTCAAATACTTTTACTTTTGGCCACGTTATTGGAAAACTAATAGCGTAATGCTTTTACACATCGGTAAATACCAAAACAATGTTTAAGAATTATCTGGTCACCACTTATCGCCTTTTTATTTTGTCATTGCATTTTATTGTCATTAATCGTTGCTTGTTGTACCGTGGGCTTCAAAGCAATTGCTGCAGTGTTGGCTACCGAGTTAAGAGTTTGAGGACTCAATAATTTGAAAATGAGGCAATTTGAAAATTTGAAAATGAGTGCGAATATTGTTTGTGCGCCAGGGTTTAGAATATCGATTAAACATTCTTGCGTCGCTCTCTTGTACTGATATAAATCATTTAGCTAAAGAGATAAAAAAGATATTTTATGTTTCGACAGCATCTAAAAATTAGCATCCGCAATTTATGGAAGAATAAAAGCTTTAGTGCTATTAATATAGTTGGGTTGTCTTTAGGACTTGCCAGCGTAATGACACTAGGATTAATGGTACACCAATTTCTCACTGCAGACGACATCCAGGTTAACAAAGACCGGATGTACTATTTGAAGACTTATTCTCCCGACGGTAATAGTTATAGCCAGACTCCTTTTCCATTGTTATATGAAATTCAAAAGTCAGCACCCGAAG
>JAOQAJ010000293.1 GCA_025963675.1 Segetibacter sp.
GCCTTCGCTCGGCACCCACCGGCTGATGTCGCTTATCCAAGAACTGTTGTCGGATAATCTCTGGTAAAAAAAGCCGTACATGGAAATCAGGAGCTTAATGAGAGGGAAAAGTTGACGGATATTATGAGCAAGTACCAGATGAATACTGTTGTCAAAAGCATAAGAGTGCGACGCAACGATGACGGAAAGAGTGATGAAGCCGGCTTCAAAACTTAAAACCCAAAAACTCAAAATTTGTCCCTACTTCAAATAGCCGGCAAAAATCAGCGCTAGCAAAGTTGCTCCAACGATGATGCGATACCAGCCGAAAAGCTTAAACCCGTAACGTTGTAAAAAGGAGATGAAAAATTTGATTGCAAGTAAAGCAACAATAAATGCTACGAGGTTGCCGACACCCAACATCACCAGGTTTTGTTTGTCTTTTAGAACCTCAGGATGTTCTTTAAAAGTCTTAAGAAGTTTGTAGCCGGTAGCAGCGGCCATTGTTGGAACGGCCAGGAAAAACGAGAACTCTGCAGATAACCTGCGCGTAAGCTTTTGTTGCATTCCACCGATGATAGATGCCGCACTACGGCTCACTCCGGGGATCATTGCAATGCATTGCCACAACCCGATCATAAACCCTTTGCTATAAGTAATGTTTCTCTCTTTGTCAATTACGGGTCTGTCATAAACCTTGTCGATAAACAACAAAACGAAACCGCCGGCCAATAATGTTATAGCTACGGTTGTAGGACTATCAAGCAACTCATCAATTTTATCGGAAAGTAAAAATCCAATAGCCAGCGCGGGAATCACAGCCACAACAAGCTTTAAATAAAACTGCCATTTAGAAAAATCAAAGAATTTCTTCCAGTATAAAACCACTACACTCAATATCGCTCCCAGTTGAATTGCTATGGTAAAAAGTTTTATAAAAACATCATCTTTTGGCAACATTAATAACCGCTCTGTTATGATCATATGGCCCGTAGACGAGATTGGTAAAAATTCGGTTAGACCTTCTACAATGGCAATTATAATACTTTGAATGAGAGTCATGAAGCTGGTTTCGGCTTTTAATAAAAATGGAAAAAAAAGAATAAAAAAGGCGATGAGTTTCATCGCCTGGTGATCTTACAAAAAATTTCTATTGATGTGCTTTTGGTCTCTTAAAGATAGCGTAGATCTCAATCATAAGACCGGCTAAAATAAGAATCGGAGCTATTGTAATGCGTGTTGTACTATAAACCAATTTTGTATCAAACTGGTTAGGATCAGGATTTTTGCCACCAGCCATGATAAACATTCCGATAGCTACAACAACTGCCCCTATGATCATCCATTGATAATTGTCTTTTTCGAACAACGGCAATCTTGAAGTTTGTTTAGCAGCACTTTCTTTTATTGTTGATGCATGTGATGTATACGCTTTCTTTTCAGCCATCGTGTTTGTGTTTATAAGTTGTAAAGTAAATCAATTAAAAGTATATGACCTTAAATGAAAACAGAAACGATTAATAGAGGTCATCAAGACTCATCTTCAGGTATTTGATCACGCTGCGATGAGTGCTAAACAGCGATATACCAACACCGATAACTATCATTCCACCAAACAAAATAAGTGTAAGTTTTGTATCTCTGATTAACCCTAATTGCGGAAACTGTCTTTCGGCCCACTGAATCAGTACAAGCAATAATACGATTGCTATTACTGAACTGATCAGCCCGTTTAATATGGCTCTTAAACCCATTGGTCGTGCAATAAAGCTGCGCGTTGCGCCCACCATTTGCATGGTCTTTATAAGGAAACGATTGCTAAACATGGCAAGGCGTATGGTATTATCGATGCTCACAATTACAATCGTACAAAGCACAACCGCAACCACAATAAAGATCAACGCAAGTTTTCCCGACCGTTCATTCAGGTTGTTTACAAGCAATTTAGGGTATTGCAGTTCATCTAACTGGCCTCCAAATTTGCCAATAATATCAGCGGAGATTTTGTTCAGACTATCCTGGTTAACATAAGCAGATTTCGCATAGAAATCGATGCTTTCCGGCAAAGGATTGTAATCTAATATTTTTGCCCAATCTTCATTATTTCCCTCTTTGCTCCAGATCGCTTTTGCTGCTTCCTTGTTGGTATACTGTACGTTTTTAGCATAAGGCTGAGCCGAAATATATTGTTGAATTTGATTAATCGTATCCTTATTCTGTGTGCGCAGGTATGCACTAATGCGAATATCTTCTTTGAATGACGAGCCGGCAGATTTGAAATTTAGAAATATCCAACCTAAAATTCCCATTATTAAAAGTACGAGTGCAACACCGACAATGCTATAAATATAGCTTGGTTTTCCGCGTTTGCTCGATGCTTTTCCGAATTGCGCCATGTTGGTTATTTAAAGTTTAGTATGGTTGCAAATGTAGTGGATTGAGCTCTAAAAGCTTACTTTTGCCCCACTCAAGGCATTTGGTTAAAGCGGGTAAATTACATACTTGCTGCATCAAAGCAGTTAAAAAAGTGTTAGTGTTTTTTTATGTAGCCAGCTTAAGAATAATTATTAAGCATCCGTTGCGTCGCACACTTGTACTTTTGAAGCATGTAGAATCGAGGTTGTCTGAACCGGGCTGAGTGAGGTGTATGGGAATGTGAGATTGGTTGAAACTGTTGGCATTGGCACTTCGAAGTACACAACAAAAGAAAGTAGACCAAACAGGAAGCCGGCTATAAAAGCATAACAACGACTATAGCGCAAATTGTAAAAAACAAAAGAATAACTTATTAAATAAATGCCCGGCCTCCCTCTTCTTTTAGAGAGGGACCGAGGGTGAGGAAATATGGAATACAACTTTAGAGAAATAGAAAAAAAGTGGCAGCAGCAGTGGAGAAATAGCGGCGCTTACAAGGTTAGCAATGATAGCGATAAGCCAAAATTTTATGTGTTGGATATGTTCCCTTATCCAAGCGGCGCTGGTTTACATGTCGGTCATCCTTTAGGTTATATAGCCAGTGATATCTACGCAAGGTTTAAAAGGCTAAAAGGTTATAATGTCTTACACCCAATGGGTTTTGACAGCTTTGGTTTACCTGCGGAGCAGTATGCCTTAGAGACCGGCCAACATCCCGCTGTTACCACAGAAAAAAATATCGCACGATACAAAGAACAACTTGACAACATAGGATTTTGTTATGACTGGAGCCGCGAAGTGAGAACCAGCGACCCCAGCTACTATAAATGGACCCAGTGGATCTTCCTGCAATTGTTTGATAGCTGGTACAACCGAAAAAATGAGAAAGCTGAACGGATAACTGTTTTAGCAGCCATTTTTGAAAAAGAAGGAAATACCAATAACCAATGTCCCGGTGACAGAAAATTAACGTTTACAGCAGAAGAATGGAAAAGCTTCGACAACCAACGCCAGCAGGAAATTCTGATGGATTATCGTCTTGCATTTTCTGCATTCGGCGAGGTTAACTGGTGCGAGGCTTTAGGAACCGTGCTGGCAAATGACGAAGTAGTTAATGGTGTAAGTGAGCGCGGCGGATACCCTGTTGTAAAGAAAAAGATGCGTCAATGGTACCTAAGGATAACAGAATACGCAGACCGTTTATTGCAGGGATTGGAGCAGGTTGACTTTAGCGATTCGATGAAGGAGATGCAAAGGAACTGGATCGGGAAGAGCCAGGGAGCGGAGATAACGTTTCGCCTCACCCCCGGCCCCTCTCCTCGCAGAGAGGGGAGTCAAGAGACTTCGGAAGAAATGTCAGGACATTTCTTTAAGACCGGTGATCAAAAATTTTGGAAAACATTGAAGGGTTACGGAAGAGATAACAGAAAGAATGCGACTGAAGCTGAGGATATTTTATGGCAAAAATTGCGAAACAATCAGGTCGGTACTAAAGTAAGAAGACAACATGCAATAAACGGCTTCATTGCTGATTTTGCATTAATGGAGATTAATTTGGTGATAGAAATCGACGGTGAATACCATAACGAACAACAGCAGCAGGAATATGATGAAGCAAGAACGAAATATTTGGGGGAGTTTGGCTTCGACATCTTACGGTTTACAAATGATGAAGTATTGCAACAGACAGAAAGTGTCATTGCTAACCTAAAACAGGAAATAGAAAGCCGAAAACAACTAAGAAATACGATGGCTGTTCCTCCCCTTCACCGCGAGGAGAAGGGGTCGGGGGATGAGGCGGCACTAAGAGTCTACACCACACGACCCGATACCATCTTCGGCGTCGACTTTATGGTTATTGCTCCCGAACACGAACTTGTTCCAAAAATCACTTCTCCTGAGCAAAAAGCAGAAATTGACAAATACCTCGATTACGTAAAATCACGCAGTGAAAGAGAACGCCTTGCGGAAGTCAAATCTATAACAGGTGCATTTACCGGTGCTTACGCGATCAATCCTTTTGATGGTCGTCAGATTCCTATCTGGATTTCTGAATATGTTTTAGCTGGTTACGGCACAGGGGCTATTATGGCTGTTCCTTGTGGTGATCAACGCGACTTTGCTTTTGCCAAACATTTCAATATTCCTATCACAAATATTATCGGGGATGCGTATAATGGCGAAGAAGCTAATCCAACAAAAGATGCCATCTTACAGAACTCTGATTTTCTGGACGGAATGGTAATGAGAGATGCAATTAATATTGTAATTGATGATCTGGAGGAAATGGGGATTGGTAAAAGACAGGTGAATTACAGAATGAGAGATGCGGGTTTCAGCCGCCAACGTTATTGGGGTGAACCATTTCCGATTGTATATAAAGGTGGAGTTGCATTCGCTTTAGACGAAGGGCAATTGCCGGTTGAACTTCCTTATGTTGATACTTACAGTGCAGGTCCTGAAGGCGAAGGCCCGTTAGCAAATCTTGCAGATTGGATAATAGCACCGGGAGGTGGAACCCGTGAAACGAATACAATGCCTGGATATGCAGGTTCATCGTGGTATTTCCTACGCTACATGGATCCCAACAACGACAAGGCATTTGCAGATAGAAAAGCGACAGACTATTGGAACCAGGTCGACCTGTATATCGGCGGCACTGAACATGCTGTCGGCCATTTGTTGTACAGCCGTTTATGGACCAAGGTTTTGTTTGACTTAGGTTATATAGGTTTTGATGAGCCATATAAGAAATTGGTGAACCAGGGTATGATACAGGGAAGTTCGAGGTTTGTGTATAGAATTAAGGGAGCAATGAAATTTGTATCTGCTGGTTTTATAAATGAATATGACACTGACAAACTTCACGTGGACGTAAAGCTGGTGGATGGTGTTGAGTTAGACATTGAAGCATTCAAAAATTCAAAACCAGAATATGCAGCAGCAGACTTTGTTCTGGAAGACGGCAAATACATCTGCGGCGCAGAAGTAGAGAAGATGTCCAAATCAAAATACAATGTTGTCAATCCTGATGAAATTGTAGAACGTTTTGGTGCTGATACTTTCCGCATGTACGAAATGTTCCTCGGCCCTGTCGAACAAAGTAAGCCCTGGGATACAAAAGGTATTGAAGGGGTTCATCGTTTCCTACGCAAGTTCTGGAGATTATATGCAGATGAGACAAAAGGATTGATTGTAACAAATGATGCTGCATCACCTGCAGAGCTGAAAGTGCTGCACAGAACCATTAAGAAAATAGAAGAGGATACAGAACGTTTCAGTTTTAATACTGCAGTAAGTGCGTTTATGGTTTGCGCAAATGAACTAAACGATTTGAAATGCCATAAAAAAGAAATACTCGAGCCACTGCTGATTTTGCTTACTCCCTATGCACCTCATATTGCGGAAGAATTATATCAACTTCTTCATAATGACTCCCTCTCCCATCGAGAGGGCCGGGGTGAGGTCTCTATACTCGATGCGTCTTTTCCAAAACTTGAAGAAAAGTATTTGGTTGAAAGTAGTAAAGAGTACCCAATCAGCATCAACGGAAAACATCGGGCAAACATCAGGATTTCGTTGGATGCTGCCCAGCCCGAAGTTGAGAAAATCGTCTTAGCAAACGATATTGTACAAAAGTGGCTGGAAGGAAAGGCCCCGAAAAAAATCATTTTTGTAAAAGGCAAAATGATAAATGTAGTTATCTAAGCCTGCTTTACTTCTTTATATCAATGTTTACGTTATTACATAATGTCTTACAAAAACATCAATCTACGTTTCATCCCGTTGTGCCTTTTAATGCAGAAAAAGACAAATTGCTCCAACTGGATTTTACCGATGCAAACAAAAACCTTACTGCTGAGATCTTAGCAAATACTGATGATTTTGCAAAGTATATAGATGAACAATTAGGAACAAAGTATAAATATGGAATCGGTGGTTATGGTGAACATAGAACAATCTATTCAAGAAGTAGTAAGTTCGACGGCCTTGAAGAACCGCGACGATTACATCTTGGTATTGATATCTGGGGCCCGGTAGGTACTCCCGTTTTTGCGCCCTTAGGTGGCTATGTTCACAGTTTTAGTTTTAATGACTTTTTTGGCGATTATGGAGCCACAATAATTCTGCAACACCAATTGGACAGTATCTCATTCAACACCCTTTACGGACATCTGAGTTTGAGAGACATTGAATCAATTCAGGAAGGACAATACATTAGCCGCGGTGTTGAGTTTGCTCATTTCGGACCAGCAAAAGAAAATGGCTATTGGCCGGCACATTTACATTTTCAAATTGTAAGTGAAATGCATGAGAAGAAGGGCGATTATCACGGGGTGTGTAAATATTCAGAAAGAGAAAAATACCTTCAAAATTGTCCTGATCCTGATATAATCCTGCAGATGATGCAGTATGCCGATAAAGCTTAAAGCAGCATACATAATGTGACAAAGAAGCGGTCCATATGCTCACCTTGGTTACCACTGTTGACGACAACAGCATTATGAAAGGACGAATGATCAAGGCTCGAGCTTTTTCAAACGGTAATCATTTATATTTCCAATCTCACGCTCCTTTTCCACGTGTTCTATTAATTTCCGCTTTTAGCATCGATCCTATCTTTTCTAAACCTAATTTTATAGTAATAAAAAAGACAATGGAACCGGATATAAAAACATTTACCCACCTTAACCCTGCTTCAGGTAATCCCGCGATGGTAGATGTTGGAGACAAGCAGGTGACCAAACGAATTGCAACAGCACAAAGCATCGTGGTGTTGGGCGAGGAGATTATGCAACACTTTACTGGAAGTGATATTCAAACCAAAAAAGGACCAGTGTTTCAAACCGCGATTATTGCCGGAACAATGGCTGCAAAAAAAACTGCTGACCTGATTCCCCTTTGTCATCCTTTGCCTCTTGAAAATTGCAAAGTAGATATTAATATAAATGAACAAGATGAAGTTGTTGTAAATTGTACTGTATCAATTACGTCAAAAACCGGCGTTGAAATGGAAGCGCTTACCGGTGCTTCTGTTGCAGCGCTAACCATTTACGATATGTGCAAAGCATTTTCACACGACATTGTTATAAAGGAAACCAGGTTAATTGAAAAAACAGGAGGCAAAAGTGATTTCCGGAGAAACAAATAAACTGCACGAAAAGCACGCTAAGCTCAGCAAACCGGAGGTAGGCACTTTTGGTCGAAACGAAATTGCCATCCTTGGCACTACCTGTTCAAATATCCGGAAGCTTGCTTATAATATTATTCGCCGTTTTACTAATTATAAAATGGCTTATGTTGATGCTGATCACAAAACACTTGACGATACTGAAATTAATAACAACAGGGCTTTAGCAAACGGGGGCTCTTTAGAATACACTGATAAGATAACCTTTCAAAGGGTTGATTTCAAGAATGATTTGAGCTCTTTTCAAAAAAGGTCGCTTTTTAATGAACAGGATTTAATCATTGTCAACGGAAATCATTTCGCTGCCAATTGCCAGGTTGTTGTTATTGACCCCGTTAAAAACCTTGAGAAGAAAAAGGAAAATTTGACCAATGTGAGATTGATTTTATTAAAAGAAAAAGATACTGCTGTTCCAGCTTTTTTACAATCGCTTCCTAACTACAATAATATTCCGATTCTTTCTATAGAGGATGAAAATGGATTAGCTGGATTCATTAAAAGCTTTCTTGATAAAAGTGTTGCCCCTTTAAATGGATTAGTATTATCCGGCGGTCAAAGCAGTCGAATGAAACAAGACAAGGGCAACCTTGTTTATCACGGTACCGCACAGCGCGGGCATTTGTACAGTTTGTTGTCCCGGCATTGCAGCAAAACTTTCGTGTCATGTAATGCTCAACAAGCATCTGTGATGGAAGAAAGCTTTCCTTTGATCGAGGACACGTTTCTACATCTTGGCCCAATGGGAGGAATACTGTCCGCCTTCCAACAAGATCCAAATGCTGCCTGGCTTACCATTGCAGTTGATCTTCCTTACCTGTCTGAAAGTACAATTGAATACCTTGTTCAAAATCGAAATCCAACAAAAACCGCTACTGCTTTTTTAGATCCGAAAGGGGAGTTTCCTGAACCATTAATCACCATTTGGGAGCCCAAAAGCTATTCAGTTTTATTGCAGTTTCTTAGCCAGGGTTACTCATGTCCGAGAAAAGCACTAATTAATTCAGATATTCAGTTGTTAAAAGCACCCGACGATCAAGAATTTCTGAACGCGAACTTGCCCGAGCAATATGAAGATGCGTTGCGGAATTTGAAAGCAACATGAATTTTGAGTTAGAAATAAGAACAGGATTAACAAAACTACAATTTGCAGAATAGCTAATTTTGAATTTGTCGCCGGAAGCGAGAATAACTGCAACGCAAAATATCAAGCAATGGATGTAATCCTATTTGGCATTTCAAGAGAAATTGTGGGAGAAAAAAAATTAAAGGTAAAACCTGAAGAGAACATACAAACTGTTGGGGCCCTAAAGCATTGGATGAAGCAAAAATATCCGCAGCTTGAATAGCTGAATTCGCTTGCTGTTGCCGTAGATTGTGAGTATGCCGACGACGACCAAACCCTTGTTGATGAAAATGAAGTTGCCATAATACCGCCCGTAAGTGGCGGCTAATAAAACGTATGCTGGTAAAGATTGTTGACAATATAGATATAAGTGAAGCCTATCAGTTCCTCGAATCTCCTGATACCGGCGCGGTCAATTTATTTATCGGTACCGTACGAAATCATACAAAAGGAAAGGAAGTGGTGAAACTGGTTTTTGAGGCTTATGATAAGATGGCGTTGAAAGAAATGAATAAGCTGGCTGAAGCAGCGAAAGAGAAATGGCCGATAGAAAAATTACTGATTTTACATATCACCGGCGAAAAGAAACCGGGCGAAGCCGTTGTGGCAATTGGTGTAACTTCGGCTCACCGCGACGCCTCGTTTGAAGCTTGTCGTTTTTTGATTGATGAATTAAAGAAATCAGTTCCAATCTTGAAAAAAGAATTTTATATAGATAACATTGTCTGGGTAAACGCACACCCCTAAGTGAATATGGAA
>JAOQAJ010000041.1 GCA_025963675.1 Segetibacter sp.
CCTTTTTCGATTTTACATCGATCAATCTTCCACAGTGTAGTATTGTCTGTTGGGCATTAGCAACAAATGCTATAAATACCAGAATTGAGAGTAGAGTAAGTCTCATAAAACAGAGGTTTTTTCAAGTTTTAATTAGAACTGAAATTTTTATAGATGTCAAGGATTCGATGGAAATAGAAAAGGATTAAGATGTAAAATAAAATATTCCACCTTAATCCTTTTCACCAGCTGAAAATCAGTTTTTATTTCCTCACAATCCTTTTAATCTTATCAATCCCGGTTCTATTTATTCGGCTGAGGAGTATAGCGTAAATAAGGTTTTACCACTTTTACTCCTTTAGGAAACTTCTTAATTGCATCTTCAGTGCTTACTGCAGGTACAACAATTACATCCTGACCATCTTCCCAGTTAGCAGGAGTTGCAACGCTATAGTTAGCGGTCAGCTGCAAACTATCAATTACACGTATTACTTCAAAAAAGTTACGACCTGTACTTGCAGGGTAAGTGATATACAATTTTAATTTTTTATCAGGACCTATAATGTACAGCGAACGGACAGTCGCAGTCATTGATGCATTTGGGTGGATCATGTCATACAATTCAGCAACTTTCCTGTCTTCGTCAGCGATGATTGGGAAATCAACGGTTACATTTTGCGTTTCATTGATGTCGTTAACCCATCCGTGATGCTTATCAATCGGGTCAACGCTCAGTGCCAGCACTTTTACATTTCTCTTTGCGAATTCTTCTTTCAGAGCGGCTGTTCTGCCTAATTCTGTAGTACAAACCGGGGTATAATCTGCAGGGTGAGAAAATAAAACACCCCAGCTATCACCCAGGTATTCGTAAAAATCAATCTGCCCTATGGTTGTATTAGCTTGAAAATTTGGAACTTCATCTCCTAAGTGTAAACTCATAAAAAATATTTTTTTGTTTAAAGGTGTACGAAGGTAAGGAATATCCCACTAAATTAATAGAGTAGAGCGCTCAATTTTATTTTTTGAACCGAAGCACAATCACCTAACGCGATAGCAACACATGAATAAGAAGTTCGGTCAACAAGGGACACATTAGTGCCTTTTATAGAGGCAATGTCATAAACTTAAAAACTTAATGTTACATGATCGACTTGCAGTATTCATAATTCGACACAAACAAGGTGATTTAAAGTTTAAAATTGAATATTCACCTCAAATATTGAACTGTTTATACAATGGCGAAAAGAACATCCCTTTACGACAGCGATTGAAGGTTTCTAATTCTTCCCCACCGTCCATCTAATCCATCAATCCCTGTTCACCTAATTGAGCTTCATGGTAAACCCTATCCCTATCAAACTTTTCAATTGCAGTGATGGGCTTTTTCCTTCATCGCCAAACAACCTTACATCATCATCATAAATCAAATCGAGATTATAAGTCGCAGCCAGGTATTTGTTTATCTTAAAAGCAAAATAGTTAGTGAAAAAAACGTCAACGTTCTCGGCTTTGTTACGATAGTTGCTGAAAAGGTCCAACCTACCCTTGTATGAAATATTGTTGCTCATAGGCCGCAAGACATTAATTGAAGCAAAAGCACCAAACTCGTTAATTGCGTGTCTTCCGGAGTCTACTCCATATAAACCCTTTGCTGCCAGTTGCCTGCTTGCAACAATGACCCAGCGACTGGTAATGGGCGACATGAACATCGAAAATTTAGCAGAAGGCTTATAGTCAAATCCAATTGAGGTTAACACATAAGCAGGCGAAAGAAAAGTTGATGACAAATCTTTATTATTGGAAGAATACGAATAGCCATCAAATAACTGTGTTCTAAAATTAAACAAGCCAGACAAAAACCACTTTCCATCAAAGTTATATCCGTATTTGGAAAGGATGTCTAACCGGTCGTCGTTCTTTCGCGTCCCGGTACTTGTACTTTGCAGCAATCCAAAATTAAAATCGAGATTGTTATCCCAGTTCTGTCTTCCGTTTCTATAGAAAACATAATAGTTTACATAGCTATTTATCGCCATCGAAAACTTATCACCGCCGGCAGCCCAGTTTCTTAATGAGCCCTGTGTTCCATTTAACGCTACTGTTCCGCCTTTCACCCAATTCCACGGCGTAGTATCTGCTACATCTTTTTTCACCTGCCGGTTAATTTCGCTTTGGAGTTTTTTTACTGTGATATTATCCTGGCAATAAGAACTAAAACAGGCAGCAACCGCAATCACCACCAATGGGAACTTTCTCATTTCAATTAAATTATTGGTAGTCGCAAAAATAAGGTGAATACCTAATCGTATTTGTGCATTACCTTTTATCGCCCATATTTCTTTTCAACCGTTTTGATCATATGTAATTTGTTGTTTGAGCAGTATCCAGTATTTTTGCACATCTTTTCAAAATTGCACTGATACAACTACAGGCAATCGAAAACAATCATATAAACTTAATAATATAACAAAATTTATGGCGTACGATGTAATCGTTTTAGGAAGCGGACCAGGTGGTTATCCTGCTGCTATCCGTGCTTCACAACTTGGTTTTAAGGTGGCCATTATAGAGAAAGAAAGTCTTGGTGGTGTATGTCTTAACTGGGGTTGTATTCCAACAAAAGCGTTGCTTAAGAGTGCGCAGGTGTTTGAATACGCTAAGCACAGCACTGCTTACGGTATAAATGTAACCGGAGCACAACAAGACTTTGGCGCTGTTATAAAGCGTAGCCGTGGGGTTGCTGATAAAATGAGCAGAGGCGTCCAGTTTTTGATGAAGAAGAATAAAATCGACGTCATCATGGGCTATGGCAAATTGAAAGCAAAAGGCCAGATAGAGGTAACAGGCGCTGATAACGGCAAACAAGTTGTTGAAGCGAAATACATCATTATTGCGACCGGTAGTCGTGGAAGACAACTGCCTAACCTGCCAATTGACGGGCAAAAAGTAATTGGTTATCGTGAAGCAATGTCGTTGCCTACCCAGCCAAAAAGCATGATCGTAGTGGGTAGCGGAGCTATAGGTGTTGAGTTTGCATATTTCTACAACAGCATGGGTACTAAAGTTACCATCGTTGAGTTCTTACCACGGATCGTTCCGGTAGAAGACGAAGAAATTTCTAAAGAACTGGAAAAGCAGTATAAAAAGCAGGGAATTGAAATCATGACCAATGCAACTGTTGAGGCAGTTGAGTCAACTGGTAATGGAGTAAAAGCAAGGGTAAAAACCCAAAGCGGTGAAATCAGTCTTGAAGCTGAGGTCGTATTAAGTGCAGTCGGTATCGCAGCGAATATTGAAAATATTGGATTGGAAGAATTGGGCATAAAAACAGAAAAAGGCAAAATCGTAGTAGACAAATTCGGACAAACAAACGTTCCGGGATTTTATGCTATCGGCGACTGCACTCCTGGCCAGGCTCTTGCACACGTGGCAGGAAAAGAAGGCATTAACGCATCGGAGCACATCGCTTTTACAGAAAAGAAATTTGCACATGCACCTGAAGGCATTGATTACAACAACATCCCTGGTTGTACCTATTGCAGTCCTGAAATTGCAAGCATTGGCTTTACCGAAAAAGCAGCTAAAGATGCTGGATATGATATTAAGGTTGGTAAGTTTCCGTTTATGGCTAGTGGTAAAGCGAGCGCTGCAGGTGCAACCGAAGGTTTTGTAAAAGTAATTTTTGATGCTAAATATGGCGAGTTCCTTGGCGCTCACATGATCGGCAGTAGCGTAACTGAAATGATTGCAGAAGTCTCTGTCGCTCGTAAACTTGAGACAACAG
>JAOQAJ010000323.1 GCA_025963675.1 Segetibacter sp.
ATAAGTAAAGGGGAAGTCTAACAACTTCCCCTTTATTTATTTTATATCTGCCCTGAGATCTAAGTTCAGCGATTCGAACCACAATTCCGAATGCCATCAGTTGATCAAACGGTATGAGTAATTTTCGATTTCTCCTTTGCTCCGGGAATTTTTAATAATAAATCTCTGTGACTTTTAATTTTTGGTATCGCTCTCAGCACTGCAGCTTTCAATGCGGGATCTTTTACCAGGCTTAGAAAACTTTCAAGCTCTACAATTTTTGCTTCATGCATCGCCAGCATTTTTCCCGCCCATTCCTGGTCAAATGCCGGTCCTGAAGCCACGTTTATTTCCGGACCTGTCATATCATTTCCATGCTCTTGAACAGCAACTTTTTTTTGTAATGCAAGTTTTGTAAGATCATTTAGTATAGTTGTATGATCCGCTACCATTAAAGCTGCAACTTTTTTTACCATTGTTGAGCTTCCCTTGGTTTGGCCGAGTTTTGATAACTGTATTTCCATCCTGTTATCCATAATGCTTTTAGTGAGAAAGGCAGTGTCAGATAAGATGGCCATGCTGTTGTATGGATTTGCAGGCTTCACCGCCATTCTATTATCGACTTTTCCAGGGTTAACATTCATCGAATCGTTTGCATGGCCGGCTTTTATCGTATCTCTCGACGTTTGGGAGAAAGAAAAGTTAGCGGCAAAAACTATTGATAAACTAAAGATTGCCTTCGTTAGGGCCCATTGTAACTTTTTCATAATTTGAAGTTTTACGACCAGTTTACAATCAATATCAACGTTCACTTTAGCCTCAAAAAATTATTCCGGATTTTATTAAAGGACCTTGAAATTTTCATTAATTCGCCTATTGCAACTGCCGTTTATACATTTGAACAGCGTTTTCGTAACCGAGATAAATGGCATCGCAAACAAGTGCATGACCTATCGAAACTTCAAGTAGCCCCGGAATATTTTGAGCGAAGTATTTTAGGTTTTGTAAGTCAAGATCATGTCCTGCATTGATACCTAAACCTAATTCGTTGGCTGCTTTTGCCGCTTCGACATAAGGTCTTATCGCATCTTCTTTTTTCTCCGCAAAATGTTTTGCATAACCTTCAGTGTACAATTCAATTCTATCTGTGCCGGTTGCTTTTGCCCCTTCCACCATTCTTACATCCGGATCAACAAAGATCGACGTACGGATACCTGCATTTTTAAAAACTGAAATAATATCGACCAAATAATCTTTGTGGGCAATGGTATCCCAGCCATGATTTGAAGTGATCTGGCCAAGTGCATCCGGCACCAGGGTTACCTGGGCAGGTTTTACTTCCAGCACCAGGTCTACAAATTTTTGCTCCTGTGAGTTTCCTTCGATATTAAACTCGGTTTTAATTGCCTGCTTTATTTCTCTTACGTCACTATATCTAATGTGTCTTTCATCAGGCCGTGGATGTACCGTAACCCCATCCGCTCCAAACCTTTCCGCATCAAGTGCAGCCTTTAAAACGTTCGGGTTATCACCACCCCGGCTATTTCTTAAAGTAGCAAATTTGTTGATGTTTATGCTAAGTTTTGTCATAGGGCAAAGGTAGGGAAAGCTGCGGGTTGGGGGCGTCAAGCTACTAGCTGCTAGCCTCTAGCTTTCGTGTTTTGTTAAAAAGCTGCTATTCGTTAGCCGCTAGCTTTCAGCCTCCGTTTTTTGCAAAAATCCGGCTTACTCCATGCATTTATGTGAAATCGGCAAACGCCCCGGTGGAAGCTAGCTAGGATTATCACCACTTCCCTACGCTAGTGGGATCTAAAATAACAAACGAGCAGCTAAAGGCTAGCAGCTCACTTTTGCAGCTTACTTTTGCATCTCTGGCCTGGCCGCCATGGCTTTCAAAGCTAGTAGCTAACAGCTAGCAGCTTATCTTCGCATCTATGACCTATCGCTCTCTCGAACAATGTTTGGTTGACCTTGAAAAACACGGGCATTTGGTTCGAATAAAGGAAGAAGTGGATCCTCATCTTGAAATGGCTGCAATTCATTTGCGGGTTCATGAAGCTGGCGGACCGGCATTGTTATTTGAAAATGTGAAAGGATCTAAATACCGGGCAGCTTCAAACATCTTTGGAACTTTAGAAAGAAGCAAGTTCATTTTCAGGGATACATTAGAGTCAGTGCAAAAACTGGTAGAATTAAAAAATGACCCGATAAAGGCAATTAAGCAGCCATTTAAAAATCTGAAGACAGGTTTGGCGGCAATGAAAGCATTTCCATTAAAAAATCCTGCAGAAAAGCCAGTGCTTGCAGACGAGATTAAAATTTCAGATTTACCGCTAATTAAACATTGGCCGATGGACGGTGGCGCGTTTGTAACGTTGCCGCAGGTGTATACAGAAGATATAGACAAGCCGGGAATAATGAGCGCAAACCTGGGCATGTACCGCATACAATTGTCAGGTAACGAGTATGAGCTAAACAAAGAAATTGGATTGCATTACCAGTTGCACCGGGGCATTGGTATTCATCAAACCAAGGCAAACAAAAAAGGCGAGGCATTAAAGGTTAGTTGTTTTGTAGGAGGGCCACCATCACATACTCTATCGGCAGTGATGCCTTTGCCGGAAGGTATCAGTGAAATGACATTTGCAGGAGTGTTGGGTGCCCGACGCTTCAGGTATACTTATCGTGATGGGTTTTGCATAAGTACCGACGCTGATTTTGTGATAACAGGCGAGGTGCTTCCAGGGGAAAATAAACCTGAGGGGCCTTTTGGAGATCACCTCGGGTATTATAGCCTTACTCATTCCTTCCCGTTAATGAGGGTAAGAAAAGTTTATGCAAGAAAAAATGCCATCTGGCCTTTCACAGTTGTCGGACGTCCACCGCAGGAAGACACCAGCTTTGGACAATTGATACACGAAATAACGGGGGATGCAATTCCAAATGAAGTTCCCGGTTTAAAAGAGGTGAATGCGGTAGATGCAGCAGGCGTACACCCATTGTTACTTGCTATAGGAAGCGAAAGATATACTCCATACATGCCGGTGAAACAGCCCGCTGAAATTCTTACCATCGCAAATCACATTCTCGGTACAGGGCAACTAAGCCTTGCCAAATTCTTATTTATTACTGCTGATGATACGAACCAGTTAAGAACAACAAGGGTGGAAGAATATATGAAATACCTTCTTCAACGAATTGATTTAACCAGGGATGTACACTTTTATACCAATACGACAATTGATACATTGGATTATTCGGGAACAGGCTTAAACAGTGGAAGCAAGGTAGTTTTTGCAGCTTTCGGCGATGTGAAAAGAGAATTATGTACTGAAGTGCCCGCCATTTTAAGAGACCTGCAAAACTTTGAAAATCCTACTATTTGTATGCCCGGAGTTGTTGCATTACAAACCAGTAAGTTTACTACTTATGAGGCAGCTCGACAGGAGATGGGTAGTTTGAATGAGCAACTTAAAGATCAGGAATTGACTCTGGCCGAGGCAGCATTTATTGTTGTGTGTGATGATAGTACTTTTATTTCAGCAACACTTAATAATTATCTGTGGGTAACGTACACTCGTTGCAATCCTTCGCATGATATTCATGGCGTAAACTCTTTTACCTGCAACAAACATTGGGGCTGTAAAGGTCCGTTAATTATTGATGCGCGAATAAAGCCTCACCACGCACCGCCTGTCGAAAAAGATCCTGCAACTGAAAGAAGAATTGACAGGTTATTCAGTAGCGGTGGAAGTTTATATAACAAATAGTGGTTTAAAATAAAAAAGCTTCGCAACATTTGCGAAGCTTTTTACGATTTCTTGCATAGCATTATATAACTGTAAAGCTGACGAGTTTGTCTCCCCACATTAAAGAAACCTTTCCGTCGTTGTTCACTTTAAACGTCATTTTCTCCGTAATCGCCGGTGCTTTTTGCGTCTCTACCTCAACCCGCAGCGCATCATCACCCTGCGTGTAATTTGTACCCCACTGGTTCCAGGTTTTATTAAAAATAATTGTCCATTTTTTCTCTCCCGGAAGACTGTATAAGCCATACTTACCCGCCGCTAATGGGTATTTGCCTTCAATTTTTGCGTCTTTGCTGATCTCGAAAACAGTGGCTTCATTTGCGCCGGTACGCCAAACCTTGCCATAGGGCGCTATGTCTGTTCCAATAGTTCTGCCCTTAACACTCGGTTGACTGTAGTTTATAGTTATGGTATTTCCCGAAGCAGTGGTGGCAGTTGCTGTCGCAGGCGGGCTTGGCCTTTTTGATTTGTCATCCTGGGCGAAGCTGTAAGCACTGCTAAGTAGAGTCGTTGCCAGTATTGTGGCAACTAAGATTTTTTTCATAATCGTTTAATTTTATCAAAAGTTATATAAAATAATAGTCAGGAACAGAAAAATGTAACAAAGGTTTGAATTATCTCAAAAAGGATTAACCTTCCTATTTTCACCAGGTTTATTTGTTATTCACATTCGTTAGTAAAATAATCCTCTAATTTATTGAAATGCTGGTAATTATGCAACCGGAGCTTCTTTTTTCTAGTCTGATAAAAGAATAGGCGGTTGGTAGCGTAGAAGGGGCAGAAGCAATACTTTTCTTTATTTTTCAATAGCTATCAAATTTTCTATTATTATTGCAATTATTTGGTTTTTAATACTTTATGATAATTAATAGAAAGCTTAAGTAATTCCCTTATGCGAGAATTGGCTAATATTCAGAACGTCACCTAACGATCGCTAAAAAAAAGGATAAAAAAATGGAAGTGAGCCTCAAAGACGAACAGGCAGTAACTGTTAGCTATATGAATAATGAAAGTCGTAAAATGGCTGAAGCTGCGAAGCAGGACATGGTAGAGAAGTTGCAGGAGAGAATCCGGGAACTGGAACTCGAATTACAAAATCAAAAAAGATCTTCGGAGAAAGGTGATAAGTTACTGAAGGTAATGTGGGGTGATGATTTTAACGACGATTCATTACATTAATAGAATGCCTTTTATATACCTTTTGGGGGAAGTTCGTTGAATAGGCTTCTGCGCTACGCATCCCTTCTTAGAAAAACTCTTACTCTGTCAACTTTTTTTAGCTCGACTCCCCACAATTTCCGGTGTAGATGAATAAATTATACGAAAAATAGAAAAAGGGAAAAATTCTTAGTTTTTGAAACGGGCTGACCCTTCCGGCGCTTAGAAAAAATGTTTTGATTTCTCCTCTCCATTACTCGATTCTTAACTTCCATAAAGCTTAGACGCTTTCCTGAACCTGAGCGTGTCGTTTTTCTAACCGGCTTTTTCTCTCAAGATCTACTCTGCTTTAATTAGTCAAAGTTTACACATTCGTGGGTAACAGTTTCTACATCTTATGTATTATTTTAGTTATATGTGCGTGTTCGAAAAAAAATGTCAAAAGAGAAAAGAGCATCGTTTTTTGTTAAAAGAACTTATGTAACTGTGCAGAAGTGCTATCGAAAATGAACGCAGTACAAAGGCAAATACGATTATAACAACTTAAGAACTAATAGAAAAGGGGCTCATGAAGAAATTAGGCAGGACAGTTATTCTTGAGAAATATAAAACTGCGTTCCTGCAATTCCCGTTTAGCTATTAACAATCCCCTTTTCCTTAGACCGGTTTTGCGAGTATGTTTAAAAAAAGGCACGCTTTTTTGCCTTAGTATTATACAGGAGGGCAATCTATTATGAATTTTGAAATGAATTACAGAAAGGATAGGGATTCTTTCTTTTACCACACAGGAAAATTTGTGTAATACAAACACAAATCAGTAACATCAAAAAATTATTTATAGCATAAAGCCTACGCTGTGCATTAATCATATTGCTTGGGTAATATGACGCGGATGCTTTTGTAAAAAAGGGCTAAAAAAAATTGGAGCAATTCGAAAGAAGCTCGGATTAGTTAATTCAAAAAACAGGTTATGCTTGCAGGAAATCAAATTGAAATTTGGGGCGGAATTGAAGGGACGATAAACAGGGTAAGAGATGCATATCACGATCAGTCAGAATATTCAGGGCATTATACGCGTGAAGGAGATATAGATTTGATTGCATCGCTAGGAATTAAAATGTTGCGATACCCGGTACTCTGGGAAAAACACCAACCACAGAAAGATACCGTTATAGACTGGGCATTTGTTGAAAAGAATCTTAACCGGTTAAAGGAGTTAAACGTAGAACCAATTGCCGGGTTAGTACATCATGGAAGCGGCCCTGTGTACGTCAACTTCTTTGATGGAAGTTTCGAAGAAGGAGTGGCTAATTATGCAAGGCTGGTAGCAGAGAAGTTTCCATGGTTAGAATATTATACGCCAGTGAATGAGCCGCTAACAACAGCGCGGTTTTGCGGACTCTATGGTCATTGGTATCCTCATAAAGCTGACGATTATAGCTTTTACAAAATATTGTTGAGCGAGTTAAAGGCTACCGTAATGGCTATGAAGGCAATCAGGGAAATAAACCCAAATGCAAAGCTGATACAAACAGAAGACCTTGCGAAATGCTACAGTACACCCTTGCTTAAATACCAGGCAGATTTCGAAAACGATCGTCGTTGGATTTCTTATGATTTGCTTTGCGGTCGGGTAGACAGCAAGCACCCAATGTGGAGGTTCCTGACTGAAGAAGTAGGGTTAACGGCAGCAGAGCTCCATTATTTCCGTGATAATTATTGTATTCCTCATGTTTGCGGCTTCAACTATTACCTTACTTCCGAAAGGTATTTAGACCATCATATGTCTAAATATCCGAAGCAATATCACGGAGGAAATGGAAAACATAGATACGCAGATATTGAAACAGTATTGATACCGCTAAAGGAGGAATCTGGCCCGTACCTGCTGTTAAAGGAAGCATATGAACATCTACAGTTGCCATTAGCTATTACGGAATGCCATCTTCATAGCACACGTGAAGAGCAAATGAGATGGTTTAATGAGATGTGGGAAACGGTCAATGAGCTGAAGGCAGATGGGGTAGATATTCGTGCATTAACAGCGTGGGCAATATTTGGCCTTCACGGCTGGAATAAATTGGTAACAGAGCCGTGGGGAACTTATGAGCCGGGAGTGTTTAATCTCAGCACCGGCTGTCCCAGGCCTACAGCTCTTGCCAGGCTCATACAGGTGCTTACGAAACATAAAGTGTATTATCATCCTGTGCTCGAAACAGCGGGCTGGTGGAGAAGAGATACACGGGTACGGTATCCGGTAAACAATGTAGTTAAGATGAAGGTCAGGAAACACTCCCCTAAATGCCAACCACTTTTAATACTAGGGAGGTCGGGAACACTGGGAAGTGCGTTCAGCAAAATCTGCACAGAGAGAAACATTCATCATATTCTCCTTAGCCGTGCAGATGTAGATATCACAGACGGTGAAACAATGGAACAGGTAATCCAGGAACTGCATCCGTGGGCTATTATAAATGCCGCAGGATATGTAAGGGTTGATGACGCAGAAAATGCACCCGAAACATGCTTCGATGCAAATTGTAAAGGTGCTTCAGTTCTTGCTGAAGTGTGCCAGAGGCATCCTGTAAAACTGATGACATTTTCTACGGACCTCGTTTTTGATGGAACAAAAAATGACCCCTACGTAGAAAGCGACGAGGTAAATCCGTTGAACGTATACGGCCAAAGTAAAGCAAAAGCTGAAGAAAATGTTTTAAGCACAAATCCAAATGCACTCGTTATCAGAACAAGTAGTTTCTTTAGTCCCTGGGATCACTTGAACTTTGTTACTAACACCCTTGCTGATCTTAAGGAAGGCAGAACAGTGACAGTAGCAGATGATGTTGTTATATCACCCACCTATGTTCCTGATCTTGTAAATGAGTCTCTGGATCTTTTGTTAGATAATGAACATGGAATATTCCACTTATCAAATCACGGTAAAATAACATGGGCAGACCTTGCCCGTAAAGTAGCTGAAATGGCAGGTTGTGATGAAAATTTGGTTAATGCGAAGCCATTACGCAAAATGCGGCTCAAAGCAAAGAGGCCTTATTACAGCGTATTGCAGAGTGAAAAAGGTATAAAGTTGCCGACATTGGAAAATGCATTACAGCGGTATTTTGAGGCGGTTGCAAACGTTTATCAATCTGGTGCGATCGCGGTGTAGTGGAGTGTAGATTGATACCGTTTCAAAAACGCGTTTGTTCTATGAAGAGCAAACGCGTTTTTTTTATAAGCTTTTTTATAACGCCATTATTGCCTCATAAGTTTCTTCCACAGTTTACACTATTACAGTCGGTCGTAGCAATTCCCTAAACTTTTGTTCCGCGTTTACTGCAAATAAAATGTTTCGGTTATTATTGGTTTAGCGAAAAAAGTATCTTAAATGGTATTTCCAATGGATGGATTAAACTTAAAAAATAAAAGCGTATTTTTCTATTTTTAACCACTATTCGAAAAACTAAAATCAAGAAAAATGGCTTCAGACATATCAAGAAGAAAATTTATAACTAATGTAAGCTTAGCTGCAGGCGGCGTGTCTGTCTCTTCATTTTTGCCCACACTCTCGGCTGGCGTGAATATAGTTCCTGATTTGATCCTTGGTTATTCTGCCATCACCTGGTCAGGAAATGATGTACAAGCTATGAAGGATATTTCAATTCTGGGTTTTAAAGGCATACAACTTCGATCTACAATTCTTAAAGAGTATGGCACAAAACCTGAAGAAATTGCGGCTTTATTGGTACAGTATAAATTAGCCCTGCCTATGTTTTCGAGTGGTAATGCTAACATAAATACAGGTAATGATCAAGCTGTAATTGAGACACACGTCACCAACGCGAAATTTGTAAAAGCACTAGGTGGTCGAAATATGCAGGTGACAAATTCTTCGAGACCAAAAGAAGGTAGCCCCACAACAGAAGACCTGGTGAAGTATGGAAAGTTAATTAACGAAATAGGCAAGCGTACCCTTGACCTTGGAGTACAAACTAATTATCATAATCACATGGGTCAATTAGGCCAAACACCTGAAGAGGTTAAAATCATTCTCGAAAACTGTGATGATAAAAACGTAAAGTTTCTTTTAGACATAGCTCATTATTTTCAAGGTGGAGGCGATCCGGTCACTGCTTTAAATACATATAAAAACAGGATACATAATTTGCATTTAAAAGATGTGAAGCCCAATCCTTCCGGCGATGCAAAGGCGTACACGTTTGTAGAACTAGGCCAGGGTAACATTAATTTACCGGCCTTTTTTAACGCGCTTGATAAAATTAAATTTAAAGGTTGGGGAATAGTTGAATTAGATGCAGTTCCTGATAAAGCGAAAACACCATTACAATGCGGAAGCATAACCAAAACCTACCTCCAGTCTCTCAACATTAAAGTATAACAATAGCATAAAATCTATGTGTTCGGCCTGGTCACCCGATCGGGCCTTTTTGTTCTAAAACTCTTAGGAAAAAGCTACAAGAAAAGACTAAGCACTTGTAGCGGTCAGTCTATATATTTTCGTTCCTCCCTTTACAATATTTTTCGCAAGCCATAAAAAATTGTAGTCATTCGGTTTAAATGTTTAATTCAATTTATTTCTTTCAAACAATAACTTCTACAAATAAACGTCAATTGACTAAGGCTTATTTTTTGCATAAACCACTAAGCATGAAGAACGTGCGGCAAGTCCTACAATAAAAATATAACCACACTTAATTGTTATTGGAGGCGCTGTATTTCTTTCGGTAATTGATTTTGATAAAGAATTAATAATTGATGATGACTTTTTTACCTGGAAAAACTATTCTTGCCATTGTTTTTATCGTTTGCTCTTTTACTTATCCAAAAAGTACATCGGCTCAGAATTTACCGATTGAACAGCAGAAGTTCATTTATTTTCCTCACCCGATGAATTCTAAATGGACCACTTCAATCGGCGTCACTGCAACCACTCTTCCATACGATATAACTGAGGAATTACATTACCGCGTTCCTGCCGGTGATTTTCATGTTATAAGAAAAGTTGGTAAAAAAGTAAATCTCGATGGAAGACTGTCTGTTCAAATTCTTCAAAACCTGGCAACCGTCGGCGTCCGGTGGACAACGGAACTGAATAACAGGATTTCAATTGGCGCGGGAGATGAAATAGGTTACTGGTTTGGTTTTGTAAACTTTGCAGGATTTAAATCAAGAGGTAGTGGTTGGCAGAATTATCCTAACGTAGCCATCGGGTATCGGTTTAATAAACAGGTTTTGCTTTCATTAAGGGCTGACGCGATAATGAATTTCAATGTAAGAACTTTTGCAGGTAAAGAGCGGGTAACAACAGATTACAGGGTATTTAGTGGTTCATCTTACACAATTGCCCTTGAACAGCCATTTTACGGTAAAAGAAATCTCACACTTGGCTTTCGCGCACTATATACAGATTTCTTCTGGCAGACATGGCCGGCATTTGAAAGCTTTGACCGAAATATATTTTTTCCTCAACTAATAATTGGTCTCATCTTATGATAAAACACTGGTGTATTGCAATACTTTGCATAGTTACCTTTTCATGTAAAAAACACTATGAGGCTCCGGTGCCGGAAACTAAATGGAATTTGTTTGATTCACCCGCATCAACTTCTTTAACCAACGAAACTCGAAATAAATTAGAAGGTGTTTACTCTGTTTCAGAAGGGGCAGATGTATTTGGAGCATCTGCTGCCCTTAAATGGAGTTACACCGTAAATGGCAGCGATACAACATACCAGCTTTCTATGTTCTGCGAAAGGCAGGTGGTTTATGTTATATGTGAAGGCAAAAGATTAGACAGCTCGATATTATTAAACGGTTATTGGCGAAATGTGGTAAATACGGAAACGGGTATTGCCAGGTTCACAATTTCTAAAAATACAGGAGGAGGCTATTTGCTTGATTCCTCCACGCTCAATGCGGTACCTGGTACCATAATAACCGGCCTGTACGGAACTGCACAAGATACTACCAGGATAGTTCGAATGCAATATAATCGTCCTTTATACAAAGCGACTCCGCTTGAAATAGTGGCTCATCGGGGAGGTGGACGAACATCAGACTTATTGCCGGCGTCAGAAAACACTGCTGAAATAATCAAATTGGCATCAAGCTTTGGAGCAACAGGCATTGAGATCGATGTAAGATTAACAAAAGATGGAGTTCCTGTTTTGTTTCACGATGAAACAATTAATGAAAGATTGATTCAAAGAAATGGGATGATTGGGCCAATAGAGAATTACACTTATGCTCAATTAAATTCCCTGGTTCGTTTGATTAAAGGAGAGCGCATTCCAACTTTAAGGGAGGCTTTAGATGTAGTCGTTTATAAAACTCCATTAAAGTATGTCTGGCTCGATACGAAGTTTAAAGGATCGATACAAAAGGAGCGTGACATCCAGGTGGAATACCAGCAGAAAGCCGCAGCTATTGGTCGTGAGCTCAACATTACCATAGGTATCCCTGACCAGGGAGTCTTAGATAATTTTGTGAAGCTTAAAGATTACAGGAATATTCCATCCGTGGTCGAATTAACCCCGCAGGATGTAACCAATACTAATGCACAAATCTGGGCGCCCAGGTGGACGCTCGGATTGCAAAATGAGGAAGTTGACAAGATGCATTCAGCAGGAAGAAAGGCCTACGTGTGGACCCTCGATGTACCCGAAAACATAAGTAAGTATTTTGCCCAGGGTAAATTCGACGGCATATTAACCAATTATCCTTCATCAGTCGCCTATTATTACTATGCAAAAAAATAAGAGGGTTGTCCTTTATTTTGTAATGTTTTTAACTTGCTTTAAGGCTATCGGCCAGGAAGAAGAATTAACTTCACGACCAGTAAGGGATAAAAAATACACTTTGATTTTATACCTGAGTGGAGGATACGGTTATTTCCCTTCTAACAAAGGAGCACCTGCATTTCTAAAGCCAGAACTAACAAGAACTAATCCGGTTACAACTGCCCGTATCATGTGGCATCCTGATCATAGGTTAAAGGTTGGCTTTGAAAGTGGCTTTATGACTTTTTACTCTTATAAGCTTACAGACGCGGATGGAAAAAAAGGCGAAGTTTCAGTTGACGCCATCCCTTTGTTGCTTGAGTTTTCGGTTTCAGTTAAAAAACACTTTAATGTCTTTGCCGGTCCCGGGTTTTATATCTTAAAAACTAATTTGGATTATGCCGGTAAAACTACCTCTCAGAAAGTCAGTACCGGTTGGATGGCAGCGGCCGCCTATACGACGCCAGTCACAAAATCGATAGCACTAGGTGCAGAGGCAAAGTGGTTATATGCAGCCGAAACGATAAGAGGATCTTTTGGTTTGCAAGTACAGGCTTCGTGGAGGTTTTTAAAATGGTAGGCTGCTCTCTTATTACATTTTAAACTTGTCTTGATATGATTTGATGAACCCGCAAACGTGAGTACAGGCAATCGCAATCGGGGAAGTTTCACCTAACCCATATTTTGCATGTTCATAAAGAATTTTTTATTTATACTCTTTGGCTTTTTTGCCCTGATATCTAGCGGTCAGACCGTAGATACTACTTCTATTCCCGGCAAAGAAATGGTTTTCGCAAGCGACACGCAGGCCCCAATGTGGGTTGAGACACTGGTATTAAAATCAAATCGTAATCGACTTGCTACTAAAAGCATTTTCGACAACATTCTTAACCGTAATCCTGCAGGTGTTTATCTGTTAGGCGATGTGGTGGCTTTGGGCTCCAGTACCAGGCAATGGAAGGCAATGGATGCTTACCTCAAAAGGTTACGAAGTAAAGGTATAAAGGTAAATGCCGCGCTCGGCAATCATGAAGTAATGGGTCAACCTGCAAAAGGACAAAGGAAATTCCAGGTAAGATTTCCAAAACACGTTAAAACCGGTTCACTTGATATTACGGATTCTGTTGCTGTTATTCTTCTTAACTCCAACTTTGGCTCTCTTTCTTCTTCAGAAGATACTGCTCAAATAAACTGGTATAAACGAACATTAAACGAGTTAGATGCTGATTCCTCGGTTCTATTTATTATTACCGGTTGTCATCATTCTCCATATACAAACAGTAAAATTGTTGGTTCCTCTATTTCGGTCAGAAAAAATTTTGTTCCTTACTTCCTTCAATCTCCAAAAAGCCGGTTGTTTTTATCAGGGCACAGCCACAACTTCGAGCATTTTCAGCAGCAGGGTAAAAACTTTTTTGTAATTGGCGGAGGCGGAGGTTTGCACCAGCCGCTAAAAAAGGGCGAAGGTTTGTTAACCGACCTTGCCATCCAATACAAGCCCATGTTTCACTACCTGGCAATCCAGCGCCACAGCGATCGTTTAGTGCTAACGTCCATGAGATTGAAATCAGACTTTAGTGGCTTCGAGCAAGGGGCAAAATTTGAGATAGGGCCCTTAACCAGCAATTATTCAACTATCACAAATACTCCTGAAAAGAGCCCAGGTAAACATTAGTGATTTATGGTTACAAACAGTTGTTGTAAGGGTTGCATTCTTGCGTCGCAGTCCGTTCATCTGCAGCACTACTATTAAGCTTTGTTCACCTTTTGTTATAAATTGTTAGCGGCGGTCACCGCGAGTTTCAAAATTTTAGTATTTAATAATTATCTTGTACAAATCTTAGGATTACAAGAACTTTTTTAGCAATTAATTCCCCCCAATTTTTAATCTGGCCTGTTATTTAATTAAAACAGTTTTAAGTTTTAAAATTTAAAACTATGTCACAAAGAATAGACTTTTCTGAGGAATAGAGCCGTGTAGGCTTCAATTGTCTTTAACAACCAAATCTCTTATATTGATTTTATGAATAGAACTCTATTACTCATCATCGTCATTGCAACAATTGTGTCTTGTGCGCCAACACGATTTGTAAAGCCTTTAGCGAAAAAACAGCAGGCAGTAAACCTTTCTGTAGGTGGTGCGCTTATTAGCTATAGCAAACTTACTATCCCGATGCCGTTTGTAACAGCAACGTACGGCTATGGTATCGACAGCACACTAACAGGCTTTGGCTCCTTAAATCTAACTTCCCTTGCTTACGGTAATGCTCAAATTGAGCTTGGGGTTACAAAGCAAATTGTGCAGCAAAAAGGCCGTTGGCCCGGCATCAGCATTAACCCCGTTGCAAACATCATTTACAGAAAAGATGCTTCAAAGCTTTATCCCGAAATTGACATTAACGCCTTTTGGGATTATAACAATAAAAGAAACTTTTTTTATGTAGGTGTTGCTAACTGGTTTGAGCTCTCAGGAAAAAGAGCTTACGATCAAAAGCAGGAACATCGTTGGCTTTTCAATCCAATGATCGGCCAAACATTTGTGCAAAAAAAATGGAATTATAATATTGAATTGAAAGCAATTGCTCCCAATATTGCCAATAACACAAGCACCGTTGATTATAAAACTCCCTTTGGATCTCATGGAGCATTTGGAATTTATTTAGGTTGTACAAGAAAATTTTAGCAGATGAGAAAAAAGACTTCAATTTTATCAATAATTGTAATAGCAGTTTCTTTAACGGGTTGTCTTCGCCTCGATGATAATCTGTTTAACGCTAACGAGCATAAAATAGATAAATACGAACTGAGTAATTATAAGGGTGAGGTGGACTTTATCCTTGATGCATCTTATAGTATTCCGGCAAACCTCGTTTCACTTTTTACATTAAACTCTAAAGGAACTGATGAAGCAACAGCTACAAAAATTTATGCTGTCTACATTGGCGATACTACCCGTATTTCGACTGATACCGTTATCGTTTATTGCCATGGCAATAAGGACCATATGGATTTTTATTGGCCACGTGCCCAGCTTCTCGCTAATGCCATCAGTAAAAACCGTTACGGAGTCTTAATGATAGATTACAGAGGCTATGGATTATCGGAAGGCAAACCCTCTGAAAGTGGACTGTTTAATGATATAGATGCTGGGTTACAATGGCTAAAGGCAAAAGGTCTTTCAAATGAAAGATTGGTCATATATGGGTTTAGCATGGGAAGCGTACCAGCCACAAAACTTACCGCAGAACCACGAAGCATGAGACCGTCAAAACTTATTCTGGAAGCGCCAATAGCTTCGTCAGAAGCAATGGTGCAGGATGCGTCAGCACTAGCCTTGCCGGGTTCCTTTTTTACTGATTTGAAAATTAATAATGCCGATCTGATAAAAAAAGTGCAACAACCTTTCATGTGGATCCACGGAACTGCAGACGATTTTTTAAATGTAAAAACACAAGGTGAAGTCGTTTATATCAATTACGGTGGAGCATCCAAAGACAAGGAAGCGCACCTGGTAGGTGGTGCCGGCCATAGTAACGTACCGGTTTATTTTACATTTCCCAGATACATCCAGGCCGTTGGCAATTTTATAAGAAAATAATTAGATCGTTTAAACTTTTCCCTATCATTTTGTCTTAAATAAAAAAAGGTAATCGAAGCAAAAAAGGTTTGACAAAATAAAGTGCTTTGCTAAAAACAACTTAATTTTATAAAAGCTGAAGCATCAGTTTTTCTCCCCTAAGCAATTATTAAGCACAATTGATTATTGTCTCTTTATTTAATTCATTTAAAAATTCATGATTATGAAAAAAATTTGGGTAGCCGCTTTTGTAATGCTTTTGTCACTTAATACTTTTAACGCCAGTGCAAAAGATAAAAATCCATTTGCCGCAAGTGTTGAAAATTTGACTACAGAGCAAAAAGAAGCACGTTATTTAGAAATGAAGCTACGTGTTGACGAGATTAAAAATATGGACAAATCTTCTTTGACAAAAGAAGAGAGAAAGGAACTCCGAAATGAATTAAAAGACATGAACAAGGAGGCCAAAGCCCTTGGCAAAGGCGGCATTTACATTTCTACCGCCGGACTTATAATAATCATTTTATTGCTTATCATTTTGCTATAAACCTTATAGCATTATGCTTCAGTTACAAGTTGCAGACAATTAAAAGTTTTTAGTATTAACTTTTAAAGAGGTTGTACCAATCAAATTGGACAGCCTCTTTTTATTTTACAATCCCCTGCTTCAAATCAATAAATAGAATGGAATGAACGTTATTGATGAAAGATCAATTTTTCTGTTTGCGATAAAACTTGCCTGATTTTTGATATTTCAAAAACACCTATGCTTAAACGACTTTCATTCTTCATATTGTTCCTCGTTCTATCGATGTTTTCTTACGGTCAGGCCTTTTTTTATGACGATAAATATTACGATGCCGACATCTTATGGGAAGGGGGAATCTCTTTTGGATTAATGAATGGTATAACCGACGTAAGTGAAAACAAAGGCAAGGGCTTCTCACCAGGCTATTATCATTTAAATGCGTCGAAATCCAACTTCAGCGCCCATTTCGGCATTCTTTACAAAGGCACTTTCGAGGGCAGGATCCAACTTACGAAAGGAACGATCGCCGGAGATGACGCAAACAGTAACAGCGCCTATGTGAGGTCAAGAAATTTGAATTATAAGAGCAAAATTTTTGAAGCTGCCTTCGTCGGTGCATTTCACCCATTGATGCTTCGAAATACTGAAACGCTTCCTCTACTTTCTCCCTATGTAATGGCCGGTTTAGGCATTTTTTCTTTTTTTCCTCAAACACTTTACGAGGGACAATGGGTGCCGCTTCGCCGAATGAATACAGAAGGCCAGACCAGCGAGGAGTACCCGGCGAGAAAACAATATAGCTTGCGGGCATTATCGATCCCTTTAGGAATAGGCGTAAAATATGAGTACAACGCAAAATTTAACCTTCGCCTCGAAGCATTGGGGCGTTTTACCACCAGTGACTATCTCGACGATGTTAGCACCACTTATGTTGACCGTGCAATTTTTCCAACTGAAACCCAGAAACTGCTATCTCACCGATATGAAGAGCTAGATCCCAATGTCGATCGTACCGGTTGGGCAAGAGGCAATTCAAACAACAAGGATAAATTTTTTACAATCAACCTAAGCGTTGGATATGTATTGGGCAGAAAGAAAATCCCCATCAATTATAACCCGGATAATAAATAAAGGATGCATTCTCTTTATTAAATTTTATAAATGAAGATCTGCAGCCACTGTTTAAATTCGATTATTTCCCCAGCATTGGAAACAGCCTTTTCTTTTCTTCGTCGTTAGGTTGTGATCCGTATTCACAAATTTCAAATGCTTCTGCATTTTTGATCGTTGCAGCCTTATCTTTTCCATACCACTTTTCGAGAGACTGCCTTACCGCGGGATTGATTTCCACTGCTCTCCTTTGTCCTAACCACTTTTCCCGGTCTTGTTTGTTAGCAGGTACCTGGTCCAAATGCTGGCCTATCCAGGGCAACCATTCATACATTTGAGACTCGTGTGCGTCCATCGCGTGGATCTTCTGCAGGAAAACTTCAGTTATATCAATTGCAATGTCAGGGCGAAAGGGATTGGGTTTTTGAAAACGATCCTGGAAGTATAAAAAAACAGGGTTCTTTTTCAATGCCGGGGTTTCGGGGGCTACGTTTGGTACAGCCACCATATACGCAGCATCCTGAACTAATACGCCTGTATAACGGTGGTCAGGATGGTAGTCGTTTGGTCTCGGAGCAATAACCACATCTGCATCCCATTCCCTGATTTTTTTAATTACCTGCAAACGCACCGCAAGGGTAGGTAGTAATTCTCCATCGTGGTTATTAAGTACATCATAGGTTACACCGAAGCGTTTGCCTGCTTCCTGCGCTTCTGCAAACCTGCGTTTTGCCAATGGTGTCCCTTTCATTGTTTGATGTCCGGCATCACCATTAGTTACTGCAACAAACTTAACCGCATATCCCATCTTCGCAAATTTAATAGCGGTTCCTCCGCCACCCATATCACAGTCGTCGGGGTGAGCACCAATCATTATTATTCGTATTTTACTTTTGTCCTGTGCTTTTATTGAGAAAATATTTAGAAGAAGTAGAGGGAGAATTAATGATAAGTAATGGCCAATCGTTTTCATTTATAAGCTTTTGATGAAGATAAAAATTAAAAATCAAATTAGCAGAATAGTTGTTGCTACGACCAGGAAGGATAACCGATTACAGCTTTCAAAATTTTAGCTGTTACTTATAATCACCTCCTAAATACCATTAGGGCCGTTTACAATATCAAGTAGCCATTTCAATTAATAGCTTGTATTATTAAATTAAAATTTCTACTTTGAAAATATGATGCGGTTTTTTTTAATATTTAAAAGTGCCAGGAAGCATACTTTTTTTTTATTCTTCCTGTCGTTATCATTTGTCGTTGCTGTCAGTCAATCTTCTAACAATAAAAGTGATAGCATTTACGCGTCGATTGCTCCTGATTATGATAGTGTAGGAAAATTTCACCGCTTTTGGCTGGGAGAAAGTTATCGGAAATTATGGGCGGCGCCGGTAAAGATGAGGGTGTTTCATTTATCAAAAGAAAAAGGCGGACTTACAGTGTTGCAAAGGGGTGGTGGTCTTCAAACCAAATCGTTGAGACTAAAAGATAGCCGCAGCAGGCAATGGGTATTGAGAACGATTCAAAAATATCCTGAACGCGCATTACCGGAGAAACTAAGAAAAACCGTTGCAAAAGACATTTTGCAGGACCAGGTAGTAACTGGTCATCCTTATTCGGCTTTAACTGTACCGCCTTTTGCCCAGGCACTCGGCATACCTCATTCAAACCCTGAAATTGTTTATGTAGCTGATGATCCTTCGTTAGGAGAGTATAGATCTGATTTTGCCAATTCAGTCTTGTTGTTTGAAGAACGAGAGGTGGTTGACACAATCAAATCTGATAATTCACAAAAAGCACAGGAAAATCTTCAGGGGGATAATGATATAAGGGTCGATCAGAAATTAGTTTTAAGGGCCAGGCTACTGGATATTTTGATGGGTGATTGGGACAGGCATGAGGATCAATGGAGATGGGAAAGAATAAGAGATAGAAGCGGCCTGGTATATATTCCTGTTCCTCGTGATCGAGACAAAGTATATTATAATACTTCGGGGGTACTTCCATGGTTTCTGTCGCACCAATGGCTAAAGTCAAACTTGCAGGGTTTTAAGGGTGAGATCAGAGACATACCCGGATACAATTTTAATAACAGGTATTTTGATCGTTACTTTTTAACGGCATTAGGTGAAGATGTTTGGAAAGAGCAAATAAAATATGTTCAAACAAAAATTACAGACAGTCTTATTTCGAGATCGATAAAGTTACTGCCTGACACCATCTATGCACTTTCGGGAGAAAAAATAATCAGGACGTTGATAGCACGCCGCGCAACATTACAGAAAGAGGCCTTAAAATATTATCGGTTTATTTCAAAGTATGTTGATATTCCCGCTTCTGATAAACATGAACTTTTTGATATAGAAAATAAAAGCAACGGGCAATTAGGTGTAACTATTTATAAAATAAAAAAAGACGGAACCAAAGACAAAGTAATTTATAACCGAACCTTTGATCCTGCTGTTACTAAAGAAGTAAGGCTATATGCTTTTGCCGGAAAAGATATTTTTTCTGTGGTGGGTTCTGGTAAGTCTGCAATTAAAGTACGTTTAATCGGAGGTCCTGATAGAGATAGCTTTTATGTAAGTAACGAGGTGCAGAACAGAAGCAAAGTATATGCTTACGACCGTTTTGATGAACCAAATGTTTTACCTAACCGAACTGTCGCTAAAATCCGCACTTCTTTTGATAGTTCCGTAAATCAATTTGATAAACGCTGGTTTAAATATGATCAACTCGGTCCGGTTGTCATGGCTCAATACAACCTTGACCAGGGAGTACAATTGCGCGTCGGTTTAATTTTCGAAAAACACGGATTTAGAAGAGAGCCATATGCGGCACGCCACGAGATTTATGGTAATTATTCTACCGGAAGAAAGGCTTTTATGTTCACTTATTTCGCCGATATTAAAAGAGTGTTTGGCTCCACCGACATGATGATCAACGTGCTTTCAAGAGGGCCTCATAATATTAGTAATTTCTATGGGATAGGTAACGAAACTGAGTTTATAAGAACCGGTGCAAAAGGAATAAATTTTTACCGCAACAGGTACGATTATATAAATGCAGATGTACGATTGAAACGAAATGTACTAAGACATTTAAGGCTAAGTGCTGGCTTAGCCGGCCAGTTTTATAGTAGCTCTCAAAAGAACAATACAAATCATTTTTTAAATAGCTACAATACCCTTCGCAATGATGAAGATGTTTTTTCGACCCGTTATTATGGTGGCTTGGTTGCCGGTGCTGAATTAGATACCCGAAACACTTTGATGTTGCCCGCAAGCGGCGTTTATTGGACATCAGAGATAAGAGGAATGCATGAAATTAGTGGCGAGGCGAAATCATATGCACAACTTAGATCAGAGCTTAACCTGTATATTCCTGTTACCCGAGATTCGAATCTGGTAATGTTTAATAGGGTAGGAGCAGGAACGACAGTTGGAGAGCCAGCTTTTTTTCAACAGATGCAATTAGGAGGAATTCAAAATCTTCGTGGATTTCATACAAATAGATTTACTGGTAAGTCTATGTTTTATCATAGTATACAAGCTCGTTTAAAACTATTTGATTTTACTTCTTATTTACTTCCGGGTTCGGTGGGTCTGATAGGATTTAATGATATTGGCAGGGTGTGGGTTCCGGGAGAGTCGTCAAACAAATGGCACGATGGATATGGTGGTGGAATATATATAGTACCGGCAGACCTTGTATTGATACAAGTAGTAATTGGACACTCGAAAGAAGGTACCCAACCTTATATTACAATAGGTGTAAACCTGTGATATGCTTTTTCTTCTTAAAAATGAATGAATAAGAACGTATAAACAATGTGATTAAAAGCACCAGGAAAAATTAAACGAATTCTCCAATTCGCTATAGAAAAAGCCGATATAAAATAATCGGTACAAGTGAGTGACACAACAAAAGCTGCAATAAAAAACTATTGCCGGTACCACTAAAAAAAATATGAACACTAAACGTTTTAAAAGGCGTTAATTTGGAAGGGAGGAATTACACTGATGAGAATTTACAAACAAAAATCAAAGCCATGGATAACTGAACAACACTTTCAGTTTAATCCATCTTTTGGTCCATATGTTCGGTTTCTTAAAAATAAAAAGGAGCGTTCTGAAGATATCCGTGTAAAGTTTTATAGATACCTGATAAAGAAGTTTCAGCAACACCCCACACTAACTGTTCCGTTTACTGATGTGAACATCCTTGAGCAACATGAGGAGTTAATTCAGCTGTTGGTAATGTCGTTGGTACCACTATCTTCTGATTTTGAAAACCGCCCCTTTGCGCTGGCTGTTTTACAGCCCAGTTGTTTGTTTTATTATTCCGATGCTTTCAAAAAAGCTTTTATAAACGAGCAAATCGAATTTAATACCCAGGAAGATGAAGTAAGTAACTTAAGGTATTTTGTGCGGTTGATACTAGAGCGATGTTATCATGTGAAAATAGATGATAACCATAAGATCATAAAACAGGTTAGAAATAACGAGGGGAATATTGTGAAGCACTTGCAGATGACTGTTGAAAGCAGTTTTATTGAAGTGCATGTTAATGGCAAGCTTCCCGAATTTAACGAAAAGTGGATTAAAATCTTAACTGCTGGCAGAAACGATTTTTTGAGCGCTTTTAAAAAATTTCCGTCCCACAACTTCCGGGTAGAAGGGTTTTGCATGATATCAATTGAAGATATAAGCAAAGAGATGGCTATTGCTGGTTTAAAGAATGCCATCGTGAATATGCACATGATATCGATTGACGAAACTGTAAACCTCGTCGAAATGGCAATGGGAGAATTAGTGAGCGATACAAATATTAAGATTGGTATTACCCCGTTCTTTAAGATCAACGGGAAAATCGTTTATGATAGTTTTTTGATAACGAAAGGGGTGGGTATTTCCTCTATCGAAAAGGGAATCAAAAATGGAATTGACATAAATGAAACTTATCAAAAGTTATCACAGAATCCTCAGCCATACATCTTTTCTAATATTGATAAAGATTTTGTTATTAGCCGCAGTTCGATAAGTGATCTCGGCCGGCAACAAATCAAAAATTATCTTGTATTTCCAATTTTTACGAAGAGAGATGGACTGCTCGGATTGTTTGAATTGGAAAAAGAAAATATCACTCCTGATATCATTGATGTGTTGCAACCAACGATTCACCTGATAACAGATCTTTTATATTATATGATTGAGATGTTAGACAACAGGATCAACAGGATTGTGAAGGAGAAATTTACGCCGTTACAACCTTCTGTGGAATGGAAGTTTTACGAAGCGGCATGGAATACTTTGAGGAACAACGTGGATAAGAAAACAGAGGAAGCAGTTGAGGATATTGTTTTTAATGATGTGCATCCATTGTATGGTGCAATCGACATTCGCGATTCTTCTGTTCAGCGAAATATTGCTCTAAAAAACGACTATGTAACTCAATTGGCAGCAACTGTTGATTTACTTGAAAAGACTTCAAAAGATATCTCGCTGCCACTACTGCAGAGCATAAAGTTTAAGTGTAATGAATTTATCGAATCAATTGACAATTTTGTTACAACAGAAAATGAAATAGAGATTATAGATTTTTTCGAGAACGAGGTATTTGTTTTTTTCAAGTATCTCGCAGATCATTTCCCCTCGTACAAAAACGAGATAGCGGATTATTTTAAAAAGACCGACAAGCACAAGGGTATGTTTTGCAGCCAGTTGCATGATTATGAGCGAAGCATTGAAAAGATAAATACACTGGTGGTTGAATACCTGGACGAGGAAGTAAAAAAACAACAGGACATTTATTCTTTTTACTTTGAAAAGTATAGAACAGATGGAATTGAGTACAACATTTATATTGGTCAATCGATTGTCGCTACACAACCTTTCGATCCCATCTATCTAAAGAATCTAAAGTTGTGGCAGCTAACAACCATGGCTGAAATAGCGCAACTGAATTATAGAATGCAGGAAACTTTGCCGTTGCCACTAATGACCACACAATTGATTTTGGTGCAAACGCATCCGATTGATATTTGTTTTAGAAAAGACGAGCGAAGGTTTGATGTTGAGGGTTCTTATAACATCAGGTACGAAATACTTAAAAAGCGAATTGATAAGTCTCTTATAAAAGGTACGCTGGAAAGACTTACGCAGCCTGACAAGATTGCTATTGTCTACACCAATACCTCTGAAGCCGCAGTGTATAAGCAACACATACATTTTTTGCAGAGCAAGGGATTGCTGTTGCCGGGAGTAGAAAAATTTGAACTGGAAGATTTGCAAGGTGTGAGTGGGTTAAAGGCTTTGCGGGTGGGGGTGAAGTATGAATAGGTTATTTGCGGAGAGTAGGCTTTTTCAAAGATTTCTGAAAGCAACCAAAATTCAATCGATTAGCTATTAATACAAAAAAGAAGATCATTAAGAGGCCGTGGAGAAATTAACTCCCCGGCCTCTTAATGATATCTAGTTCAAGTGTATCATATCGTTCTAACTAGCATTTTTAGGAGGGAAGAATATTATTATTTAACCGAAAAAAATTGCTTGGATCATACTTGCGTTTAATCTGTCTCAATTTTTCATAATTAACCCCATAAGCATTTTTCACTCTTTCATTGTCATCACTGTCGAGGTGATTAACATATACTCCTTTACTAAATGGTTCTATCTCTTTCCAGAAACTGCGGGTCCACCCAATATTTAATTCGTCATCTTCGGCTTCTGTCCATTGACTTATAATATCTATATCCCATTGATCGCACCGATGTACAAATGCGGTTTCTTCTAAAGGAACTCTTGCAGCCGCCCCGCGAATATGAAAAAATAATACAGGAGAATATGGGGAAGGTCTTGTAGCTACATTCCTGATAAAAATATCAAGTAGCTCATCAGAGATTTCTGTAAAGTATCCTGACTTCCAATATCTCCTCATACCTGTAGGTGTGGCCGAGTCGAAAAGTGATTGCAGTTGAGTATAGGGCGTTTCTGCAACAAGGTCAACTATGGGCGTACCAAATGAACGAAGCTTTCCAAGTTCTTTTTCAGCTTGCTCCAATGGCCCTAACCACGTAGGTAAAATAAAGGTAACAGGCAATCCATCAGGGGTTACCAGGAATCCGGCATAACTAATGATTTCGTCTGATGTATCGCGGACGTTGTCTCTATAAAACTGCAACATCTCCTTAGCCTGATCCATGGGGTATAAAATCAGGCCTCCAAAAATAGTCGGCCCGACGGGGTGCAAGTTGAATTCGAATAAAGTAACAATACCGAAATTGCCTCCACCGCCACGGATCGCCCAAAACAAGTCTGCATTGTTGTCTTTATCTGCCTTTAGTAGTTCGCCAGATGCAGTTACAATTTCTGCTGATACCAGGTTGTCACAACTCAATCCGTGCTTCCCCATTAAATAACCCATTCCACCACCTAATGTCAGCCCGGCTATTCCTGTATCGGAAACAGTGCCACCTGTTGTGGCAAGGGCATGTACTTGAGTTGCTTTATCGAGTTCCTGCCACAAAACTCCGCCCTGCGCCCGTACTTTTTTATTTTCAGCGTCGACCTCAATTTCTTTCATTAACGACAGATCAATCATTAGTCCGTCATTGCAAACTGCGTTTCCGGCTACATTATGTCCGCCGCATTTTACAGACACAATCAAATTGTGTTTACCAGCAAACTTCACTGCAAGTATTACATCATTACTATTTCTGCATTCAACAATTATTGCTGGTTTTTTGTCTATCATACCGTTCCATACACTTCGTGCCAAATCATATTGAGCATCTCCTTTAATAAAAATTTTTCCTGCCAGAAAGGGTTGTAATTCTTCGGCAGCAACTTCAATAGAAGCAATCGTTGTAAGACTATTTTCGAAAATCATAAATAAAAGTTTTAAAGAATGAATTAACGAGAGTTTGTAGATAGAAGCAGGGGAGGTAAAAACTGAGGATTTGACTTAATTGAACTGCGGCATTCCTTTAGTTTCCATATATTTTCTTACGTTCAATCCCATGCCTTGTTCCATGAAGTTGATCCATGTTTCATCATCTATGTTCACTGAATTTACCCAGTCTTCATCTGATGCAGTAGCCCGCCACGATAGTAACGGTAGGGCATCGGGACCGGCCGGGTTTCTAAAACCATTTGTTTTTGCTGTCACAATATCATCGATGACCTGGCCGACAACTGAAGGAGCAACGTGATTTTCGAGCGAAGCAGCAAACAAAGACATAAATCTTTTAAGGTTAGGGTAAAGCATGTTTTCGGGGTAGGCGTTTGCCTTTCTAAAAATAGGGGTCTCGATTACACCAGGTTCAACTAATGCAATCCGTATATTAAAGGGTTTGGTTTCCTGCGCCAAAGACTCACTAAAAGCTTCCACCGCCGCTTTTGAAGCACAATAAGCACCATGAAAGTTGGAATATACTTTACCCGCAACGGACGTTACATTTATGATAGTGCCGCTTTTTCTTTCCCTCATGTATGGTAAGACAGCTTTGATACAACGTACAGTTCCAAAGTAGTTTGTTTCCATATCATTTCTCAAAAGCTCCATTGGTAATTCTTCAACTGAACCAAAAGAACCAACTCCTGCATTATTTACCAACACATCAATGACGCCTTCATTTGCGATAATCTTATTGACGGCAGTTTCTACAGACTGGTCATCCAAAACATCCAGCGGTAATATGGTAATTGATAAGTTTTCTGCTTCTGCAAGTTTTTGCAGTTCCGGTGCTTTGTCCGGATTTCGCATGGTGGCATATACGGTATTTCCCTTTCGGGCAAGTGTTTCTGCAGTAGCGAAACCTATACCGGTGCTACAGCCTGTGATTAAAATAACTGGCATTCTTAAGAAGATTAAAATGGTTAAGAGATGTATTTAAAAGCTTTTATTTCCTGTTTAAAAAATCGATGTTTCATTAAAGGGTTAGCAATAACATCGTTTATAGGATGTCTGGAAGAAAGATGTCTTATTGGCACCGGCAGTGGAACCAATAGCGGGCATTGTTGCGTCGCATTTCGTTCATCCTAATTGCTACTATTGTGCTATTGTGTGCCCTTCTTTCTAACCTATTAAGGTCAATGACACATCAATCTGCGAAAGTCTTTTTTCTGTAGACCTTATTGAGACTTATTTTAGTAATTTTCAGAAGTTAGCGTAACAGATAGGGAAAGAGAAGCAGAACTTTAAGATAATTTAAATAATTCAAGTTTCATAATGACCAAATTTTTTTTGATTTTTTTTATCTAAATCAGCTGAATTTCAAACAATCACGGTTAGTGAATTTCTTCTAATTTAAATTGTAGGTGTAAAAAAGCCGTTATTGCATTGACCAAACAAGCCTGAATAAAATGAAGAAAAGGATTAACATAGCACTGGTTACTTTAATAATTTTCTTTCATCAATCATTGCCTGCCCAGATATTAGGGCCTGGTGTCAAACGTATTTTGTTTCTGGGTAATAGTATCACCTGGGCTGGCAATTATGTAAATGATGTTGAAGCATATCTAAGAGTTCAATACCCGGGACGAGAGCTTGAGTTTATTAATACAGGATTGTCTAGTGAGACAGTATCCGGCCTTTCAGAGCCGGGACATGCAGGTGGAAGTTTTCCAAGACCGGACCTACATGAAAGGTTGGCGCGGGTGCTGGAGCAAACAAAGCCTGATCTTGTATTTGCATGTTATGGAATGAATGATGGTATCTATATGCCTTTCGATAAAGATCGTTTTCAAAAGTTCAAGGATGGAATAAACCGGTTACATATTGAGGTAGAGAAAAAAGGTGCGAAAATCATCCATCTTACACCACCTGTTTATGACGAGTTAAAAGGTAAAAGCATAGGTTATGCAGCAGTGCTTGATCGTTACGCTGACTGGTTGTTGAGTAAGCGCCAGGCGAAATGGGATGTGGTCGACATTCATTACCCGATGAAGAAGTATCTGCTAGCGCATCGAAAAGTTGATGCACAATTTGGATTGGATGGTTTTGCATTAGCTCAGGATGGAGTACATCCCGGAGAAGTCGGGCATTGGATAATGGCAAGAGAAATTTTATTATATCTCGGATTTAAGGAGGTAGCGCGTTCACCTGGTATAGTTGAGAGTTTAAAACAAATTGAAGACGCGCCACAATATGTAAAGCTGATTGCACAACGACAAAATATGATGCGTGATGCATGGCTCACTGCAACAAAACATAAACGACCAGGACTGCCGGTTGGTCTTCCTTTAGAAGAGGCACAAAGTAAATCTGCCGGGTTATTAGTTAAAATAGATTCTCTAATTAATAAAGCTTCACCGGTTTTAAAACCTGCAAAAAGTGCAGTTCAAAAATAATGATCGTAAGCCGCTCAAATGTTTTTTGAAGCAGGAACATATAGTTATAATAAACGTTGCTGCGATGAAAGAATGCGGTACAAGGGCTACCGTGTGTACACAAGTTTTTTTGGAACACGGATAACACGGATTGGGAGGATTATGCAGATTACCAGGTAAGAAAACCTGTACCAATCCGTTTTTATCGCGAAAAACAGCGTTAGCGAAGTGATATTACCAGGGAAACAATTTAAAAATCGGTTCTTATCAGTTTGATCCGTGTCATCCGTGTTCTATTGTTTCGAGAAAAAAGATGAGTACACACCGTAGGTACAAGGGAGTGACACAACAATGTGTGATAAGTGAACTAATGCTCGCCCAAAAAATATAACACAGCTTACTTTAGACCATTGTATTTTTACCTATCAACATCTCCAGATACTAACTGACATAGCAATTGCCATATGAAAATCATTAAGAGTAATAACAGGGAATACAAGATTATATTAATTGCTTTTGCAATCCTTTCTGTTGGATTTGTAAAAGCCCAGCAAAAGGCGCCCGCTTATCCTTTGATTACACACGATCCTTATTTCAGTATTTGGTCCATGACTGATACACTCAATGCTTCTGCTACAAGACATTGGACCGGTACTGAACATTCTTTAATCGGGATGTTGAAAGTGGATGGAAAGATCTACCGGTTTCTTGGCAGAGAAGACAAGCCTTACAAGCAGGTAATTGCTACATCAGATATAGGAGATTATACTGTAAAATTTACAGAAGAAGTAACTGATAGTTCCTGGATGAATCCTTCATTTGATGATGCATCATGGAAAACCGGTGCAGCGCCTTTTGGTAATGGAAATGCAGCACTAACAAAATGGAGAAGCAAAGACCTATGGGTTCGACGCACGTTTTCTGTCAATAATCTTAATCTGAATAAGCTGTTCCTAAAGATCAATCACGATGATAATACTGAGGTGTATTTGAATGGACACAAAATTTACAATAAGCATGGATGGCTTAATAAGTTTCAGTATTTTCCAATTGATGATAATGTAAAATCGAAACTAAAAAAAGAAAATAATGTGCTGGCGATTCATGTAGCAAATACTACCGGAGGACAATGGCTGGATGCAGGCATAGTTGAAGAACCAGAACCAAAGAAGAATGATTTAATTCAGGAGGCTATTCAAAAAAATGTATCACTTAGTGCTACCGAAACTGTTTATGATTTTGTATGTGGTAAAACAAATCTTACTGTCACCTTTACCTCGCCTTTGTTGATGGATAATCTTGATTTGTTGTCGAGGCCCGTTTCATATATTTCTTATAAAGTGAAATCTAATGATGGAAAAGCACATGATGTGCGGCTACTGTTGGGTGCATCGACTGATATTGCAACAAATCTTCAAAACCAGGAAATACTTGCTCAAAATGTCTCTACAGATAATTTGTCAATTTTAAGAGCCGGTACGACCGAGCAACCCATCCTCGCTAAAAAAGGCGATGACCTTCGTATTGACTGGGGATATATGTACGTTGCCGCACCTAAAAGTGCAAAAGCAATTCAATACATTTCTTCGGCCACCGCTGCTTTTAACCAGTTAATTGCCAATACTTCTGATGTTCCAAATAGCGAGTTGACAGGCAAGCATCTTTCATTAAATACCATTATTCCTTTCGGTAAAGTCTCTACTGTAGCCAAAGAGCAGTTTGTGATGTTGGGGTATGATGACTTATACTCGGTGCAATATTTCAAACAAAACTTGAGACCCTGGTGGAACCGGGATTCTGCTAAAACAATTGTAGGAGAATTGGAGATGGCAGCTAAAGATTATAAAAGCATTTTGACGAAATGCGCGGCATTCAACAGGAAAATGCATGCTGACGCTGTCGTTGCAGGAGGAGAGACTTATGCCAGGCTTTGTGATCTTGCTTATCGCCAAAGTATTTCTGCCCACAAGTTGGTTAGAAGCCCTGATGGAGAGTTGTTGTTTTTATCAAAAGAAAACTACAGCAATGGATGTATCAATACTGTGGATGTCACCTATCCGTCTGCGCCCCTTTTTCTTTTATATAACCCCGAACTATTGAAAGGGATGCTGAACGGAATTTTTTATTATACAGAAAGTGGGCAATATGATAAGCCTTATGCTGCGCATGATCTGGGCACTTATCCTCTCGCAAACGGGGTAGTCTATGGAGAACCTATGCCGGTAGAGGAGAGCGGCAATATGCTTATTCTGACCACAGCCATTGCGAAAGCCGAGGGCAATGCAGAGTATGCCAGAAAGCACTGGAAAACGTTAACGCGGTGGGGAAATTATTTGTTGGAGGCAGGCTTCGATCCGTCCAATCAATTGTGTACCGATGACTTTGCAGGTCACCTGGCAAGAAATACAAATCTGTCAGTCAAAGCCATTGTAGGTATTGCGGGTTATGCGAGCCTGGCAAGACAATTAGGTTATAACGATATTGCAAAGACAATTGGCGACAGCGCAAAAGTAATGGCTAAAAGATGGGCAGAACTAGCTGATGCCGGCGATCATTATAAGCTAACTTTTGATAGTACTTATACATGGAGCCAGAAGTACAACCTTGTATGGGATAAGGTGTTGAATCTCGGAATATTTCCACAAGAGGTGTACAATAAAGAAGTGAAGTATTACCTGACCAAACAAAATAATTACGGCTTGCCCCTGGACAGCAGAAAGACCTATACAAAGTCGGATTGGATCTTATGGACGGCAACGCTTGCTAATAACCAAAAGGATTTCAATTCATTTATAAGCCCTGTTTACCGCTATGCAACAACAACTGATACCCGTGTTCCACTTAGCGACTGGCATGAAACAACGAACGGACGGATGGTCGGTTTCCAGGCAAGAAGTGTTGTTGGCGGGTATTTTATAAAAATGCTTGACAAAAAATGGCAAGGGAAATAATAAGATTACAGCTTAATTCTTTCAAACTCAAAATTAAGAGGACGATCTTTTAAGGGGATCTTAATGAACGCTTCCCTGCTTACAGGAACCTCAACTCTTTTATAAATAATTTTTGTTGATTCTTTTTTTGTGTAGGGCTGAACTACTTTGTTAAGACTAAATTTTAAACCAGTCACCTGTTCCACAAAATCGATTCGAACCTGGTATGGTTCACCTGTTTTAAAGTCCTCGAAAAAATCGACGTCTGCAGTTTCCCTGGTCACTTTAACCCCCCTGACGTCTTGCTTTTCGTCGACAACAAAGTTATGTTCACGAAGAATGTTTTCCTGGCTCATGATAAATGCTACCGCTGATAACTTGTCTTTTTTATTTCTATAAACAACCACTTTATAAAAGTGACAAGGAATTTGTAAAGGCTTTCCGTCGATCAGGTCAATGTAATAAGGATCGCTCTTCAATAAAACGGGGCCGGCAAAAACCGACACTTTTCTTCCATCTGCACCATTGTCTTTTGTAAATTTTTTGACGATGTAATCTTCAAGGCTTTTCCATGCACCTCTATTCAAGGTATGATGCTGAGGGACGCAGTTAGAATACTTCATTGTTTCGTCTGCAGCCTTCTTTACCGTAGTTGAATCTCCCCATTGCGGGTCTCGAAATTTGGCGATATGTCCCTTGTCGAAATCATTATTTGAAACGCTTTTGTAAAAATCATATAATTCATCCCCGATCTGGTGTTCGTCCAGGATGTTACGGTCTTTTGCAAATGTTATCCGGTCTTTCACTTCCGCATTCCATTTAAAGCCATCGATATTGGTTGCAACAAAAAAGGCGAACTTTCGGCTCTTATTCATCACGATACTAAAGTGCGTGTACCTAAGTTCAAACTCTTTTGAATCGCTTATTAAAGGCGCTCTTAGCCTTTTTTGTGCGGCAGTTAAACCTGGTAACCGAAGATTTATACCCGAAAGAAAATCTGCCTGATAGCCATCCATAAGTGTAGTTGTTGAAAGTGAATGAATAGTAATATAACTATAATCGTGCACATGAGGCGGTGTTGTTCCAACTAATGCCATTATAGGTCCCCAGGAAGCTGTTTAAAGATTGGACTTTAGTGTTCTTTTAGACATCCACCGGTTTTGAAATTTGTATTACGCGAAGATCTTTTTTGCCAGGCTTTTGCAATATCTATTAAACATCGTTGCGACGCAGTACGTTCATCTGCTGTCCTCTTATTTTACTTCTATCATGTTTTGCAATTGTTATTATCGGGGCCGGACTAACCTGCGAAATAAAGCGTTTATTTTTTGTCTATTGCAAATATCACAATTGAGTTATACTTTGTTATAACTATAACTTAAACTCTATGATCCAAACTCTCGACCTCAAACGCCTGGCTAATCACGTTACATAACAGACTTCATCTGTTTTAATAACTTATACTTCACTTGTTCTTTGAAAGCTTCCAGCAATTCTTAATTACGCCGGCAAATGCATGTTTTTCATCAGAACTAATAATGTCGTAATCTATTTTTTTTGAAGTGTTTCTTGTGCTTTTCAAATTGTAATTGCTTCGAGGTATAGTAATAATTATCATCGCATCAAAACTCTTTATAACCCGAAACAAATAACCCACATAACTGCCTCATGAAAGATAAAAGGAAGTTTATTGGAATGAATAAAAGCTCGATTGTAAGCCAGCTTAAGTCGGTATGGGATAGCATTGTACATCCGAAGCCTGATTATGATATGCATGCACTTGTTGAAGAAAACAAGATCGCATGGATCATAAGGAATATTGCTAACCTTGGCAATTCGCATTTTACATATCAATCGTATCCGAAACCCGAACTAAATAATGGGATTTTTAAAATGCAAAATCCCTCTTCTAAATCCACTGCAATTGCTCTGTTAAGCGATTGGGCCTCCGATACGGCAGAGTCACATCTTATTGCCAGGCAGGCCTCGGATAACGATTATAGTATTCATTTAGGCGACACGTACTACGTTGGCAATAAAAAAGAAATAGCTGATAATTTTAATACCGACTATGGGGGAACCTGGCCATATGGAAAGCAGGGCAGTTTTGCATTGTTAGGTAATCATGAAATGTACTCGAGTGGAAGAAGTTATTTTCAGCAGCTGCTGCCTTACATGGGTAACTTTGTAAAGGAGCATGATAAGCCGCAGCAGGCAAGTTTTTTTTGTCTCGAAAACGAGTTCTGGCGAATAATTGGACTAGATACCGGCTACTATTCGCTGAAAGGAATTTTAGGGATAGGCCCTAACCTAAAACTCGACTTGCCGGATGAACATAAAGATTGGTTGGAAAAAACTGTGAGGTTAAATGATGACAACAGGGGAATTATTTTTCTATCTCATCATCAATGCTTTTCTGCTTTTGAAGATGAATTTCCAAATCCCGGTAAATATATTTCTTCTATAATGAAACCCGGTCGCGACATATTATGGCTGTGGGGACATGAACATTGGTTTTCGGTCTACGGAGCTAACAAGCTTGAAAACGGCTCTAACGTGTATGCAAGATGTGTTGGTAATAGCGGGATGCCTGTTGAGTTAAATGCGAAGAAAAAACCAAAAGCTCCTAAAAACACAGATGCGTCGCATGCGTTTAATAGAAACCTAACATTGTTTGACGGCAGGTTAAGAGAAAAAATGGACGATGACATTCCTATAGGCTACAACGGCTTTTGTATGCTGAATGTGCAGGACAATAAGCTCAGAATTGACTACTATGACGACAACGATAAGAAGGAAGATCGGAGAAAGATTTTGCAGGAAGAGTGGGCAGTAGATCTGGCAACCGGAAAATTGAGCGGGATCGACATTGTTGATTTCACCGAAGGAGCGGCCAAAAAACTTACAGTATTCTCAAAAGGTATAAGGAACGCGATAGGGGGCTGATTATGGCTTTCGTTGAAGGAAGGCGATAGGGAGCTGATTGTGGCTTTCGTTGATGAATGAGAAAAATAAAGTACAAGAGTGCGACGCAACGGCTGCTGAATAATGAGGTGAAGGCCGGCTCAAAAAAATCAAACAAAAGTTGGAAGAACTATAGAACCAACATCTTCATTCTTAAAATACAAACACCATCTCTATGAGGCAGGACGCAAAAGAATCGGTTCCTGAAAACATCAAAGCTTCAGATACATTATGGAAGAGTAAAAGAAAGACGTGGCAGAACTGCGTTTGCAACCAGGTCATAGAGCCACTGCAGTACTTAAAGCCACAGTCATTGCAGGAGCTAATTGACATAGTAAAAAAAGCTCAGAATAACAATTGCAAAGTTAAAGCGGTAGGTTCGGGACATTCGTTTTCTGACATTGTACAAACATCTGATTTTCTCGTAGACTGCCATGGCTTAAATAGTCCGATCACACTGGATAAAGACCTATTATATGATGATGAGACAATTGCGAAAAACGGTTACAATTTAGCCCATTTGATGCATGTTGAAAATGGAATAACGATCAAGGCCCTGAACCAACACCTGGATAAAAACAGGCTTGCATTAATCAATATGGGCGGTTATGATGCGCAAACAATAGCTGGAGTTATTTCGACTTCCACTCACGGTACCGGCATTACGCTTGGTCCAATTGCAAGCAGTGTTGCTTCGCTTATCCTGGTTGGAGAAATGGGACAAGTATATAGAATTGAGCCCTTAAACGGTATTACCGATCCTGCAAAATACAAGGCCCGATTTCCTGGCAATAAATTGATTCAAGACGATGATTTCTTCAATGCAGTATTGGTAAGCATGGGTTGTATGGGCATTATTTATTCCGTTATTTTAAAAGTGATGGACAGCTATAATTTGTGCGAGGAGAGAATTGGCAAAGAAGGCGAGACTTTTTGGGAAGACCTGAAGCAAGGAAACCAGATAGCAGAACTATTGCAGGCAAACAGGCACTTTGAAATATGGGTGAACCCATATGAAGTAAAAGGCAAACACGGCTGCCTGGTCACTAAAAGAAACATTTTTGAAGGAGAAGTTAGAAGCTTGCCTTTAGGTCGGAGATCAAGAAAATGGTTAATTGAAAATGTGGTATTACTATTTAGAAAAGTTCCGGCTTTAATTTTTAGATTTTTTTATAAAAGTACTCCTGCGCTTATTGCCAGCAGTATGAAAGGAGTTATAGATTATGACGGCTACATCGATAAGAGTTTCGAAGTCATGCACCTTGGAAACGCCAATTTTGTAAAAGGTTATTCGGGCGAATATGCGGTGTCACTTGAAGACAATTTATTTATTGATGCCGTCGACGCCATACTTGAAGAAGCAAAAAAGAATAGGGAAATTGGCCAGTTATATCATACCTCGCCTATCTCTTTGCGGTTTGTAAAAAAGTGCGATGCGCTTTTGTCAATGATGCACGGTGAAGATAAATGCATGATAGAAGTGCCGTTGTTGGTTGGCACAAAAGGAAGGTTCCAGATATTGGATAAAATAGAACATCGATTATTTAAACTGGGAAAGATCAGACCGCATTGGGGACAATATAATAACCTCGGCGAAAACACAATCAAAGAGCTTTACCCGGAAATAGATAAGTGGTTGCACTTCTATAGAATGATGAACAAGTCAGGCATTTTCAATAACACGTTTACTGACCGGTGCGGGTTTGTTGTAGAAAATAGTGAAGTGGAAGTTGAAACCATTTTTTCTTAATGCAAATGCGGGAGGTCGACACCGTCTTTGAAACATTTACTAATAATCCTGGATGTGCTTTTTTAGAACATCTAATGTAAAAGTTTATAAAGTTTCAGTTGTATAAAATGAGTTATCAAAAAGAATTATCGGAGGATGAAATACGGCAAGTGCTAAAGAAGCCGAATCCTATATCAGTCTTAAAAATGGTGTGGGCACTTATCAGAAGCTTTTTTAAGGAAAAACCTGAAATAATTATACTTACAGCAATTGTGTTGATTATGTTGTGGGGCAACCAGGGCAACCTGGATCTACTAAAATTGATACTTAAAGAATGGAGTCCGCCGGGAGTAGCTACAGATACTCGTACTCCAATTCTTAGCTGGGTAAAGTGGGATCGTGAGCTTATTTCATTTTTGTCAGGCACTTTTTTGCTCGTAGTGATCCCGGCGTTTATAATTCGATTTGGCTTTAAACATTCTCTTGTAGATTACGGGCTTGGTTTACCTTCCAAAGGAAAACGGACTGTTGGTTTAGTGCTTTTTATCACCCTTATTCTTGTTTCAATTTTTCCGTTTTATATAGCTTCAAAAGATGCCGGCATGCAGGCAGTTTACCCGTTCTATAAAAACTTTTCAAGCGTAGGTGAGTTTATTATTTATGAGCTGTGTTATTTTCCATTTTTTCTTGTAATAGAATTTATTTTTCGAGGTTACCTGTTACTAGGGCTTTCCCATAATACTAACATTGTTTATTCACCTGATACAGGAAAGTACTCGGTCTACAGTTTTGGCAAATATGCAATTACCATCTCGATGCTGTCTTATACCGCATGGCATCTGGGTAAACCATTGACTGAGTTATGGGGAACTCCACTATGGGGATTGATCGCAGGTGCCGGTACTTATTACGTTCGATCTATCTGGCCTGCTTTGATGGCTCATTTCCTTCTAAATGTATTTCTGGATGGTATGATTCTTCATCACCTGAACCTTTTTCCCGGTTAATCAATCAACTCAACATATATCATATGGAGGATGACTTTCTAAAAATTTATTCTGAAGAGACGAAGCGATTGCTACGGAGTAAATCGGCCATGGATACGACGAGAAATATTTCGATAACGATTTTATTGGGGATGATATTAATTTCTTTTGCATCTGCAGCGCCAGTAAGTTACCATGTGCCTCTTTTTGCGTCACTCGCCGTGTTCGTTTTGTTGCTTTTCGAAACGTGGTTGTTTTGCTCCTCTTTTGTAAGGGAAAGACGAGTTCGCCTACTTGAAAAAAATTTTATTGCTCCTATGTTTGATGGCCAGGTAAAGATTGAATCGAACTGGCAGGGTGTTTTATCCGGCAATTATGTCAAAACAGCTAAACCGCCATTTTTGCCATCGATCGCTTTTAGAATCTATAAGAATTACTTTATTTTATATTTAGCAGTTGACAGTAGTTGGCTTGCAAAAGTGTATTTATCACCTGAACCTCCTTCAAGCTTTTTTGAATTTGTTAATAGGCTTGATCTTGGCGTGTTTGTCGGTTGGG
>JAOQAJ010000334.1 GCA_025963675.1 Segetibacter sp.
TTTTGTATGGATTTTTTACTGATAACCTTCCGGTTATTTTAGCCAATGCAGTTACCTTTTTACTATCTGCCACAATATTATTCTATAAGGTTAAAAACGGCGGGAAAGATAAAAAAGCGATGTCTTAAAGCCGCGGCTTTTTTATTTAGAACTGCAAAGATTTGTCTTCGGATCTATTATTGTTTTTTGGGTAACTGATAATAAGGCATAAATTTTTAAACCAGTATGATATGGAAGAAAAGAATTATACAGGTCTAATACCTGGCAATGAAACGGGCGTTATAATTGATTCGGCAGCTTCAGAAGAATTCAGAGATGTGCAGGAAGCTAAAGCATTTTATGAAACGGTTAAAAACCGTTTGCTTGCTGTAAACGATTGGGATCAACTAGCTGGTGTTGCAAGTGCAGCGTTTCAGCTAGTAGACAAAAACGGACAGGAAGTAAACAGGAGTGTTCAGGTTGGTGACTATTTTAAAATAGACATACCAGGTCCGGGAAGCGGAGCCGGCCAGGGATATGACTGGGTGCAGGTTGAGGATTTGAAAGAAGTAAGTCAACAGGACGTTGAAAGTGTTGGTTTGCGCGTGCGGCCTTCGACAAACCCTTTAACTCCAGATGACAGTATTGCTCACTTTTATTCTGCTGACTCTACAAGTACATTTATAGTTACAAGGGAAAATAATAAAATAACGGCTACTATCTACGATCGAAATACCAAACCAAATACTGAAACCGGAACCGTTGTTGACAAAATTCGCGATGTTGCAGCGGGTGTTGGAGCAATACTTGGTGGGTCAAAAATGCAATGGAAAGGCCTGGCTACAGGTTTGGTGAGTGTAAAGTAAAAGTGTAACATCCATGCTCTTATAAAGCTAAGATCGCGTTCCAAACATCTTCATTAACCGGGATTCCCTTTTCAAGATTTTCCTTTCTCGTCTTTACAACTCCCTCGCCAGGGTACCGGATGGATTTTCCATCAACAGGTACAGACTTTTTATAATCTTCAATTATTCTGTGTAAGGTTTGTGCAATAACAGAAGCGTTATTCAATTTTGACAAATCAATGGCAATAAATACCTGGCAAACATTTGTTTCAGCTTGTTTTTCGGTGATCTCGTTTGTTGCCAGGCCGCCGGAAAGTATTGCTGCCAGAATATCTAATAACAATGAAAGTCCGGCACCTTTCCAATAGCCGGCCGGAAGTAGTAAGTTGCTCTCCAAAATAGCATTAGGATCTTTTGATAGCTCTCCCTTTGTGTCAAATCCACCGGCAACAGGTAAGTCTTCGCCCTGCATTTTCATCAACTCAATCTTGCCGAACGAAAATTGCGACATAGCCATATCGAGTATGATTGCTTCACCCTCGTAAGGAACAGCAAAGATCAATGGGTTATTTCCAAGCCGGCTATCTTTTGCTCCCCATGTTGGCATATTTGCAATGGTATTTGTCCAACAGATAAATGCGAAGCCTGCTTTGGCTGCTTTCCATCCATAGGTTCCGCCGCGCATCCAATGATTTGTATTTGCAAGTGTGATACAACCTATCCCGTTTTTTTGTGCAACATCCATTGCCCTTTCAGTACAAATTATTGCATTTAAAATGCCGGGCCCCGATTGCCCATCCCATTGCTCTACACCTCCGAACGCGCTTTTTAAAACCGGTTCTGCGTTTGTAATTACATGCTTTTCCCGTATATATTGAATAAACCTCGGAAATCGGTTTACTCCGTGTGTATACACTCCATCGATACTATTTTCTGTAAACACCCTTGCACAGGTTCTTGCCTTCTTTTCTTCAAGCCCTTCTCTTAAAAGGATTGTATAAAATTGTTCTTCCATTTCTTCAACCGAAATGAGTTTCATTACAGGGGCTTGCTGTATTTTATCTTGAGACATGAAGGAGATTTTATATTGACAAAGTAACGATATTGAGAGGTGCAACAAGTTTTGATTTACACATTACAGACCTCGTTTGAATAATTAAGAAATTTTGTTGCCGTTGGGAATAGTTAAGCCAGAGAGCGAAATAGTTCCTGCACTTCTGCAGGATCAATTGAGTCGTTGCAGTAATCTCCTGGTTCGTTTGCAAAAGATGGGTGAATAAACTGCATCTCACTTTTTGAAGTCGTGCGCAGTGAAGAATGAAATTCTGTAGCTCCTGTTTCACGTGCTAATGCAGCAATGTTTTCTTTTCTCACACCACTTCCCGGCATTATAATTATACGGTCGTGAGCAAGTTCAATCAGTTGTTTTATAAGTGCAACTCCACCTGGTGCTGTTATTTGTTGTCCCGATGTAAGTATCCGTTTGCAGCCAACATCTATTATATCCTCAAGTCCCTTAATCGGATCTTTACAACGATCAAAAGCCCGGTGGAAAGTAACCTCCATTGGATGCGCGAGTTCCACAATGGTTAATATTCGTTCTTTATCAATGCTTCCGTCAGAAGTAAGAAAACCGGTTACAATGCCATCAAAATTCAATTCGCGGCAAAAAATCACCTCTTTTTTTATAATGTCAAATTCTTCTTTAGAATATAAAAAATCGCCACCGCGCGGACGAATAATGGGGAACAACGGAATACGAAAACGTTTTTGACATTCCAGCAAGTACGCATGAGAAGGAGTGAGGCCACCCTCAGACAAGGCACTACAAAGTTCAATCCGGCTGGCCCCACCTTTAACGGCGGCAGCAGTGGAAGCATAGTTGGAGGTCGCTATTTCTATTGTGTATTTCAATAATTACATGTAATAATCATCAATTTAATAACTTCGTAACTAATTCAAAACTAACTTAGTAGCTGGATTAAGGAAAATATTTGCGCTGCTTATATCGCGGCTAATTCTACTGTTCTCTGTTTTGTTTAGTCCTGCCAAAGAAACTACTTAAAACAATACGCGGGCGCAGGATTTGCATATTCCTATAACCAACATTCTGGTTTAAACTAAAATAATTATAAAATGAGAAGATTACCCGTTTATTTGTTATTAGATACTTCAGGTTCAATGACTGGTGAACCGATCGAAGCTGTAAAAAATGGTGTGCAGGTAATGATTAGTTCATTACGGCAAAATCCACAGGCAATTGAGACAGCCTTTATCAGCATCATTACATTTGATAGCGTTGCGAAGCAGGTAGTTCCGCTTACTGACCTTGCTTCATTTCAGATGGTCGATATTAAGGCAACCGGCACGACTTGCCTGGGCGATGCATTAAAAGTTGTTTCAACCTGCATCGATAACGAAGTTGCAAAAACGACTGCCGAGCAAAAGGGAGATTGGAAGCCGCTGGTGTTTATTATGACTGATGGTATTCCAACCGATGACTGGCAGAGTGGCCTGGAAGAATTCAAAAAGCGCAAAACGGCTTTTACTGTTGCTTGTGCTGCAGGAAGTGGTGCAGACTCCAACCTGCTAAAACAAATTACCGACAATGTAGTAAGTCTTGATACTGCTGACAGCCAAAGCATTTCTAAATTTTTCACATGGGTAACAGCTTCGATAGGTGTTACTTCTACAAAAGTTGAAGATGGTGGCAAAGAAGTTACCGGCCTTGGAGAGTTGCCGCCTCCGCCTTCCGAATTAAACATCGTTACCTAAAAGTTGATGGATCTGCTTTTAATCCGCCAATAGTTCCAGGTTTTAAATAAGCAAATGAGATGGAATGAATGATGAAAAACAAGTCGTAACCAAACTTTTTAAAAGCAATAATATCAATGTTCCAGCGAACCGGATGGATTTATTGGACAGGTTTTTACAGGACGAGCAAAATCGTGCTACAATTAATGTAATTATAGAAAATCAGAACCAGCTTATGGCGAAGTGGAAACTCGAAGATCGAATAGCTGAAATTATTCAACAGCCTGTTCGCGTGTTGAATGCGACAGTTGGAAAAGCTTATGAGACGAGGTTTGATTTTAATAAATTTAACTGGAAAGACATTACTGCATTTGAATTTTCAGGGCTGGAGGAAGTTGGTTTACGTTATGACGAGAAGACAAAACAAATTACGGGAGTTCCGACCCAAAGCGGAGATATAAAAATTACCTTGAGATTTAAAGTGGATGGACAGCCGGAAGACTCTGCATTTAATGAAAAGGTAATAACAATCATCATTAATCCTGACCCTAAAAGTTTGTGGAAGAATGTGGAAAGCGATAAAAACGATCCACATTGGAAAGAAAATGACGTGACAGTATTTGCTCCTTTGGGAGGCAGGCATATTCTCGTTTCTTCGAAACGTGGAAGGTCGCATGCAAATGTCGGTTCATTTAGAGAGGATGATTTTGCTTTTAGAGATTTGGAGAATGGATGGAGTTTAGTAGTTGTTGCTGATGGAGCCGGTAGTGCAAAACTTTCCAGAAAAGGTTCTGCTATTGCGTGTAACGGAGTAGTTGAACACTTTTTACAGAAATCGTCGATTGAAAGCATGGCTGGTTTTGACGAATTATTGCAACAACACAAAAACAGCACAGGTGAAGACACACAAAAAAAGCTAAACCACTTTGTATATAACAACCTTGGAAAAGCAGCATTTGAGGTTCATAAAAAGCTGGAAGCATTCGCAACAAAAGAGGGAATCGCATTAAAAGATCTAAACAGTACACTGATATTTACGTTGTTTAAAAAATACGACGTCGGCTATGCCCTGTTGTCATTTGGTGTCGGCGATTGTCCGATAGCGGTTTTGAATAAAGACGTTACTGAAGTTACGCTGATGAATTGGCTCGATGTGGGAGAGTTTGGTGGCGGTACAAGGTTTATAACAATGCCTGAAATTTTCAAAAGTGAAAAGTTTGCTACAAGGTTTGGTTTTAAATTGGTAGATAATTTTTCATATTTAATGATGATGTCAGACGGCATTTATGATCCGAAGTTTGTGGTGGAATCCAACTTGCCAAACATAAAGAAGTGGAAGGAGTTTTTAGCTGATTTGAATGGCAAAAATGAAGATGGTGCAAAAGTCGAATTGCAGGCAGACAACAAAGAGATAGTGCAACAGTTTTCGAAGTGGATGGACTTTTGGAGTACAGGGAATCATGATGATCGGACGCTGGCAATTGTGTTTTAAAGTGCTGCGATGTGTTAGGAGTTTACGAAGCCTGATGTCCTTTTTTTTGAAAAAGGTTTATAATTTATAGAGCAGATTGCTTCGTTCCTGGCAATGCCGCCCTGGGTTCAACCTGAATCGGCAGGAAACTAATGAATGATGAAGGATAATAAAAAGTACAAGTGAGTGACACAACGATGTTGAAAGTGGTTTCTGAGCTTGTAAACAGAAAAATAAAATAATTGGAGTGAGTTATTTAAACAACTTTTCAAATAAACCTGTAACGAACGTGAAGTCAGCCCGATCCACTATTAACGCTGGTAAAACTTACGAGTACGTTGATAATGGCGAGCCGATGCGCGGCGGTATGAAAGATGTTTATTTTGGTCCGGATAAATCTTATGTCGTTGCTTTTTATCGGGATAAGCAGGACTATAACTCGCGTGAGCGGTTAAAAAAATTGGTGACGCAGTATTATGACAGTTTTTTTAACAGGGAAGGTGGGGAGTATTTTAAAGAGCTTTATTGCTGGCCAACAGATATGGTAGAGGTTGACAGTAAAGTGGGTTTAATTGTACCTGCTTACAATAAAAATTTCTTTTTTAAGAAGGGATATGCGACGGGAGAAGGTATAAAAGGTAAAGAGAAACAGGGATTATGGTTTGCGTCTGCAAAGTTTAGAAACAAGCAATTTGCACTAAGACTTGATGACAGCGAATTAGGCAATTGGTTGAGCTATTTTCAAATTTGCGTAAAGATTGCAAGAGGGGTAAAACGTTTACATGCTGCAGGTCTGGCGCATTCAGATCTTTCATATAAAAATGTATTGGTTGATCCGGTAAGTAGATCTGCAACCATTATAGATATTGATGGATTGGTGGTGCCAGGGCTGTATCCCCCAGATGTAATTGGTACAGCTGATTTTATTGCACCGGAGGTACTCGCTACAAAGCATCTTAGCCTACGAGATCCTGATCGCAAACATGCTAATAGGACCACAGACCTGCATGCCATGGCTGTGATGATTTATATGTACCTCTTATACCGCCATCCGTTGAAAGGTGGCAAGGTAAATTCAATGGATACAGAAGAAGATGATTTGTTGTCGATGGGTGAGAAGGCATTGTTTATAGAGCATCCTACTGATGCATCTAACAGACCGAAGCTGGACCAGATTTCTAAATCTGCACTTCCATGGGCTGATGTTACCAAACTTCCTTATACTATTACAGGTCCTTATATTAAAGCGCTTTTTGACCAGGCTTTCATAACAGGTCTTCATAATCCAAACCTTCGTCCGAATGCTGATACCTGGGAGCAGGCGTTGTTGAAAACAACAGATTTAATGCAGCCCTGCAGCAATAAACAGTGTGACCAGAAGTGGTTTGTTTTTGATAATACCGCTTCTCCAAAATGCCCTTTTTGCGGTACCCATGTTAAAGGAACTTTGCCTGTTTTGGATTTGTATTATGAGTTTAAGCCGACAGTCTGGAAGCCTGAAAATCACAGGCTGATGGTGTATAATAATCAATACCTGTTTCAATGGCATGTTAACAGGCACATCATAAGGAATGAAAAACTAACAGCGGAACAGAAAGTGCCTGTGGGGTATTTTACGTACCACAACGATAAATGGGTGTTGGTAAATCAAAAACTTACATCTTTAAAAGATCTGACTGACGATAAGGAAATTCCAATAAATACGATGGTCGACATAACAGACGGCAAACGGTTACTTCTGTCGAAAGAAGATGGTGGAAGAGTTGTGGTGATAACTATGGCCAACAAATAAACTGAAGCAGCGAAATAGTTTTAATTTTACAGATAACATTGTTTAAATAAAAAACCCTACAAATGAGAATTAAACCAGCGGGGATTATTATAGTTCTTTTAATAATCGGGGCACTTGCCTATTTTGCTTTAAAACCGAAATTTTCAAAGTTAAGAGAGGAAAACGGTACTGAACTTACTACTACACAACCTGGCGCAGAAAAACCGTCTTCAGATACGAAGCCTGCAACTACCGAAGGCGATACTGAAAACCGTGAATTTAATTATACTCCCGAAAAACCAGAGAACGGCACCTTACGCGGCGTTGTTGAAGTTGGAGCTACAGGTTTCAACTCTTTTGTAATAAATATGGACAATCAAAAGCGTTGGGAAATTGTATCAAAAGACTTTGGTGAGTCGCTGGCTTATGAAGGCCTTGCTACAACTGAAGACATAAGGGCTGGTTTGAAAAAATATCTTTCTGCCATGTTCGATAAAGGTGTTTCAAAAACCAATATGCACTTTGTTATATCATCCGGCGCGCAAAAGGAGCCAAAGACAACTACGATAAGTAATGAGCTGAAGAAGATGGGTTTCGTGGTTAATAACGTAACTGCAGACCAGGAAGCGAAATTTGCTTTTAAAGCTACGGTTCCACCTTCTTTTGCTGACAACTCTTTTATGGTTGACATTGGTTCAGGTAATACAAAAATTTCATGGGACGAGAGCGGGACTTTGAAATCGCAGGAATTGCCTGGAGCAAAGTATTACGACAAAGGAACTTCTGACGAAGAAGTTTATAGCCAGGTAAAAGGTCAGGCAAGCAAAATCCCCGAAGGAAAGCGCAACGTTGGATTTATTATAGGTGGAGTGCCATTTACTCTAGCCAAACAACATCGTAAAGGTGAGGAGAGATATACAGTACTAAAGGCGTCGCAGTCATATAAAGCAGCAGACAAAAAAATGGGCGCAGGATTAAATATATATAAAGGAATTTCCGACGCCACCAAAACCGATACTTTCGTCTTTGACTGGGATGCAAATTTCACCATTGGTTTTTTATTGAGCCTTACTAAATAATCTTGTCAAAATGAGTTTTCTAAAGCAGTTATTAACTCCTTTTGTAGAGTTTGACGAGGATAAGAATAAGCAGCAGACAAAGGAAAATAAACCTGCTTCAGTGCCGCCGCCAACTGCTGCGGCCACACGGGCACCAATACCGGCAGCCACTCAGGGGCCTACATCCATGCAGGCCCCTGCTCCAAATCCTACTGTCGATTTAAAAGCAACGCATCCATTAATTAACGGCGGAAGTAGCGCCGTCGCAGCTTCTCAAACTCCGACTTTTTCAGCCGCCGGTACCATTACTGGTCCGTTACCTGAGCATGAACAATACTTTGAAAAGTTAATCGATAATGCAAATGCAACAGACCCGGTTTTCCAGGGAACAGACTTTAAAGAGTTTGTAGACAGCAAGATTGATATAGATGACATACAAGATGAAGCCATTAAGTATAGAACAGCTTATAATGTTTTAAAGAGTACCGGCCTTACGAGGGAGAAGTTGATTGCTACCGGCCAGGAATATTTAAATATTATTGGCAGGGACATGAATGCGTTCCAGGGAGCACATGCCATGAAATACCAAAAAGAGGTCAGGCAAAAAGAGCAGCAGATACAAAAGAAGGCCGAGGAACTACAGGCTTTAACGCAGAGAATAAACGCATTGAAGTCAGAGATTAATCAATTAACACAAGATATTAACCTTACTAAAGACAGCCTGAATACTATTAAGAATTCTTATTTATTAGCCGGAGAAAATAAGCAAAAAGAAATTCAGACAGAGTTGGAGAAGATCGGGCAGTATTTTTAAAGTGCTTGTTGAACCTCGTTTAATAAACGTTTTTATTTTTTGCTCTCCAAAGTATTATTCTTCACCATACATTTCCCCCTCTTTCAAATCATCCAAACGGGTTTGTTGCCTATTCTTTTACACGCTGCAGTGACCCGTATTAACTTTACGATCTGCCGTTCTAAATTTTACTTATATGAATATTGTGTTGTTTGATGCAGAAGTAAGGAAAAAGCTGTTTCCTCTTACATTAACAAGAGCTGTAGCAGACCTTCGAATGGGCATTTATACAATTAGCGAGCGATGGGAGAAAATGACAGGAGAAAAAGTATTTGTTTGTACTCAACCATACCTGCAAGCCTTATACGAGGAGTTTACTGCAGGAGATTCGATTTTTGTTGATGCTGCTGTTATTCCGACGGCTGAATTGGTAAAAAAAATATTGAGCTTACAAATTGATGAGGGTCTTGAAGATGAGAATGGTTTAATTGCAGGCCGGGCCGTTTTAGAGACTTTGCCAAAATTCGATGCTATTTCTTCACTCTTTGAAAATGTAAGTGCTACATCTGTTGTAAAACGTCTTGAGTTTCCTTTTCAACTATTTCAATGGAACCATGAAATGATAGAACATGATTTTGCGCTGGTGAAAAAAGGAAGGATTTCTCATGATACAAATGATACAGTACACGTCATAAAAGTTTCAAAAGTTTTTATAGATGATGGCGCCTCAATTAGTCATAGTGTTTTAAATGCTTCTAACGGGCCGATTTATATTGGTAAAGATGTAACTATTATGGAAGGTTGCTTTATTCGGGGACCTTTTTCAATTGGTGAAGGTTCTGTTTTAAAGATGGGTTCAAAGGTGTATGGCGCAACCACCATGGGCCCATATTGTATGGGGGGTGGTGAGATTAAAAACAGCATTTTGACTGGTTACAGTAACAAAGCACACGATGGTTATCTTGGCGATAGCGTAATTGGTGAATGGTGTAACTTGGGTGCCGGCACCAGCAACAGTAATTTAAAAAACACCGGGGGCATCATTAACACCTGGAACTATGCTTTGAATAATTACATTCCTGCAGGAAATAAGTGTGGAGTAATCATGGGAGATTATTCACGTACTGCGATAAATTCATCAATTAACACCGGTTCTGTCATTGGCGTCAGCAGCAACGTTTTTGGTTCCGGGCTTTTGCCAAAGTTTGTTCCTGATTTCACCTGGGGATGCACAGGAGATAATAAGTATAAATTGGAAAAAGCCATAAACGACATCGACAATTGGAAAAAGATGAAGAATAAAACAATTACCGAGCAGGAAACACAGGTTTTGAAACATATCTTTGAGCAATTCAACAACTGATAAAATGTCGTACCGGTTGTAAAAAATACGAGATGCACTCTTAAAAAGGACATTCAAATACAAAATAATGAGAAAACAAATCGCTGCTGCTAACTGGAAGATGAACCTTACAATCACTGAAGCTGAAACCTTGCTTGATGCTGTTTTAGGCGGCACGGCTGAAGTTTCAGAAAATCAAAAAGTTGTTTTTGCAGTGCCAGCACCTTACCTCGCTCTTGCCGCGCAAAAGGTTGCCGGAAAGAATAACACGTTCGTTGCAGCACAAAACATTTACCCGAAAAAATCCGGGGCGTTCACTGGTGAAATTTCTGCTACTATCATCAAAAGTATTGGAGTGGAGCATGCAGTTGTAGGCCACAGCGAAAGACGTGAATATTTCAATGAAAGCAACCAGTTTCTTGCCGAGAAAGTGAAGATGTGTCTGCAGGAAAATATTGTTCCCATCTTCTGTTGCGGAGAAGCACTGCCAGTAAGAGAGACAAATCAGCAGAATAGCTTTGTGCAAACTCAGCTTCAGGAAAGCCTTTTTGATTTGTCAGCAGACGAAATCCAACAGGTTGTAATCGCGTACGAGCCCATCTGGGCCATCGGCACCGGTAAAACAGCAAGTAGTGACCAGGCGCAGGAAATGCATGCACATATCCGTTCACAGCTCGCAGCAAAATACGGAGCTGAAGTTGCAAACAATGTCTCAATTTTATATGGCGGAAGCGTGAAGGCATCTAATGCGAAAGAAATATTTGGAAAGCCTGATGTAGATGGTGGCCTGGTGGGTGGCGCATCATTAATAGCCGAGGAATTTGTAGCAATTATTAAAGCATTGAAATCGTAGAGCTTTGAATTTAAAATATCCTAAGCAGCATCGTATCGGTGCTGCTTTTTTGTTCAAATGAAGTGAGTTTTGTGTTACGGGCATTTCCTTTCATGGCATCATCGTTGTGTCACTCACTTGTACAGCATTTTTCTAATCATCTTTTAACCAACGCGCTCAACTAATTCGCCATCATTCTATCATGTTTTCAAAACACGAAGCCTCACAACTTAGAAAAGAATTTTGGACAACGTTTGGACAATACATGAAACCAGTTCCTTCTTTTGATGGAGAAAAAGTAAACTGGCTGAATTACAAAACAGGCGAAAAGGATGTCTTATTTAAAATGGATGCTGATAATAAAAAAGCCGCTATTGCAATTGAAATTGTTCATTCTGATATTGAAATTCAACAATTGTATTATGAGCAATTTTTGCAGCTAAAAAGTATGTTCGAAAATATCGCCGGCAAAGATTGGACGTGGAGTTTACATACCAGTGACAACGGTAAATTGCTTAGCAAAATTTATAGGCAAATTGATGGTGTAAGTATTTTTAGTAAGGAAGACTGGCCGGCACTTATATCTTTTTTTAAACAACATATTATTGACCTCGACCAGTTTTGGAGTAACGCAAAATATGGTTTCGAAAACCTGCATTAACTGATAGTCATTTTTTAAAAGAATTTCTAAAATTGCCATAAAAAAAGCTGCCATTTTTAAAAGCAGCTTTTTTTTAGAAATTTTTATTCAGCTTAACCATTGATCTTTAATTCTTCTTCAATCAATTCATTAAAAATGCTTTCATTTTTGATGATCCAATCAGGCAGCGGGTCTTCACCAACAATCTTCCAGGTGTTGTCAGACTTTGCCATTTTAAACATCTTCCGGTTCCCTCTGTCATCACTTACGTCAACGGAAAATAAGCCTTCTTTTGATCCACTGATCTTTCTAAAATTAAATTCCCTTAGCTGACCGTCTGCTTTAACCAGTTTTGTAAACTGTATATTTTTAATAAATTCTATTTTCATAAATAAACTCCTCTTGCTGTTACGATTGACCGCGAAATTACAGATTAATAAGGGCAAAAAACCGGATGTTAATTTCTACTTCCAGTTTTATGATTCAATTCTCACTTTTTATCATATTGTTTTAATTCTTAAAGTAAAAGGCCTGTAAATGTAGGTATTACTAATTTTTATTTCAGCTTGATTTAGAAGAAATTTGACCGAAAAGAAGATAAATCACGAGAGAATGATGACGAGCCGGGAAAAAGATGCAAAAAGCGGGCTATTGCAGCGCTCCAATTTGTAAGGGGTAGGTTGTCGAAGTAAGCACTAAAGTAAAAGTGAGTGACACAACAATGTCGAATAATGACAAAAAAGTCAGGACAAATAAAAGATTCAACTAAGGGGGACAGAAAAAAATTAACGAGTTTATGAAAAAGCCCTGGCAAAAAAGGTTGAATGAGGAATCCTGCTATTCTAAAATACTATAGGCGGAACCTATTTTATAAGGGTAACTGTTCCTTTTTTAAAATAGGCCGCCCCTTTATAATCAGTTGCTTTCACCCACCACACGTAAGTGCCTGTGGTTTGAGGAACGCTGTTAATAGATCCGTCCCATCCCTTTCCATTGACCTGTGTAGTGAAAACTTCCTGGCCCCAACGGTTATACACCCTGAAAAAATCTAATTGCTTCATTCCAACAGCAATAGGTCTAAGAACATCGTTTTTTCCATCTCCGTTTGGGGTAAAGGCATTTGGTACAAAAACAGCCGGGCCAGTATTGTAAATCTTTACAGTAACAGAAGCAGAGTCGATACAATTTCCTTCGTTGAATACTAAAACCTTATATTTTATCTGGTTAAAAGTCTCGTTATATAAGGCAACCGGATTGGCAATATTAGTTGCAGATAGCCCTATGTTCGGTGACCACAGGTAATTTACTCCGCCTGTTGCTGTCAGCTGAAGTGGTTGCTCGAGAACCGCGGCTGTATCGTTACCCGCAAATGGGTGAATGGGCGGTAAAACACTCACCACTACAGTATCTCGTCCAGGTTTAGGGCAGCCTCTATTATCAAAAGTGTTTAGAATATAAGCGGTGGTTTTTGCAGGTGTTGCCAAAGGATTTATTATATCTGCATGATTAAGACCAATTGATGGAGCCCAGCTGAAACTGGTGCCATCGGTTATGGCACTAAGCTGTACCGAAGCATTGTTACAGATAAGGGTATCTTTTCCGGCATAAGCTGTAGGGTAGGGAACAGTTGACACCGTAACATTTCCTGTAACACTACAGCCACCAATGCTTGCTTTGACATTGTACGTGGTTCTGTTGTTGGTGATTGCAAAGGGACTGGCAACCGCCGGATTGATTAATTGTGCTGCAGGGGTCCATGAATAAGTAAAGGCATCTGACTGAATTCTTAATTGGATGGTATCGCCGCGACAAATCGTTGTGTCATTCATAACACGGAGTGTTACGCGATCAGTTACGCGAACCAATACCGAGTCATGATTTAGACATCCATCGCTGTCGAGGTGTACTATATAAGATGTAGTTGTTACCGGTGAAACCGTTGGGGTAGATGTATTGGCATTACTAATATTGCTTGCTGGCCCCCAGGTATAATTGCCAACTCCGGATGCTTTCAATATTACCTGGTCTCCTTTACATATAAGGGTATCTTTAAAGGCAAGGTTTATGGGCGGCTCAGTAACAATTGAAACAGTTTTTGTTACTTCATCCCTGCATCCAACTGAGTTGGTTACTACAAGTTGCACATCTTTGGCCCCTTTTGTCAAAAAAGTATAAACAGGGTTTGCAATGTTAGACGTGTCGCCGGTACTGAAGGCCCAGTTCCATGAGTTAATAGTTCCATATACATTTGTTGTAACGTCTTTGAAAGTGGTAGGTTTATTAAAGCAAATTCCGGAAAAATTGAAACCGGGAAAAAATCCGGGATAAACTTTTGCAATGCTGGTAGTTGAGTCTTTGCACGCTTGTCCCCGATTAATTGAAAGCTTTATTTTATAAAGACCTGTATCAGCAAAAGTATGGCTAGCGTTTGGGGTTGTAGATGTAAAGATAACTGTGCCGGCTCTGTCGGTAATTTCCCAATAATAAGTCTGGATAAGGGGACTATTTGAAAGGTTTGAAAGTGCGATGGTCTTTGTGTCTTTACACAACATGTATTCCGTTGGAAGTAAGGCCGCGGCAATATTGCATGGAGCAATATTCAACTGCAAATCCTTTCTTTGTTTTGCTATCACAATTCCGTTGCGCATCTCTTCAACGCATACTGTTACCACATAAACGCCGGTCTTGGGTGCTATTCCCGTAATTAACCCTGTTTCCGCATTAATTTGAACATCACTTCCTAATGGACTACTCTCGCTGTAGCCGTTTCCATAAGGTACTGCCTGGTAAGGTGGAGGTGGTGGCGGTATAACATTATTGCCGCCCAAGCCGCTTCGATAGGCCTCGCAAAACGAGTATCGCAGCTTGTCACCATCGGGGTCAGTAGCACCAAAACTGTAAGAAAATCTGTTATTAGCACAAACAACTACAAGATCGCTTCCTGTAAATTGTGCACTGTTATTTACGGCATCAGTAGTACCGGGTATTTCTGCCGTATAGGTCGCACCAATATTAGAATAAAAGCTTTGGAAATTGCTAATGGTTTGTATCCTGTAGTTAACCTGGCTCGATAAGATGTATCCGCTCTCATTTTCGGGCAGGTTAACAACAAAATTATAATAACCAACAACGTAACAAACTTTTGGCGGGTTTGTAATGCAAGGATCTGAGTCAGTTAATTGAATCGTTTCAGTTCTGGTCAGATTTACATTAATGTCAGTGAAACGTTTACTCCCGGCCTTTTCGAAAACAGAAACAACGGTAGGATTATTAAATTGCCGGCCGCTATTACAACGCATAAATAGTTTGAAGGTTACGTTGTAAGTATTTGCTCCGTTAGTATTTGAAACATAAGTATAATAGATCTCACCACCGGTTATGTGATCGGCTTTTGCCTTTAATGAAAAGCATACAAAAACAATAAGAAAACAAAAAACATTCTTCATCAAGCAATTTTGATATAGCTCTCCGAACACCTTGTTTCGCCGTTTCGATAGAGGGAAATGAATATAGTCATTTTTGTTAAAATGATTTTATGATTTCATCAATTCCTGTGAGAATTTTATCGGTCCTTTTAAAAAGGATGAATCGACCAGAAATTCATCTATTTCTAAAAAATCTTTTGACTAATAACTCCCTAAATAGAGACGAGGATATTTAAAAAAAGACAAAGCCACGGGAAATTTTTTGCAAAAAG
>JAOQAJ010000339.1 GCA_025963675.1 Segetibacter sp.
TCTTTGTCTTCATTCACATATTTTAGAACTGAGAAACCCAGCCCGTTATCAGGCACCTTCCGTAGTTGTTCCTTTACTGCTTTGATAAGGGCCTGGCTGTCATGTTCAGTTCCAGCGTTTAATATTACAGGGTACCGGGTTTTGAACAAGCCTATTGTACGACTAACATCGATTCCTTCTAGAACCTTTTCTCTTGCATCACCGTCAACATTAATGGTTACCGTATCAGTTTCAGCCCATTCACATAATGTTTGCCCCACAGAAGCTAGTATGAGGTCTCTCGCTTCTAAATTAGTTCCTTTAATTTCTTCTAACAGCAACCTGGTGTTTTCTTCGTCAACCAGTATTTCAATATCTTTTACATCCCTTAGGTTGATCTCTCCGGTATAGACTTTATCGGTTCTAAAAGCATAAGACTCCCTGATGACTTTCTGCCAATAGCCATTTTGAGCGAATAGACTACTACTTTCACTGTACTCTTTAATTACGTTAAACCACTGCCTGTAAGAATTTGTCTTATCACCTAAATTACCCTCATTATCGCTACTGAGTTGCGTCAATACTCTCTCCAAATCTTGAATCAATATTCTCCACGAAGTCTCATCAATCAAAAGCTGATGAATAATAATTAATAATCTATTATGCTCTTCAGTCGCACCGGTTTTAATTAGTACAGGTCGTATCAGTTTGCCTCTTTCTACATCGAGATGCTGCACATGTTTCCTATATAATTCCTCGCCCATTATGTCAACTCCCTCGTTGTCAGGTTGCAGTTCTTCGGTTACCAAATCGATTTTTATATTCGCGTACTCTTGTTGCCAACGACCATCTTTCTGGTAAAACTTGGATTTTAATACATCATGATGACCCACCAAGTGTGCAAATGCGGCACTTAATAATTGATCGTTTATCGATTTGTTAAGTGATAATATCACTGCCTGATTTATAGCGGAAATTTCTGAACCTATCATTTCTAATAGAGATTCCTGAGTTGGTAATAACCGGTAAATTCCGGTCAACTCCCCTTGCTCGGGTGCCAACGATGTGTTTACCTGATTAGATATTGCGGAAGATAATCCTGCTATAGTCTGATGAGCGAATATATCTTTCGGCTGAAGTGTATATCCCATACGATTGATCCGTGTCACTACCTGGATAGTTAAAATGCTATCTCCTCCTATCTCAAAAAAGTTGTCATAAATTCCAACGCGTTGTAAACCTAACAGGTCTTCCCATATTTTAACAAGTGCTTTTTCAACTTCATTTCGCGGCGCTTCATATTGGTGGAGCATCAGCTCATTTATATTCGGGGTTGGCAAAGCTTTCTTATCAATTTTCCCGTTTGGTGTTAATGGTATGGTTTCAAGAGCAACCCAAAATGCAGGTACCATATATTCGGGCACCTTACCTTGCAAATAGGACGTAATTGCATCCCTATCAAATTTGCCTTCTGCTACGACATATCCAACCAGCCTCTTGTGACCAGCCGCATCTTCTTCTGCAAGTACCACAACCTGGTCTACTAATCCACTTTGAAGTAGAACACTTTCAATTTCTCCCAATTCTATCCTGTAACCTCTTATCTTAACCTGGTCATCAATCCTACCTAAATATTCGATGTTTCCATCTGTCAGCCATCTTCCCAAGTCACCGGTTTTGTACAATAATGCTTCACCTTCCTTATCAAATACGTCTTTTATAAACTTTTCTGCAGTAAGCGTAGGTTTGTTCAAATAGCCTTTTGACACTTGAATTCCACCAACATATATTTCTCCTATGCATCCCCCTGGAACAAGGTTCAGCCCTTTATCAACTATATATATCTTACAGTTCGACAATGGCTTACCAATCGGTACATTTCTGCTTTCCCCATCTTTAAATGCTTCTGAGTAGCTGATACTTGTATCGTAATAAGTGACATCCGCAGTTACCTCGCTTGACCCATAGATATTTAGGAGCTTATGGGTAGCAGCAGGAAATATTTTATAGAAATCATAAGTCAAATCTGAAGTGAGAGCCTCACCGCTGGAAGTCCAGTATTTAAGATCAGGTAGTTTTAAATCGCCTGCAGTCACCAGCTTATCTAAGATTGCCCTTAGTAATGATGGCACTAATACCCAGCGGGTAATCTTGTGTTTGGCCACGTTTTCCAATAAAATATCCAGATCTAAAAGCTCTTCTTTTTTAAAGATAACTGAAGGAATACCCTTTGCAAGAGGGCCGAAAATCTCCCAGATATGATCTGCAAAACCAACCGACGTTTTCAATGCCCCCACTTCATTTTCGGAAAAAGGATATGTATTGAACATCCAATACATTCGGTTAACAATACCGGCATTACTAAGTTTTGCACCTTTAGGCTGCCCGGTAGAGCCTGATGTATAAATTATGCAAACAGTATCTTCAGGTTCATAATCTAATGTGGCTTCGTTAGAGGGAAGATTATTATCCTGAATAATAGAATCAACTAAAATCACTTCAGACCTTTCGGAAAGTTTTAAAGAATAGTCAACTAAAGTACTTGATACAACAAGTTTAGCTGCAGTATCACTTAAAATGTACTGAATTCGATCCAATGGATAAGCTGCATCTATTGGCACATACGTTCCGCCTGCTTTTAAAATACCGATCAAACCAATAACCATTTCAAAGCTTCGATCAATGCAGATGGGAACAAGAGTATGTTTTGTTACGCCTTTGCCTTTTAAAAGATGTGCTAACCGGTTTGATTTCTCATTGAGTTGATTATACGTTAAGCGCTCCTCTTTGTAAAGGAGTGCTACTCTATTGGGGTTTTTATTCACCTGCTCTTGAAATAACCCGACAATTGTTTTGTCTTTTGCATATGTCGCATTAGTGTTATTGAATTCAACCAACAGCTGATGCTCTTCGTTTTGAGACAGAATTCGAATATCACTTAATTTACCCCTTCCATTTCTTATGATCTGAAGCAGTACATTCTCAAAATGTCCCCTTATTTTTTCGACATAAGTATCTTGCAATAATTTACTGTTATAGCTAAACACAACCTCTATTTCATCTGTACCACCGATTAAAATAGTTAAAGGATAATTGGTCTGATAATGTATATCAAGATTATCAACTTCCACTGCCCAGGTCTTTGAATTAACGACCTTACTGACAGGATAATTTTCAAAGGCCAGGATGCTATCAAAAAGTTCCCCCTGGATTCCCAGCCAGCCCTGTACGACTTGCAAGGGCGTATGTTGATACTGCCTTGTAGATACCTGCTGATTTTGAAGATTTTGCAACCAATCAACTATCCTTTGCTCTTCCTGAAAATAAGAATGCATAGGTAGGGTATTTATATACAAACCAACACGATGTTCAATCCCCGGAAGTTCATCAGGACGACCCGACACGATCCCTCCATACACAATGTTGCTGTTGCCCGTATATTTATGTAGTAAGAGAGACCATATACCCTGCATTAATGTATTAACGGTAATGTGATGTTTTTGGGCATACTGCTGAATCTTATTGGTCGTACCAGTATTTATTGGAAGAACAGATTGTTTGTATTCGCCAACTCCTTTTGTTCTTTCCGCCGTTGTTTCAATAAAAGGAAGCAAAGTTCCCTGCTGCAAACCATCCATATAATTTCGCCAATACGCTTCTTCCTTATCTTTATCAACTCCTTCTATATACCGAATATAATCACCGTACCTATCTTGCAACTTTTCTGCAATTCGGCCGCCTGATATTATAGATTCATAGGTAGTTAAAAATTCTTCTATTAAAACCGGCATCGACCAGCCATCAAATATAATGTGGTGGTAGGTCCATAACATCGTGTATTTATCGTGTGCTAACCGGAATAGGGCCACTTGCATAAGTGGTGGCTTTTTAAAATCAAAGCCTTTAACTCTGACTTTCTCTGCATATTCATTTATAGCGCAATCCTGCTGCTGCTTATCTAACTGAGTGAAGTCTATTACTTCCAGAGGCAAGCGTACATCGCTATACACGCATTGAACGGGAATACTAAATGCATCAGAGTAAAAACCGGTACGTAGAATTGTGTGGTTTTTTAATATACTCTGCCAGCTTTTTTCCAACGCCTCAACGTCAACTTTCAGGAGGTTACACTTAAACTGGTCTGTATAAGCTTTAACCTGTGAGTCATACAAACTGTGAAACAACATTCCCTGCTGCAATCCACTCAGCTTATATATATCTTCCAGATAGTCTTTTCTTGACTTCTCCCTGTAACGTTCATTCAAAAAGTTATCCAGTTGATGATAGGTTATATTAGTAGCAAGGCCGTAATCAGACGGGGTAGCAATAGTTGTGTCTTGTTTTTTTATGCACCAGCCTATTAGCTTCTGAACGTTCAACCGGTAATTTTCCGCAAAAGTTAATATAGTTGGTTCAGAAAAATGTTTATTGCTATAACTCCAGTTTACCGTTAATTGTCCGGCCTGTATTGAACAGTTTACAAGGAGCTTTTCATTTACTTCGTGCTCTTCACTTCTACCCGGCCCCACTGACTCTGCTGCGGCGCTGAACCATTTACTTTTATTAACAACGTTATCAAGCTGGCCCAGGTAATTAAATAAAACATCCCATGGTTCTTTGCCCCGCAGATCCTGATCCTTGTTTATATACTTCAGTACACCAAAGCCCATTCCTCTTTCAGGCACCTGTCTTAATTGTTCCTTAACAGATTTAATAAGATCGTCCTCGCCCTTACGTGTATCTATACTAAGCAGTAAAGGATATAAATTTGTAAACCAGCCTACAGTATGGCTGATATCAATCCTGCCTAAAATATCTTCCCTTCCATGGCCTTCAAGACCTATTGTTATTGTATTTGTTTCAGCCCATTCACAAAGTGTCTTGGCTAGCGCAGCTATCAATAAGTCATTTACTTCTGTGTGGTAGACCTTTGGCACTACCTGTATCAGATTTTGTGTTTCCTCCGGTGAAAACCGTAGCCTATGTGACGCCAGATCCTTTACTTTTACCGGTTCCTGACTTGCAAGCATCAATGGCTGGTAAGCCTTTACTACCTGCTGCCAGTACCATCTTTGTGACAACAATTTTTTCGTATGGCTATAATTCTGCAAAGCATTAT
>JAOQAJ010000030.1 GCA_025963675.1 Segetibacter sp.
TCCATAACAATATTTACATATCGAACTTCATAACCGGGCGCACCTGAACTTGTCCGCCATATTTAAAGTCAGGATACTGCTGGCATTCTGCAACAGCTTCGTCAATGTTGTTTGCATTAATAACGAAGAAACCACCAACCACTTCTTTACCTTCTGTGTATGGGCCATCTGTTACAGCAGTTTTGCCAGTTACCAATTTTCCACCCGGCAGTAGCGCTTCGCCGGAAACATATTTCCCCTCTTTGTGAAGTGTTTCTACCCAGTCCATCCATTTACCCATGTTGGCTTGAATGTCTTGAGGTGAAGCATCCTGGTTGATACCTCCATGAAAAATAAGCATGAACTTTTCCATAACAGTTGATTTTAAATTTAAAAATAATTTCCTTTAAGACGAATAGCTAAGAAATAATCGGACAACCAGAAAAGAAAATTTTTTCAGAATTATAAAAAGCTAATACAAAAGCATTGGAATAAAAAAAAACCGGCAACGGTTATGTACGCAGAAGGCTGTAAAAAAAGGAAAGATTACTTCCAAAGAATATGGAAATGCGTGGAGTGTTTTAAAGACAGGCTCATCTACTTTTTTACCTGTTTTAAACTTGTACTAACATGGTAGTAATTATATTTATGAATGCAAGTTTTGATGGCATTAATTTGCATAAGCTTAATTAAAATCAGGTTGTGAAAATGAATCAAAGCTTAATTATGAAAATTATGAGAAAGTTTGCGGCCCTTTTAATGATCACTTTTATGATGGATAATAGCGTGTTTGCTCAACCAATAGCGAAGTCAGAAGAGACGACATATAAAAACCCACTACCGGTGGTGTTTGGAGATCCATATGTCTTGTATGTGAAAGGCGATAAGTATTACATGTATGGAACTGGAGGTGCTAAGAATGGCTTTGCAGCTTATTCTTCTATAGATCTTGTTAATTGGAAAAGTGAAGGACAGGTTTGGTTTGCAAACAATAAGAATGGATGGAGTGATAGCACTGCGGGATGGAATGGGGCGTACTGGGCGCCGGAAGTGTATGAAGTGCTCGGTAAATTTTACATGTTCTATAGTGCACAATGGAAAGTTAACCCCACCAAAGAGTTTGAAAACTTTCGCGTTGGGGTTGCTGTCGCTGAAAAACCAACCGGACCATTTATTGACTTAATTGACAAACCCATTTTTGATCCCGGTTACCCTATCATTGACGGTAACGTGTTTTTTGATAAAGATGGAAGATTATACCTGTATTATTCACGTGCTGCTTACAAACACCCGGTGGAAAGTGAAGTAGCAAAATGGGCAAGAGATAAAGGCTGGTTTAATGAGATTGAAGAAAGCTGGGTATATGGTGTGGAACTGAAACCAGATTTCAGCGGTGTAATTGGTGAGCCAAAATTATTATTACGTCCGCCAGCAACAATGAAAGATAAACAGGCAGAATGGGAAAGCCGTTCAGTAACTTCCAAAGAAGTAAACCGCAGGTGGACAGAAGGCTCGGTTACTTTTAGGAAAGGAAACAAATACTATATCATGTATTCTGCAAATTATTTTGGTGGCAAAAATTATGCAGTTGGATATGCTACTTCAAAAAGTCCATTGGGACCATTTAAAAAATCTGACGATAACCCTATACTCGGCAAAAATGTAGACAAGGGTGGAATAGTTACGGGTACCGGGCATAACAGTATCACTTACTCGCCTGATGGAAAAGAAATGTTTTGCGTATATCATGGCAGGACTACTGCGACGGGAAACGACCGTGTAGTATTTGTTGACCGGATGAAAATTTTAAAGAACGGACGACTAGTAGTTTATGGGCCAACGACTGATCCTCAACCATTACCATCGGGAATAAAGAAGAAATAACGGGAAGAAGATTTTCATGTTATTTTATCTCCATCTAATCAAAAAATACAAGTAGTAACTGTAACTTTCTGTTTATCCAGATAATTCCATATCTCTATAATAATAGATATTTTTCTATCTCCTAAACAGGTAAAGGTAAGTGGCGCCGGTTCCAGCGAACATTCCATCGTTCCCTGATCGATAACTTATTCCCAAGGTTATTTCGTGGTCAGGAAGAGAATTAAATACATTGCCGGTCTGAGAATAATTACCATACAAATTATTAGTTTTTATTTGTCCGTTAGCTATTGGCGCCTGATCTGTTATATTATACAATTGCACTATTGAAGTGTTAGTTTGATTACCGACATAAGCATATGAGACCATAATTATTGAATCAACCCCTGGATAATTATTTTTATTGAATTTAATTAGGTCTCCAATTATTAAGTCGTTGGTTTGTGTTGTATTCCCACCAGCAGGAATTGGAAGAACTATCATCTTATCGAGAGGTGTATTTTGACTAAAACAAATCTGTTTTGTGTTATCTACTTCTGCTGCATCGAGGATATTATTGTTATTTAGATCGATGCCTGATTTTACAACAACACCCCCTAAGGGGCAGGTTGTACTGCTTGAAATATTTTGCATGTCGATCAAACTTTTTAAACCCGGAGGACCACCAGCGGGGCCAATCAGACTAACACCAGTACCCCAGCCCTGTGCAGTTTTTGGACCAAAGAATTGACTAGAAGTTGTATTGATGTAAAAGTCTCCAGTTGCTCCCAGTCCAGTCGCCGGATTTGCAGTTCCACTTAATATAGTTTTTCCATTTGCGCCTTGTGGACCAGTTACTCCTGTAGGGCCAATTGGACCTGTTGCACCCTGCGGACCCGTTACACCAATTGCTCCGCTCAAGCCCTGAGGTCCAATGGGACCTGCTGCACCTTGCGCACCTGCCGGACCTGTAAGTCCAATCGGGCCTTGTAGACCCGTGGGACCAGTCAAGCCTTGCGATCCGGTTGGGCCTATAGCGCCAATTGGGCCTATTGGACCTGCTACTCCCTGCGGACCTGTTGCACCAACTGCTCCGGTCAAGCCTTGAGGGCCAATAGGACCAGCTGCACCTTGCGCACCTGCCGGACCGGTAAGTCCAATTGGGCCCTGGGTCGCCGCTGTTCCACTCTTTTCAGCATATAGGGCATATGGAACACTTAACAATTGGGAGACACCTTGTAATTGAAAATTTGATCCGCCTAATGCCAACTCGACTTTCAAAAACTTCGTAGCTGCTCCCCAATTAACTGCTGAAAAAGATCCTGCCTGCGAGCCACCTCTTCCAATTGCAAGTGTAAACAGTCCAGAATTGTTTGTTACTGATTGATGTGTTTCGCGATACACTACCGTTCCGGTGGCGCTTCCATCTAATATGCTGAATCTTACTGTTATGGATTGTCCAGACATAATGCTACCATCATTATTGCGTGCAATAGCCTGGTAGTTTAAAGCCTGGGGTATTTGAGCAAAAGAGAAAGAGCTAGTTGCAATTGAAAGCAAAAAAATTACAATGATTTTCAAAATATATTCTTTTTTGTTCTATTATCTAATCAATATAAAAGCACCTTTAGTTGCAATTTGACCACAAACTGACGTATTTGCTTTAATATTATACACATAGGCACCCATAGGCTGCTGTACTCCGTTGAATTCACCATTCCAACATTCGATTATGTTGTTTGTTTTAAAAATTAACTGTCCCCAGCGATTAAATATATTGAGTTCGTATGAAGAAGTTACAGGCCAATTTTTTACTCCAAAACAGTCATTTAAATGGTCTTTATTAGGAGTAAATGCAGTGGGAATAAGCTGAAGTAAATTACAATTCCTGATGTTAATAATGGGTTGTAAAAGTCCCTGGGTAATAAGATTCGAATTATCCGAAAGTGTATTGACGCTTATCTCCCCTATCGAATATTCAACGGTGATAGAATTGTTTTGTATTGAATTTCCGCTGGTGTTGATGAGTGTTTGAGAAAAGAGATTATTAGAGGTTACTAAAAATGTCAATATTATAACCAACCGACTCCAACTTTCATTTATCATAATTTCTTAAAAACGTAAATTAACTATGTTTATTAAAGCAGCACTAACTATTTTCCTAACAGATTCTCAACCTTGTGAGGCGAGGAAACATCAAGGTGTCAGGCTACGTACAACGGTACAAGTGTGCGACGCAAGAATGTAACATAGTAGTACTTACGATGGGTACCAAAAAGCTTATTTAAAATTCCGCGCTTCAGGAAACAATTTTTCTTGTGCATTCTCCCGAACCTGGCTTCTTTTATTAAGGCCTGGCGGAATTGATTTCTCGTCACGACGAGCAAGCGTTAACACTTGTGGGGTCTGTGTATCGGATGGGGTAAGCTGACGCAATAGTTTAGAGAAATCGTAACATCGCCTGACAATTACATGTATCACTTCGCCTTGCACCTGCAATTGTCCTTCGACCATAATTAGTCTCGATTGTAAAATCTCTTTGCGGTATTCATCGAACAGGTTCTGGAAAATGACAAGATTGGCAACACCTGTTTCATCTTCTATCGTCATGAAACAAATACCGCCTGCAGTACCAGGTCTTTGTCTTACCAATACGAGACCAGCCACTTTTACAAACTGACCATCTTTTGCAGTAGCCAACTGGCGGGTGGACAAAATATGAAGCTGTTGCAGCTTTTCACGAACAAAACTTACAGGATGCGCTTTTAAAGAAAGTGCGGTTGAAGCATAATCTTGCACCACATGTTCAGCCATGGTCATTTGAGGCAGCGAAATGTTTTCTTTCTTTTCATCTGCGGAAGGCTGACCAGTAAACATAGCTACAGGTTTATCTTTTGTAGATACTTCCCATAAGGCCTGTCGGCGATCGAGATTAATAGATCTAAAAGCATCTGCATCAGCGAGCTTCTCTAATGCGGCATCTGACAAGCCAACTGCTCTAAGTTCTTGTATGCTTGCGTAGCTATCTTGTCTTGATGATATTAGCAGTTGCATGTCTTCTTGCCGAAGGCCTTTTATTTGACGAAAGCCAAGGCGAAGAGCTGCCTCACCCCCTGACCCCTCTCCTCGCGGAGATGGCAGTTTTTGCAGTGTATTATCCCAAAGGGAATAATTAATGTCAATGGGTCGTACATCCACGGCATGTTTGCGGGCATCAATTACAATTTGTGCTGGTTGATAGAAACCCATGGGCATACTATTGAGTAAGGCACATGCAAACACATCAGGGTAATGACATTTAAGCCACGAAGAAACATATACCAGCAATGCAAAGCTGGCGGCATGACTTTCAGGAAAACCATAACTGCCAAAACCTTCCAGTTGCTTAAATACCCTTTGAGCATACTCAAGAGAATAGCCTCTTTTTGTCATTCCAACAATAAGCTTTTCCTGGAATTTAGATACCAGTCCTTTCGTTTTAAATGTTGCCATGCTACGACGTAATTCATCTGCTTCAGTTGGAGTAAAACCTGCTGCATGGATGGCAATGCTCATAGCTTGCTCCTGGAAAAGAGGAACACCTTTCGTTCGCTTTAATATCTCTTCCAATTCCGGTGATGGGTAATCTTCCTTTTCTTCTCCATTACGACGACGCAAATAAGGATGCACCATGTCTCCCTGTATCGGTCCCGGACGAACAATGGCTACCTCTATTACAAGATCATAAAAACAGCGTGGCTTTAACCTTGGCAGCATACTCTGTTGGGCACGGCTTTCAATCTGAAACACACCAATCGTATCAGCATGGCAAATCATTTCATATACTGCAGCATCATCTTGTGGAATATTAGCCAGTGTGAGGTTAAGTCCATAATGTTCTTTAGCAAGGTCAAAGGCTTTGCGAATGCAGGTAAGCATTCCTAATGCCAGTACGTCAACTTTCATAAATCCTAATGCGTCAATATCATCTTTGTTCCATTCAATGCAAGTCCTGTTTTCCATCCTGGCATTTAAGATGGGACAGAGATCAGATAATTTACCTCTTGTTATAACAAAGCCACCAGTATGTTGGCCAAGCTGTCGCGGAAAGCCCATAAATTCTTTGGTAAGCTGCAAAACCTTTTGAAGGTGTTTATCACTGGGATCAAAACCTTGCTCTGAAATGCGTTTCCCTTCAAACCACTCGTCTGTAAATTCCCAGATTGCACTGGATAATCGGGTGATGGTATCAACAGATAGTCCCATTGCTTTTCCCACATCTCTTATGGCTCCCTTTTGATGTTGTTGTGTTACGGTAGCAACGATAGCGGCCCGATCGCGACCATACTTTTGGTAGATGTATTGGATTACCTCTTCACGACGCTCATGCTCAAAATCAACATCAATATCCGGAGGTTCATTGCGGGCTGAAGAAATGAATCGCTCAAATAATAAATCAAATTTTTCCGGATTTACAGAGGTGATACCAAGGCAATAACAAACGGTGGAGTTAGCAGCAGAACCACGCCCCTGGCAAAGAATGCCCTGGCTTCTTGCAAAACGAACTATATCATAAACGGTAAGAAAATATGGAGCATAATTCATCTTCTCTATAAATTCCAATTCATAATTAATAGCATTTGTTATCTTATCCGGAATGCTTTCGCCAAAATGCTCTTTAGCGCCTTCCCATGCTAAAAAAGTAAGTTCCTGTTGTGGATTACGTCCTTCAGTAGTAATCTCTTCGGGGTACTCATATTTCAATTCATCTAATGAAAACTTACAGGCAGCTGCTAATTCTTTTGTATGCTCTATCGTCTGTGGATATTGCCTAAAAAGCCGAAGCATCTCACCCTCTGGTTTCAGGTAGCGTTCTGCATTTGGATGTAAACGAAAGCCTGCATTATAGATCGTACATTTTTCACGAATGCAGGTGACAACATCCTGCAACTGCCTTCGTGAAGCTTCATGATAATGAACATCGTTGGTAGCCACCAATGGGATGTTTAATTTATTTGACAACTGCACCAGCCGATACAAATACTTATTATCATCTCCCTGGTATCGACGTGTTGCTGCGATATACAACTCACTTTTAAATACGTCACTGTATTCCTTTAAAGCTTTTTCAAAAGATGCATCAAAATCAAAGGTCTCATTTAGTTTGTCCGGGGGCAGTACAACAAATTTTACTCCTTTAGCATATTTGTATACATCTGCTTTATATAAATGACATTCTCCTTTTTCAGCCCGTTGATTACCTATCGAAAGCAAATTGCTCAGTTGAGAATAAGCAGTTTTATCTGTGGGAAAAGCCAACAGGCTGTAGCCATCTAATAATTCTAGTCTGCAACCAACAATTATTTTTATACCATGCCTTTTAGCGGCAGCATGTGCACGAACGATTCCTGCCAATGTATTCTGGTCTGTAATCGCTATTGCATCATATCCGTAAACTGCTGCCTGCTCAACCAATTCCTCAGGATGAGAGGCTCCGCGAAGGAATGTGAAATTTGTGGTTACCTGGAGTTCGGTGTACATAGCATTTTTTTAGTTACCAATTGATGGAGCTCTGCTGGGTCACACACTTGCAGTTACAGACTGATTTGATAATAGCAAGATTGAAGGATTAATTGTATTAAACGGAAGTTTAAGGTGATGCCAGAGATGAACAGAAAAGCAAAGACAAAGGGGCACGTGGAAGGTTCCTGATTGGAAATTCATTCAGAACCACCTTCACCCAAAAAATCCATGTATAAACCACTTATAATCCTCATCATAGTGCCCTAGCCGAAACAACCAATAGCGACACCCATCCTCATCTTCAACGGTATAGTAATCTCTATGCTGACCTTCTTCAATCCACCATTCCTGTTCTATGCGTTCGGGTCCGTCAGCCTTCTTTATTTTATGCAATTTTCCTTTGTACCGAAAAAGCATAGGTGGATAATCTGGTACCGGTGCTGTAACCTCTATTTTTTCAGGTGTACTTAAAAGTTGCATTGGTCTTGGACGGTCTAATTTCCATTCTGTAGTTCTTTGTTCCTGGAGTGATAATGCTGGTCTAAATGATCTTTCCGGCCAATAATGTTCATCAGGTAAAAATCGTTGAATTGCATCTGAACCAACTTTTCCTGCTATTCGATCTATCAATTCTGATAAATCACCATTATCCAAACCAACCCTTGCTTGCCATAGGTTTTGTTGTGCCGCCGTATGCCCTTCCACTTTATCGGCTTCCAGTATAAATAACTCTATTCCAAGATCAGGTTCAATCGTTGAAATCTTTATTTCAAAAAGCTTAAATAGATGTTTCGCATTTCTTGATGGAGCATTTGTTGCAATCTCAATCGCTTCAATTTTTCCATCAACACGATAGCATTTAAAGTTTGCAACACGAAGCCCTTTTTGCTCCTTTTGAAGTCTGTTGCATAAAACCTCAAGTAACTGCTTCAATGCTATTTCAATACCTGTGGCTGTTACAATTGGCTCGAGGCAAGGCAATCGCTCCTGGTAAGGTGCAACGGGTTGAACGGGATCAATGAATTCTTCCTCAATCCCCAAGGCCTGGTTTAACCGGGTTACAATCAGGTTACCGAAACGACGTTGTAGTGCACGCCGTGGCATTCCAATAAAATCTTTGATTTGCCTTAGACCTAATTTATTTAAACGTTCTACAGTATCAGCGTCTAACCTAAGAGCTGAAGCCGGTAAGGAAAGTAACGCTTCACTTTGTTGCCCGGAGTGAATTACTAATCCGCTTATTCCAAACCCTGCAATTGCCCAGGCAGCCCCGATAGTATCTGCTATAGCAACACGTACATTATAACCGCGAGCCTTTAACCTTTTTACAATATCATTTAGATATTGCTCATCTCCCCCCCAAAGATGTGTGCAACCCGTAACATCAAGAATAATTTTATCAGGCAAATCAATAGCAGCTACCGGTGTAAACCGAATACACCATTCGGCGATCCGTTTCAATAGCAGACCATTCAGGTCATGCTTTTCATCAATTGCCTTTAGCTCCGGATTTATTGCACGAGCATCAGCAAGTGCCATACCCAGGAAAATCCCTTGTGCTTCAGCCAAAGCATTCGCTGCGGTCACTACCATTCGACCATGAGAATTAGCTTTTAAAACAAAAGCTGTATTAGTAAGTTCTGGCTTACGAAGGGTAAACCAGTCGGTAACAAGATAGGTGAACCATATAACCCCGAAGCGCCTGCACATCTTATCCTGCTTTTCGTTGCTTCTGTTTTAATACTGAAACAACTGTTGAAATATGTTTGAATCGACCCGACCATTCTAATTGCCAGGTTCCGGGAGTACCATTGCGTACTTTCAATAATTCTACATTCCATCGCGGAAAACCTACACCCGGCAAATCAGTTTCATCATCACAGGGCAACGAAGAAATCTTCCACCGGGTTACACATGCGGTAGCCAGGTTTTTGGGATTTCGCCGAATAATAAAACCTGTTACCCGGCTTTGCTCCACTGCAAGTTGAAGTCTTCTGCTTGCTGTAAAACTTAGTTCTGGTGTCTCAGCAATCACCGCTGCGAGCCCTTCGCACTTTAGGGCTTCTTCCATCGTCCACATTATTTCCTTTTCACTTTTCAGGAAAATAAATATGATTTTGTCTGGTTCAATTCCGAATGATTTTAACGCAGGTGGAAAAATCGTTTGATTGGAACTTATCCATATCGAAACCCCACCTGTTTTCATTATTTCTGATAAGACCCCTGCAATAAATCCAATGGACGCAGCAACATCTTCTGTTCCGCCACAAAAAAATTCATGTATTGCTCCTAAAGGAAACGAAGCATTGGGAAAAGCATGTTTTATAAATCCAAGACCTGCATCAAAGCCAACATTACCCTTTACAGGTTTAAATCCCTGTAGCGGAAGAATATCTTTTTGTAACTGAGCTATAATATCGGCCTTTGAATTTTGCATTTCTTAGAAACAAATCCCCAGATTTTTAAAATCAAAAATACTAAATTTTTTAGTAAAAAAGTAAAAGTTTGCTAAAAAGTTATTCAGGTAGAGCATTTAAAAAGAAGCAAAATCTTAGTATATTGGGGAAGCATTCCTGTCTTTTATGGAACCAGTAAAATATCGAAAATTGAACGTTGAACTTCCTATTGAACCGGTCAAAAACGATCGGCCCTGGCTTGTGGCAGGATTAGTTTTCGCATTTGCTTTTCTAATTATTGTTGCCTATTCGTTTGTTAAGTATAAGAGATTATTGTAAGTAACATTTTGTCAGCATTTCTTATTTTTTAAATAATGCCTGAAATCATGCAGTCCGTGCTTGCATGATTAAGTCACAATTATTTCAGCCACAAGTATTCTTACTGATCAATCTTGTAACTTCAAATAAAGAAATTCTTTCGCCAAATTTTTAAATGAAAAAGCTTCTCATTATATCTTTCCTGCTTGTTGTTGTCTTATTGTATTCCTGCAAAAAAGAAGCGGAACATGAAATAGAAAAAGTTGAGGCTAACATTACCCTTGCACCTGGTGAAGAATTTCGGTTTGAATTAAAGAAATATATAAAAGACAAGCAATTTCCTTTAATTACAAAAGCACCTGATAAATCTCTTGCCAGCACTATCATTTATAATGATGTTGCAGTTGGACCTTATTACAAATATATTCCTGATGTACCTGGCGGTAGAAGTGACAAGGTGATTATAAAGATTATAAAAGAACATGAACATAACCCATCAGCTCCTGACGAGCATGAAGAAAATGATGATCATACTTCAGTTATTATCACCCTTAATTTCGCAATACAGTAACTGTTTTTTCTCGATTTTGTTTTTCTAACTCTTCAACACTTTAATTTTAAAATTCTTTCTTATTACCTTTTGGTAAATTCTTATTGTAATAAGCTTTAATTCTTCTGTCAACATCGTTGTGTCACTCACTTGTACAGTCTTATAAACATCAGCCGTGCCCGACGTTTATGATGTAAAACTTTTAGCATTGTGTAATAATACAAAAACAGTTGTATGTCTAACAGGTTCAACAGCACGTACAAATTATCTTAGTAATGTCACAGTTCCCTTTACCATTACCTCTTTATCAAGCACAATTCCCTTAATGACGTATATATAAGTACCCGTCGCTAATTTCTTATCTTGATAAGTACCGTTCCAACCTTTAGACTTATCGGATGTTATAAAAACAACATTACCCCACCGATCAAAAACAGAGAACTCCTGTAACCGAAGAGAAGCATCTGGCGGAATACGAAAAACATCATTTTTGCCGTCGTCGTTTGCGGTAAAGGCAGAAGGCATATCTAATTTGCGCAGCACCTTAACTGTAAATTCTTTACTGGCAGCACAACCATTAGCATCAACTACAGTAAGATTAAAAACTGTATCGCGAATAAGCGGAACGGTAGAAGTTGTTAACGAATGTGGTGCAAGAACTGATGCTTCTGGTGTCCATGCAACTGAAGCAGCATTACCGGAAACAGATGCATTTAAACGGCCCTGTTCGCCTCTCATTACCGAAACCTCGGAAGGCAAAAAAGTTATCACAGGAACACTTTTAATTTTAACAACTTCAGTACCAGAAGGAACGGCTGCTGTAAAAGAACAGCCGGGAATATCGGTTGTTAGAATGCACGAAATCTTATCTCCATTTGCAAGCTGATTGCTAATGAACGTTGCCGAACCATTGCCTTTAATTTTATCGTTCACCATCCATTGATACACCTGGTAACTGCCCGCGTTCTGCGGTGTGGCGGTAAAGGAAACAAGGGTACCTTGGCACACGTTAAGATTGGGTGAAGCAATCGTAACAGTGGGATCTATATAATCTTTTACCTCCATCACAACGTCGTTAGACGGGGCGCTTGTAGAGGTATGACATCGCGAGTCCTGGTCTATAGTAACCATACAGCTAACGACATCACCATTCTTTAGGGAAGTTATGCTAAGCGAAGGAGCCTCTGGGCCTATTTGCTGCCCATTGAGTTTCCATGTAAATTTAGGGTGAGCACCACCATTTGCTGTAGCTGTAAACTTAACCTCCTCTCCCCTGCATATTTGTGTTTTACCAGGTGTGATCATTATAGTTGGGTGGATCATTGGATAAACATAAATGACCATTTGAGAAGAAGCAGTTATTGGTTGGCCAGGGCACGATGGAGTGGTAACTGACAGCACACATTCGATCTTTGAACCATTTGTTAGAGTAGAAGTAGAATAGTGCGGACTGTTGCTTCCAACAGGTTTACTGTTTACAAACCATTGATAAGAAGGTTGTCCGTTTCCATATGAAGCTGTAGTCGTAAAAACGGTAAGCTCTCCCTCACAAATAAGTGGATCATAGTTAGCAATGGTAATCGAAGGCGGAATATTGTTAAGGATATGCATTGTTACCGGGTTGCTTTTTACAGTTATATCAACACCACAAGCAGCTTTACAGGTGTATTCACAAACGACTACATCACCGTCTCTAAAGTCGTTTGAAGTGAAGTAGGCATTGTTATTAACACCTGCATCCACGTTGTTCTTTTTCCATTTGTACACTTCATTTGTGCCTTTATTGGTAACAGTCGCAAGAAAGGTTACACCACTTCCAAGACAGATATTGTTTTGGCTCTCTTTTATGGCAACCACAGGAAGGCAGGCGGGATCTATTGGAGGAGTTTGGGCAAACAATTGTGCTGAGAAAAGTAATAATATAATGATACAAGTCTTAAGCATAATAAGCACAGAAAGATATGCTAAGTGTTTGAATTGTTTTTTTCACAGGAGATTAGAAATGGCATTGAAAAAAACAGAAGAAATATTCGCTTAATTCGTTTCATATGAAGATGAATTTTCGTTTGAGCATTGCGGATAAGGTCAGGCGCTTTTTTCACGTTGGGAAATACCGTTCGGTCTCCCCCGGATGATCGCCGTTTAAAATGGTTAGTTGAAGTTAAGACTTAATGATTAGCTATGTGTTGAGGTGCACCAGTACAGCAAGCTTTAAGGCAACTGAGAGATCATCAGCTCAAAGGCGGATATTGTTACAAGCCTTCCAATTGAAAAATTACCCAGGAAAACATTGCCAATAGTATGATGGAAAGAATGAACAATATCACATGTTTATGTGATTGTCTAATAGTATTTAAAGGCTCACCTTTACAGTACAAGAAATTGGGGGCGAATTCTTGGTTTTTCAAAACCCCTTCCATCCGGAAGGGGTTTATTTTTACACTTCTGACAAAAAGCCCAAATAATATCACTTTTAACAAACTCACCCCCCAATAATTCCGCGTGCAAAGCATCTTAATGTAAAAAGAGAAAGGGTATTCTCCTTTCTCTTTTGCAAGCGGTAATAACGAAAGGTTGAGTTTTGACTTAAGCTCTGGTAACAAAATCGGCAACAAAAAGATGCAGACACATTAGTAATGACACTTACTGCAATAGAGGAGCGTGACGTCTAATAAATATTCACGCCAACTAATTCTTTTCATAAACATATTATGTCTTAACAAAAGAAGAACAATCAACTTTAGCGGTTGCCATGCGTCAGCCTGTTGTATATTTTCTGCTGCGACTGAATAGATTCATCCACATTCTCAACCCTAACATTTTGCATTTTCTCGTTCAGTGAAACTGCTTTTACATTGTCGCTTAACTGTATATCTATTAACTCCCGCATTTCTGTTTTCAGGTTTTCATCATACAATGGAAAGCAGACTTCGATACGCTTGTATATGTTACGGTTCATCCAGTCTGCTGAACCAAGAAATATCTCATACTTGCCGTTGTTGTGAAAAATGTAAATCCTTCCATGTTCTAAATACCGATCCACAATCCTTCTCACTGTAATGTTTTCACTCATTCCAACAACACCGGGAACAATGCAGCAGATGCCACGTACAATCAGTTGAATCTTTACGCCTGCATTCGAAGCATCATACAGCTTTCGGATCAACACTCTTTCCTCCAGGTTATTTAGTTTGATAATGATCTGTGCAGGCAATCCCTGGTGTGCGTTCCTTATTTCACGATCAATAAGCTCTAAAAACCTGTCCTGTAAATTGTATTTAGCAACCAATAAATGATCAAATTGAATTTTTTCCTTTGTCTTTATTTTTTCTTCCACCGACTGAAAGATTTTCTCCGCTTCCTGCAACATACCCTGGTGCCCGGTTAATAAGATGTGGTCGGTATAAAAACGCGCCGTGCCTTCATTTAAATTTCCGGTGGCAAGCAAGCCTGCGTAGTCAGTTTTTGCACCATTTTTTCTTCTTATGAGCGCAAGCTTTGCATGCACTTTCAAATCGGTTGGGGTGTAAATAACATGCACACCAGCTTTCTTGAGTTTTTTAGCCCATTTTAAATTGTTTGCTTCATCAAAGCGGGCCTTTAGCTCAATCAGCACCGTTACTTTTTTGCCATTGTGTGCCGCAGATAACAGCGCATTCACAATTCTCGAGTCACTTGCTACCCGATACATGGTTAGATAAATCTCCTCAACATCAGCTCTTATCGCAGCTTCATTAAAGAAACGCAGCACAGCGTCATAAGAGTGGTAAGGAGTATGCAACAAAATATCCCGTTCCCTTATCTGATCCAACAGCGAGTTATCATTTGAGCCAGGAAGTTGAACAGCAGGCCATTTTAAATTCTTTAACTCGGCTATGTTGACTGAAATGCCGCTAAGATCTTTCAGGTTATGATAGCGCCCGCCCTGCACAATAACGGCCTCAGATAAATTCAGCCTCTTAATTAATTCCGGGAATATATTTTCGGGAATACCGGGCTCGTGCAAAAAGCGGGTAGCCAGCCCGGCGTCCCTTTTTTCAATTTGCTTTTCAATCTTAGTTGCAATATCTTCTTCGTAGTCGTCGTCAATTTCCAATTCTGCATCACGCGTTACCTTAAAACTAAAACAACCATCAACGATTATTCCCGGAACGATATCCAGGTGTGCCTTGATAATGTCATCGAGAAAAACGACGTAGTAATTTCCATCCCGTTCAACTTCATAAAAGCGGGAAAGGTGCTCCGTCGGAATATTTACAACTACTATTTCATCTCTGCCTTCCTGCCCTTTGCCCGTAAGAGCCAGGTAAAGCATATTGTTTTCCGGAAAAAACGCGCCTTCATCCTGCGTTAATACAACGGGTTTCAAAAAAGCCAGCACCTGGGTAAAAAAATAGTGCGAAACCTGGGGCATGATTTGCGCGGGGATGGATCTTCCGTACACCAACTCTATTCTATGTTGCTGCAATTGAGGTATGATCTGGTGTAGTATACCACCAAAACGGCTTTGCTGTTCGTAAATAATTTCTTTTGCTTTGCCAGCCACATCTGCATGCCTCGTGGCCGTTTCTTTCTTCACCTTTTGTTTTTGGTAAAGTTTCTGCAAGGCTGTTAAAGCAGGCATTCGCACCCTGTAAAATTCGTCGAGATTAGATGAGTAAATAGATAAAAAGTTGATGCGTTCCAACAAGGGCACCGATTCATCTTCAGCTTCCATCAGCACACGTTCATTGAATGAAAGCCAACTAAGGTCACGGTCAAAGAAAAAGTAATTCGATTCAGCGGTCATGGTTGTTCAGTTCTTTTTTGATAGTATTTCCAATCTGGCAACAAAAATAACCACACCATGATAAAGCCATCAAAAACAAATAGCAGGCAAATTTTAAGGGACTGTATTTTCCACTAACACAACTTCGAGGTAATTGATAATAAAGTAACCTCTAAGTGTACCGGGTGCACGATATATTAAATTAAGAATAAAGGCGTGGTGCGCTTTTGCAGCGGATTAAGGGTAGCTTAAAGCATTTCGCTGGTGAAGCATAGTTATTGCGAGTATGGTTTCTATATGCTTTGTAGGGCTGGATAATGTTTAGGTAGTATAAAGCATTTGATAAATTGTACAGGCAATTTTTTCGGTTTCTGACGACACCAAAGATGGTGTGTATTATTCAAGCCCATGTTTATATTGTGGTCTCGTTTCTACATAGTGTCCGGATTCCTTATTATTATTTTTTTGAAAGCTGCCTGATGTTTTGTGGTACAAGGTGAGTGACACAACGATGTTTAATCGAAGCACGCCGGAGTTCAGTCGCCTACTGTATTTTTCCACGAAGTTTAAGTTCTTCAAGGTCGATTAGTGAAAGGTATTTTCTAATTACATCTTCAGCAAATTCGGAACGTGCGTTCATCTTATTAAGCAGGGTTCGTTGTTGCTCTAATAATTCTAAATAAATATGTTGATAGCTTCTTAGTGTATTGCTGTCTGTAGTTTTTTCATCCCCATCGAAAAAGTCTATATCAGTTTGAAACTTTGAAAACAATTGCTTCAAGTGCTGATTTTGTTCCCTGTCCTTACCATACTTTTCTTCTAATAATTGCAGTGAAGCCGTGGCAATTTTCTTTTGAATGATAATTTCCTGTTCTTCTTCCGGAATAACCTGGTACTTGTCCTCCAACCTTATTTTTCGGATGAGCCAGGGAAGGGTTAATCCTTGAAACACTAATGTAACCAGGATGACGATAAAGGTTATGAAGAGGATAAGGTTGCGATAGGGAAACGGCTGGCCCTGATTAATTACTAATGGAATGGAAAGTGCTGCTGCTAAAGACACCACGCCACGCATACCTGCCCATCCAATTACAAGTGGACCTTTCCATCCCGGGTTGGGGTCTGCTACTGTGATGAAATTGCTCATGACCTTTGTGAAAAGCGAAGCTCCCAAAGTGCAAAGCATACGGGTAACAATAAGTAAAAAAGAAATTACCAAACCGTACCATATAGCGGTGC
>JAOQAJ010000092.1 GCA_025963675.1 Segetibacter sp.
TCTAGTGGCAAATTTTTTTCATGCAGCTTTCCATCTTTGCCACTTTCAAAATAAGCAGTTTTAAGGTAATTAGCCTTCAAATGCCTTACCCCAGTCAATTCTTCTTGGGTAAAAATATCTTTAAGCGTAGCATCTGCATAACTTTTATAATCAGCGAAGCGAGTACGCATTACACTCATCTGATCAAATAATTCATCCCTTGTAACATAAGGATAACTTTTCCCCTGAATATAAAAACAAAGGATGGGATCAACTGAACCATTATCGTCAAAATCTTTATAAAACATCTCTGCGGGTTCTTTATCCGTTACTTTGCATTGCGTATTCAATCCCTGGTTGCCTATGATTAAATCAGGCTTTCCGTCATGATTAAAATCTCCTGTTAATAACCTGTTCCACCAGCCGCTGTATTGTTTTGTAAAATAACTGCTTGTTCGGTTTTCGAACTTTCCATTATTATTTATAAAAACCGTCACAGGCATCCATTCACCAACTAGTACAAGGTCACTTTTCTTATCGCCATTCATATCTATCCATGCCGCATCAGTTACCATTCCTATCTTTTGCAAAGCGGAAGCAATTGAGGTAGTTTCATCTTTAAAGTGTCCTTTACCGTCGTTAATCAGCAAATAACTTTGGGGCGCTTCGGGGTAACGTCCCGGAATTACTCTTCCCCCGACAAATAAATCAGGAAAACCATCGCCATTAACATCGGATGAACGAACACAGCTTTTACTAACATGCATCTCAGGCAAAGCATTACTACTTCTGGTAAAATTGCCTTTGCCATCATTCAAGTAAATTCTATCCTGCAATAAACTATCACTGGTGCCATAATTATGATACCCGCCACTGGCTATGTACAGGTCTTTGAATCCATCCTGGTTTGCATCAAAAAAAATTGCGTCTGCGTCTTCACATGTTTTATCGTTTTCAAATGCCGGTTGATTTTTTTTTGTAAAGCTGCCGTTTTTTTGCTGAATATATATTGATCCGGCTTGTCCACTTCCACCACCGGCAAATATGTCTTCAAGTCCGTCACCGTTAACATCTCCTTTAACTAAGCTCGGCCCTGAGAAAGAAAGCGGATTAACCAAAAGAGGTTGTCTTTTAAAATCATTGATAGTATTAGCCGCAGCGGAATATTTTATTGGAGCAGCAACATCTGTAAAAAGCACTTGTACCGGTTGCTTCAATGGCTTCATTGATGTTGCATCTTTTTCCTGTATTGTAAGTAATTGATCGGCCTTTACATTTGTAATCACCTGTTCTTTACCGCTTAACCAAACAACCTTTAATGAATCAGCTTTCTTTTCTTTTCCCAGCCCAAAATGAAGAATAGGAGAAACGCTTGATTGATATCCCCTCGCAGGCATTTGCTCGAGGTATTGTTTCCCTATGCTATTGTAAATAGTAACCTTAGCTCCAAGCCCGTCGGTATTCTTTCCATAACCCTTTAGTTTTAATTGCAGGTAATGATTATTCAATTGCCTGTTCGCTTCATTCCTATAAATAAAGGCGGCTTGATTGACATTGTTAACGATTAAGTCGAGGTCGCCGTCATTATCTAAATCAGAGTAAGCAGCTCCGTTACTGTTTGAAGGTGAGTCTGTTCCCCACGCTTTTCCAACATTCGTAAAGGTCAAATCGCCATTATTCTTAAAGAAGTAATTTGCTACATTGGAGGAGGGCATTTTATTTACCAAATTCAAAAGGTCACTTCTTGCTACCTGCCTGTTTTGTAAGTAATCGCCCATGTATTTAAGAAAATCCAGGTTAGTATAATCTCTTTGATAGCCATTCGATACATACAAATCTTTCCAGCCGTCGTTGTCGTAATCAGCAAACAATGGAGCCCAGCTCCAATCTGTATTTGAAATACCCGAGAGTTGCCCAATTTCACTAAAAGTTCCGTTCCCGTTATTTAAATGAAGCATATTACTCATGAACTGGTAATAAAATCCCGATCGGAGATTGACATCGAACTTTTCGTAATTATCCGGGTTAAATAATAATTTTTGCCTGTGATTATCTTCAGGCAACATATCCAACGTAAAAATATCGTTTAACCCATCGTTATTAATGTCTGAAATATCGTTACCCATTGAAAAAAATGAGGTATGTCCCAGGCTTTTTTGAAGCTTGTCAGTAAAGGTTCCGTCTCCGTTATTTATGTAGAGCAAGTCGGGTTCGAGATAGTCGTTACATACATATATATCCGGTAAACCATCGCCATTTACATCCGCTATTGCAGCACCAAGTCCGTGGGATAATACAGTACTCTTAATGCCTACCTGTTGTGTTACTTCATGAAAAAGATTATTATCATTGCGAAGAAGTTTCAAACCACTTAAATGGTCGTTCTCTTTAAGCAACTGCTGAATAGTTGCTTCATCCAATGAAGTACGTCTTATGATGCTATGGTTTAACAATAGCACATCCGGATCACCATCACGATCGTAATCAAAGAAGACAGATTGTGTGGTATATGAAGAGTCATCTAATCCATATTTTTGTGCCTGCTCACTAAAATGGGGAATGCCATTAGCATCGTTTCCGTCATTTATAAATAATTGCTTAACTCTTTTGTCTCCCCTTAATTTTCCCGAGTAAGAAATATAAATATCTTTTTTGCCATCACCGTTTATATCAACCATAGTGACACCTGTTTTCCATGGACCCGACCTGCCTGCAACCCCGCCAATAGCAGTGATATCCTCAAATTGCATGTTCCCTTTATTTAAATACAGCTTATTATCTACCATATTCCCGGTGAAATAAAGGTCTTCCAGCCCGTCTCCATTTACGTCGCCAACAGATACTCCTCCGCCATTATAAAAATACTCGTAAATCAAAACGTTTGTATTTAAACCTTCCTGTAGTGTGTTGCTGAAATCAACATGCGTTTGTGATGCTGGCAATAATGTAAAAAGCTGTGGCGTGAAGGAGGATTTTTCCTCATTGAAGGAATGATCATTACACGAGACGACGACAATTGTCAAAATAATTGTGAAAATATGGCAAAGGCAATTTTTGTACAAAGTGCTTTTTTAAGGATAAGTAATATAAAAAAACCTATACGGGCGTTAACTAGCGGTATGGGCTAAAAATAATTATTTATTTGAATAGACTCGTCTAAGCTTGCTTTTATTAATGTTCAGTATAAATTATATCAAAATTTATCCGGGATAATTACCAGACAGTATTTTAAATACTAAAATAGTTAATATCGATGGCTCCGTCCTAACGTTAAAGCACGTACTAAGCTCGCATCGAGGCTTCAACGTTTTTAATAAATAATTGCGCCTTCATGGTGTGGTCCTTGTTTCACAGCCATCAAAATTGGTAATTCATACCAAAACATAAGTACTCCTAATGTTCGCTTCATTTTATAAATCCTTCGACTTATCACGTAGTCACGGACGTAATCCTTAGGGGCATGCATCAATGGGAGATATTGCAGCAGAATCTTCACGGACAATTCTATTGGGA
>JAOQAJ010000134.1 GCA_025963675.1 Segetibacter sp.
AAGAGTTACAATTACTTGAAGAATTTAATGATACCACCACCGATCTTCCTAAATATAAAAGCATAGTCCAGCTATATGAGGAACAAGTTGTAAAAACACCGCAAAACATTGCCGTTGTTTATGAAGATAGACAGTTAACATATAAGGAACTAAATGAAAGTTCAAATCAGCTCGCTAACTACCTGGTAGCAAAAGGTGTACAACCGGAAGATATGGTGCCCCTTTGTGTCGACAGAAACATTGAGATGATCGTTGGTATATTAGGTATTTTGAAAGCAGGTGGAGCATATGTGCCTATAGATCCGGATTATCCTGATGAAAGGATAAAGTTTATTTTGCAGGACACTGCGGCCAGACTTGTAATTATAAATAAGGCAAAAAGTGAAAGCTTCCCTGTTCTTGATAATCTGGAGGTGTTCATACTTGCGGAAAGGGATACGATTATCAACCAGTCGCAAGACAATCCAGACTTAGATATACAAGAAGACAATCTGGCTTATGTGATTTATACTTCTGGTTCTACCGGTAGGCCCAAAGGAGTATTGGTTGAGCAAAGAAATGTAGTAAGTTTAGTAAAAAGTGTCACATATGTTTCTTTCACAGACAGTGATGTTCTACTGTCTACAGGGTCACCTTCTTTTGATGCTACCACTTTCGAATACTGGGGTATGTTGCTTAATGGCGGCAAGTTAATTCTGGCACCAGAAAATAAACTGCTAAACAGTGATGCGTTAAATGAAGAAATAATAACCAGGGAGGTAACTACAATGTGGTTCACATCAAGCTGGTTTAATAGCCTGGTCGATAATGACATCTCAATTTTCGATACTTTAATAACCATATTAGTTGGGGGCGAAAAATTATCAGAAAAACACATTGAAAAACTTAGACAATATAACTCTGACCTTCAAATAATAAATGGCTACGGTCCTACGGAAAACACAACGTTCTCTTTAACTTATCCAATTCATGAGTTGGAAATAACGCAGTCAATTCCAATAGGCCGACCTCTTAGTAATCGTCGTGCATACATCTTTGATAATGATGGAAATTTGGCACCGATCGGGGTCAAGGGAGAAATATTCTTAGGCGGAGCAGGGCTGGCAAGAGGTTATTTAAACCTTGAAGATTTAACAAATAAAAAATTCATAAAGGTATCCGTCGGCGAGCAGCGTGATGTTAGGTTATATAAGACAGGAGACATTGGACGATGGCTGCCGAGTGGAAATATTGAATACTTAGGACGGGTTGATGAACAGGTGAAAATAAGGGGTTATCGAATAGAACCTGGAGAAATCGAAACCGTTCTTTTACAGAGTAATCTTTTAAAACAGGCGGTTGTAGTAGTTTCTGAGAAAGAACCAAACAACAAACGACTGGTCGCGTATATCGTTCCTAATGCGGGCTTCGATCAGGATCAGCTTGTCGCTTATATTAATAGGAGGCTTCCCAAATACATGATCCCTGGCAATTGGGTGGTTCTAGATGAACTGCCCTTAAACAGAAACGGAAAAGTAGATAAACAAGCGCTGCAAAAGGCTGAATCAAATGATTCGGTCAGCAAAGAATTTGCAGAACCTGTCACTTCAATTGAAAAGGAATTATGTCAAATTTGGCAAAATGTATTAGGAATACCTAGAGTGGGCATAACTGATAACTTTTTTGAACTTGGAGGTGACTCGATCATCACTATAAAAGTTGTTGGTCAAATTAAAAGGTTGGGTTACGAAATAGAGCCAATGGATTTGTTCATTAATCAGACGGTCGAAGGTTTATCTGAATTACTTGAGGCCAGGTCAGGCGAACCTATAGATAAGAAACAAGAGCTGGTAGATGAAAGAAATATTGATGCAGCCAGCTCTAATTTATTCAATTATAAATTTTTGGTTCCAATTAAGCCGGGAGAAAATAAGTTGCCTTTGTATATCGTTTCGGGAGGCGGGGGAACTGTAATCAAATTTAAAAAGATGGTTGATTTATTAGATACTGATCAGCCTGTATTTGGGTTACAGCAACCTACAAATGCAAAGGATTTAGAGGAGTTTCCAGATACAATTGAAACTATTGCTTCGTCTTACATTGCGGAATTATTAATACAAAATCCGGATGGGCCATATGCGATATCGGGCCATTGTGCCGGGGGAATTATTGCTTATGAAATGAGTAAGCAGTTAGAAGCAATGGGCAAAAAGGTCGTTTTTCTTGCGATGTTTGATACAATTGCGCCAACAGTAAAAGAGGAAAACATAAAAGAGAAAAAAAGTATAAACAATTTAACCTTTCGGCTAAAACGTTCGATTTTAAAAGCATATTTGAAAGCAGATTTTGAAACTTTTTTATTTAGAAGGCATACCAAGCATGCTTTCGTATATAAACTGAACAGCATAAAATCTCTGGTAAAAAGTATTGTCCCTGCTTCTGAAGACGATGACGTTTACATGCTTTATAAAAGATTAGAAAATAGTTTCAGGCACGCTCAACAAAGGTATAATACGTTACCTTATAATGGCAATCTAGTAATCTATTACGCTAAATATCACTACCGTTTTTTTGATTCCAACCGTGATGTTAGATACAGAAAATTCACTTTATCAGATAATATAAAAAAAAGATGGAATCAATACGCTACGTCAGTTGAAATTTTTGAGGTTGAAGGTGAGCACTCAACTATGTTTGATCCCGCAGTAGGCGGAAGGGAATTGGCAGGATTGTTACAGGAGAAGTTGAATAGCTGCATTAAAGAAGCTTGAACCTCTTAGGTAATTAATTTCCCCGTGATATCATTCATATTATTTTCAATGCCAGTGCTTGAAGTACAGTTACAACAAATGATTTGAAACTGGAAGTTTTTTCCCTGAATGAACTTTAGTAATGAAAATAAAACTTGCAGTTTTAAAATTGAAGCGAAGTTGGAAATGGTAAACTTAATTTTTGAAAGTTGAACAATCAGTCAAGCATAACGCGATTAACAGTTAAAGATCGGTTGTCAGCCTTTAGTAATTTACCACGGTTATTTAAGATGGTTTGGAAAACAAATCCATGCCTTGCGTCTGCTGATGCTCTTCTTCGAGTTGTCCTTTCAGTTATTCCTGTAGCAATGTTGTACCTGGGCAAACTGATAATTGACCAGGTTGTTATTTTAACTCACGATAAAAGTCATTCCGTTACTGTTTTGTGGCGTTTAGTTGCATTTGAATTTGGATTAGTGGTTTTGCTGAATGTTTTTAATCGCGCAGTTAGTTTAATAGATACACTATTAGGCGACCTTTTCACAAATTACTCTTCTATTAAGATCATGCAACATGCTGCAACCTTAGATCTTGATCAATTTGAGGACTCTCTTTTTTATGATAAAATGGAACGTGCCAGACAGCAGGCATCAGGTCGTGCAGCTCTTTTAACACAGGTGCTTAGCCAGTTACAAGATCTAATTTCGCTATGCTTTTTGGGAACAGGCCTGATGATCTTCAATCCATGGTTTTCCTTGATTTTAGTCTTTTCTACAATTCCTTCTTTTATAGGTGAATATTACTTTAATAGTAAAAATTACGAGCTCACGCGAAGTCAAAGTCATAGACGGCGTGAACTTGAGTATATTAGTTCGGTTGGAGCCAGTAATGAAACGGCAAAGGAGGTGAGGCTGTTTGATCTTTCGGATTTCTTTATTAATCGATACCGCTCCATTTTCAAAAATTTATTTCGGGATAATAAGAATCTTGGTATTAAGAGGTCGATTTGGGGGACCGCTCTATCTGTTTTAGGATCTGTTGGTTACTATATTGCATTTATTTATATTGTTCAGAGAGTAATTACCGGCGCATTAACTATAGGCGGATTAACTTTTTTATTAGGCTCAATAAGGCAGCTAGGAAGTGTCATCCAAAATATGAGTCGTCGCTTCAGTGTTGTTTCACAGGGTTCTTTGTATTTGACTGATTTTTTTGATTTTTTTACAATTAAGCCTAAAATTGTACAATCTAAAAATCCCCGGCCTTTTCCCAGTCCAATCAAGCAAGGCTTTACTTTTGAGAATGTTGGTTTTAAGTATTCTAATTCAAATAACTGGGCAAACCGTCATTTAAACTTTACATTAAATGCCGGTGAAAAACTTGCATTAGTTGGTGAAAACGGCGCTGGCAAAACTACCTTAATCAAGTTGCTCGTTCGTTTATATGACCCGACAGAAGGAAGGATTTTGTTGGATGGATACAATCTAAATGAGTATAGTCTAACCGAACTGAGAACCCATATAGGAATAATATTTCAAGACTACCTGCGATATCAAATGACGGCTTCTGAAAATATTGCTGTGGGTAATATTAAGGAGATTGAAAATATTCCTCTTATTAAGAATTCTGCCCACCAAAGCTTAGCAAACTCAATCATTGACCGACTTCCATTTAAATACGATCAGATGTTGGGCAGGCATTTTAATAATGGTGTAGAATTATCCGGAGGAGAATGGCAAAAAGTAGCATTAGCACGAGCTTACATGCGTAATGCTCAACTAATAATTCTTGACGAACCTACTGCAGCCCTGGATGCCAGGTCTGAGTATGAAGTTTTTGAACGTTTTTCTGAACTTACAAAAGATAAAACCGCTATGTTGATTTCTCACAGATTTTCCACCGTAAGAATGGCTAACCGTATTTTGGTTTTGGATAAAGGTCAAATACTTGAGATAGGCAGCCATGATGAACTACTGGAAAAAAATGGACGATACGCAGAATTATTTCAGTTACAAGCAATGGGGTATCGTTAAAACGGCCAGAGGTAGATTAACCGTAGAACGCTTCGTTTGCCTTAGCCGTCTCTAACTCGTTTATAGCTTTTGAATTATTTTTTGGCAATTCTTAAAACTATTGCCTTAAAGTCAAATGCGTTCTGCGTTGTTTTAATTTCGGCATCGAGCTTTAATAAGGCTTCTTTTTGTTGCGCCAACTCTTTTGATGATGAGTCCAATAGTTGGGTTACTGCCTCGTTAAATTTATTACTATAGCTTTGCTCGTCGAGATCAGCAGAAATAAATAAACCCGCCTTCAACTTCTGTAGTTGCATACCAACTTCGTCGCGGTCATAATATTTACTACCCAATATAATTCCGGGAACTTTATTCTTTAATTGGTAGTTATACGTCCCGCTACCGCAATGATGGATCATAATGTGGACCTGCGAACAAATTGTATTCATTGGCAAAAAATTCGAAGAATAATAACGTGATGCTTCTTCATCAGTCAGATCTTTTAATTCGGTAACATTTGTTATAACTGCTACACCTTTATCTAATAATAATCGAACACATGCACTGGCTCTTTTTTGAATTTCTCCAGGAAGCGTTATTCCTTGCGTAAAGTATATTTTTTTTAATGTCTTATTTTCAGCCAAAAACCTGTTCAATTTTTCTCTTTGGTCTTCTATCTTTCTTCCATGCATACTAATCGACAGATATTTTGTATTATTCATAATGTCATCATCTGGAAGTAGTAGTGGCCCCGAATAAACATAAGATGGGTTGCCGGAAAGTTCTTTAGGTAATTCTTCCACCGAAGGGATAGCCGGAATAATATTAACATCACCAATGAAAAGATCCGTGTAGTGTTTTGGTTCCCACAATCCATGACTTCCGATGTTTAATTTTTTCACTTCATCCAAAAACTTTATAACTGTCGAACTGTGATTATGATTAGGGTCGTGAATTTCAAAGGGTAAAACTCCTTTTCTTACCACCGATATTCTTGGAATTTTTGCCAATCGGGTTGAAAAAGCAGTTGTGTAGCTTAGATCGTCAACAACTACGTGCGGCTTAAATTTACCAAAAGCCATCATTTCAGGTATTGTTTTATCCGACATGTTTCTATCAATATCTAATACCGGAAGTCCCAGGTTCTTTACGTAAGCATGAAATTTTTGGGGTAAGAGAAATGCGCATTTAAATGAATAGGCCGGTAATTGTTTGGCCAAAACAACCAGCGGAACTATATGCGAGGCCATCGGATTTGGGACAAAGAGAACATTAATCTGCGTCATATTTTTGATCTTTTAGAAACTGTATTTCGACTTACAAATAGAATGTTTGACGTTTCAAAAGTAGTTATTAATTGAGGCTCGAATCTAAGACACGGCTGTAAGAGAACGAGGAATAATACAACCATCAGCCAATATGTAACTATTGTAAAAGCAGGTATGGTTGAATTATACTACGGACTTTCGTTTAAAGCGTAAAAACCTTTTTTCAACTAAATTCCAGGAAAGTAAGCCAAACAGTAAAGCAATTGGAATAGTTATTAAAGTCAGCTGCCAATGCTTAAGAGGGAAATAAAACATTAATGTTTGCTGAATTAGAAAAGCATACAAATATGTTCCATAGGATAAGTCGCCAATTTTTTGACTTAATCCTGCAACGAACCTGGTGTTCATTTGACCGAAAGAAATAATGGCAATTGGGAGTATAAAATATTGGGTATAAAGTATGATGTTGAAATAAACACATGCTACTGCTAACCCTAGAGCTGTTATAAACAGAACTTGCCTGTATCTAATGATTAATTCTTTAAATCTTGCTAACAGACTTCCGGTTACAAAGAATAAAAGGAATCTTATAAAATAGCCAATTCGGATAGATTTAAAAGGAATTAGAAAATAAACAAGGAGTGTTTGCGGGATCCGGTATCCTGGTAGATGAAAATTAATAAAAGTCAAAATGATAATAACAGCAGCCAGGATAGAAGAGATTAATATAGGTTTGTTTTTTATAAAGAATAGGGGGGTCAATAGCAGGTAAAATAAAAATTCGTAAGGTATCGTCCACAGAGAAGCATTAACAATACCGGGATAAAGGTTGTTTTCGAATACGCCTTTAATGCGGTGATGCATATCAGTAAATAAAAATACTTTCTTATATAAATACTTCCAGGGGTCGTTATTTGCAAAGTAAGTTTTGCCGTCAAGTCCTGATACAATAAAACCCACCATCATGCAAAGCACAATTGCGACAAGAAATCCTGGATAAATTCTGGAAACTCTTTTTTTTAAATAATGGAATACTGACTTACTCTTTTCCAGACTTTGAAAAATAAGAAAACCACTAATACTAAAGAAACCAGCTAATCCGACATCGGAAAATAGAAGTTGGTGGTGAGTGTACTCATGAAGAAAATCTCCTTTACCACCAGATAAAATATATGAGTGACTTAAAATAACAAGCAATGAGAAGATTAATCGTAAAAAGTCAAAGTTGTTTTTATACATTTAACAAGTTCTATCGGGAATAAAATTGAAGATGTGGTTTAAAGTTAATTTGTAAAAATTGTCGTATTAATACATTCGGAAAA
>JAOQAJ010000147.1 GCA_025963675.1 Segetibacter sp.
ATACTATTCGACCCCAGGTACTATTGATCATATCGGTAAAGGAATCTTTACCGGCCTTAGGAAAAAAATTATAATAAAAAGAGGGAACGAGTGCACCAAAAACCGAACAAAGTCCGAGGATAATAGAGCTACCTAAAGCCACACCAAGATAACGAACACCGAGCCCATAAGTAAGCCCGCCAATGCCCCACAGCAAGCCAAAAAAATAAGTAGCACCAAGAATAGAACTGCTTGAATTACTAATGATTTCGGTAAAACCGGGAATCGTTAGCCATGCCGCAAGAGGAGGAACAATCAACCATGAAAAGAGACCGCCGATAATCCAGTAACTTTCCCAGTGCCATCCTTTCACTTTTTTATACGGTATGTAAAAGCTTCCTGAAGCAAAACCACCAATAAAATGAAAAATAACACCGAGAATAACTTGCATGTAAAAGATTTTCGTATGGCAATCAACGCAGCAATAAAAATATAATTATCAGTGAAGGGAGCTGTCATGAACTATCATGCTTGCTTACGCAACTGAAAAAATATTTGCAGTAGTTGTTGAAAATTGTAGGTTTGGTTTACGTATGCAAATTAAGAGTTCTCCCTTTAACAAATTGATCAATTTTGATGAGTTTTCAGCTACGCCAAAATATCAGCAGCTTGCCAACTCTATTATAAATGCGCTTGAAAATCGCAAGCTTCAAATCGACGATGTGTTACCGTCTATTAATGAATTAAGTTCTGCATATGAGGTATCACGCGACACTGTTGAGAAAGGATATAAATACTTAAAGAAGCTAGGCATTATAGCATCTGTTCCCGGAAAAGGCTATTTCATCAAAACATCTAATGTCGATAGAAAGATCAAAATCTTTTTATTGTTTAATAAGCTAAGCACGCATAAAAAGATCTTATATGACTCATTTGTCAGCACGCTTGGTAATGCAGCAGCGATCGATTTCTATATTTATAATAATAACTTTTCTCTATTTAAAAAGCTGATTCAAAATTGCAGGGAGGATTATCATTATTATGTGATTATCCCCCATTTTATGGAAGAGACAGAAAATGCTTACCAGGTAATTAATACAATTCCTAAAGAAAAGTTGATCCTACTGGATAAAATTTTGCCGGAAGTAAAAGGTACATATGGAGCAGTTTATGAAAATTTTGAAAAAGATATTTACAATGCATTGGAAGAAGCACTACCTCAGCTTTTAAAATACGATACTATAAAAATCACTTTTCCAGAGTATACTTATCATCCTGTAGAGATCTTAACCGGATTTAAAAAATTCTGCCAGGAATATGCTTTCCGATCTAAAGTCGTGCACAAGATAGAAACCGAGCCTATTAAAAAAGGTGAAGTATACATCAACCTGATGGAAGATGAACTGGTTATTTTAATAGAAAAAATTCTTAGCTATGGTTTCAAAATAGGTGAAGATGTTGGCGTGATTTCATACAATGAAACAGCTCTAAAAAAGATAATTCTTAACGGCATTACAACGATCTCGTCTGACTTCGAAATGATGGGACAAAAAGCTGCTGAACTAATATTGAATAACTCAGTTGAACATATAGAAACAAGCTTCCGGCTAACATTAAGAAATTCTTTGTAAAAGAAATTTTCGGTTACCAAGAGTTTCTATATTCTTCAGCAATCACTTTTATTTTCTAGTTTTTTGTGGACGAACGTTGGAACTGTGATCGGCATTGTTGTGTCACTCACTTTTACTTAATGATACGCCTCTGCCAAACGTTATTACATTGAGGTACGCTATCTTGTTTGGGCTTTAACCCATATTCCTTTGGGAATTACTGTAGCGGCCGATTCTGCTTTGCTGTTTGTACCAATATTAACGAGGAAGTATGGTTCACTCATAAGCCTTCTCCTTCTCGCTTTTTATGCTAGTATCAACAATCTTTACTTTAAAAACTAAAGGAGCAGTAGTTACACCTGTGGCAAAAGGAACTAATTATCTTATGGCAAATTTCGTTACTGCTCTTTCTGTTAATGACGACAACGTAAAGCTATTGTAGCTTTTAAAAACAACAGTTGGTGCGGCTAAAAGTTGAGATGAAAAAATTACTGATAAAAGCCTGTAAATACGAAAATTTCAACGTCAGGATTAGAGTAATTAACGAATGTGAAAACACCGGAACGTGTTTACCTTAATATAACAGATGTAAAACCAGGCGGTGTTGGTAAACTAAGAAAATTTCTACCAAAGGCAGTTTTAGACACAGTAGTTATCGACTACCATTTATAAGTAGCTACTATACTTATAGAACAACCACAAATCAGGAAGAATTAAAAAAAATAATATTGATAATACTGTGTTTAATAAATCTGCTCCGAAGTTGCCAACCAATAACTATTTTGAATCAAAAAACATTTATGCTTATTTAGCGGAAATAAATTGTTAACTAAAAAGAGAACAAAATCATAATGAAAAATCCAAATCCTGACCCATCCCAACATAAAAACATTCCTGTTTGGAACGCCGAAAACTGGCACTACGAAGACATTGTTATTGGAACCCGGATAAGGTCTCTTCGCAGAACAATCAGTGAAGGAGAAAGCATGCAGTTTAATGCACTTGTGTTAGACATGCATCCATATGTTGCCGATGAAATTTTTGCTAAGGAGGAAGGTATCTTTGGTAAGAGACTTGTTGCCGGAGCTTTTGTTTTCAGCGCAGGTTTAGGCCTTGTGGCAACAAATTGTGTAACTGCCTTTAGTTATGGATATGATAAGCTTCGTTTTATTAAACCTGTTTTTATTGGAGATACCATTTATACAATAAAGACAGATCTTGATAAAAAACCAAAGTACGCGGACATGGGCTTATACACCGCTAGCTACGAGGTTTTTAAAAATGAGGGCGAATTAGTGCTTTATTGCGAACATCTTCAAACAGTTAAATACAGGAATCCTGGTGAGTTCAAATCTGAAAAAAGTTGAATTTTGCATTGCAAAGCCTTGCAAACCAGCCGACAAAGACTTTACATCTTTTACTGAAGATTTTAAAAACAACAGCGTTTAAAATTTTTTAAATTTTTGAATAGCAGGCTAGCTCCCCGTTGCTCCAATTTAATTTTTTTAGTGACCCGCAGCCATTGTAATGGCGACTCCGGTTGTCTGGCCAGGTGAACCGGCTGGTACGGGAGTCTCTCCAACCTTTCGCCAATAGATCAATATTTAAAAGGTTTCCTGGCACCCGCTGTTAATCTTCCGTTGTTATAAAACAAAATTTCTAATACTGCAACGAAGTTGCTTTACTATTCTGCTACATGACTCATCACTGTTTAAAAATGCACTTCACACACAAGTAACTTTTAATTACTGTTTATCTGTTGCATTATTTTTTTTTGATCAAAATTTACCCGGTATTCTTTTGGGGTTTTATTTGTGATCTGTTTAAAGAACTTATAAAAGTTGATGGGGTTATTAAATCCACACTCATAAATAATGTCGTTAATAGTGTTGTTTTGATTTTGCAATAAAACGCAGGCATGCCCGATCCGGATTTCATTAAGAAATCTTATAAAAGTTTTTTGTGTTTTCAGTTTAAAAAACCGGCAGAAAGCATTAGGAGTCAAATTACAAATTTTCGCTACTTCACCTAACGAGATATCACGGTTAAAATTTTTCAATAAGAACTGGTTCACTTCATTAAAACGAGTCATGTCGTTTTCATTTTGAATGCTTTTATAGTTTAAGCCGGCCAACAATTCATATTCGGATGTTTTTATTAAAATGTCTATAATGTGAAGAAAATAACCTAATTGTTCAAATG
>JAOQAJ010000154.1 GCA_025963675.1 Segetibacter sp.
TGCTTGAAGAATTGGAGCGTACTCCTAAAGTTATTTTCACTACAGCTTATGACGAGTTTGCGCTAAAAGCATTTGAAGTAAACGCACTGGACTATCTGCTAAAGCCAATTGAACCAAAACGGCTGTCAGATGCAATTCAAAAAGTACAGCAAGATGAAAGCATAAATGCTGCAAACTCTAATGGAAATAGTGCTGGTACAGCACTAAGAAATGGGCTTTTAACTGAAGAAGACCAGGTATTTGTGAAAGACGGCGAAAGGTGCTGGTTTGTAAAACTGAATGAGATCCGGTTGTTTGAAAGCGTTGGAAACTATGCAAAAGTGTTTTTTGGCACAAATAAGCCCTTAATCTTAAAATCGTTAAACTCGCTTGAAGAAAGATTGGATGATAAAGTTTTCTTTAGAGCGAACCGTAAACATATTATTAATATGCGGTGGATTGAAAAGATAGAACCGTATTTTAATGGAGGCTTATTGCTGGAGTTAAAAGGTGGCGAGAAAATAGAAGTAAGCCGTAGACAAACTGTTAAGTTCAAAGAAATGATGAGCTTATAGGCTATTTTTGCGCGATGAAAAGTCTCTCTCTGTCCCTGCTATTCATCGCTGGAGTTGTGAATTCTAATGCTCAATCTATCACCAAATTAATAACTACTGCTGAAGTAAAAAGAATTGAGAGTGTCTTATCGGCCGACAGCATGCAAGGTCGAAAAGCATTTACGGCTGGTGCAGATAAAGCTGCTGCTTTTATTAGCAAAGAATTTAAGAAAATAGGATTAGCTCCTTTAAAAAATCATTCTGACTTCAGCCAGGTTTTTACGATGGTAAATCCAAAGCTGATTAGTATTTCTGCTTCCATTGACGGAAGTAATATTGATGCAAAGAATATAATTCCTTTTACAACTACCGGGCAACTACATCTAACAGAAAAATCTGGTTTTGCAAAGGCATATATAAAACCAGGTGCGCAGTTTAGAAAAGATGTAGGTGAATATTTAAAACTCAAAGACAATCTCGTTGTTTTTGTTGACTCTTCGTTTGCCCAAAATTTCAGGAGGTTGAATTTGATGAGACAGCATCTTTTTAAGTCAGAAAAGAGTGTCGTCTTTGTGCTTGGTACTTTTGCCGCCGATACTTTTGATATAAAAGTAAAGCAGGAATTAATCGAGCAACAAGGATCTAATGTAGTGGGTGTTTTACCAGGAAAAAGCAAAAAGGAAGAAATAGTAGTTTTCTCCGCGCATTACGATCATTTGGGAATTGGAAAAGGCGATGGCGTAGACTCAATATACAACGGCGCTAATGATGATGCATCTGGCGTGACTGCAATTATTGAGATGGCTAAGTTTTATAAAGCCGCTAAAAATAATCAACGCACTTTAGTGTTTGCTGCATTTACAGCTGAAGAAATGGGTGGCTTTGGTTCTCAGTATTTCTCAAAACAACTGGATGCAGATAAGGTTGTAGCCATGTTTAACATGGAAATGATAGGAACCGAAAGCAAATGGGGTAAAAACTCAGCTTATATTACGGGTTTCGAAAAAACTGATTTCGGTAAAATTCTTCAGAAAAATCTAAAGGGAACTAATTTTTCCTTTCACGCAGATCCTTACACAGATCAGAATTTGTTTTACAGATCAGATAATGCCACTCTTGCAAGATTAGGGGTACCTGCTCACACCATCTCGACCTCCAAAATGGATACCGAACCCAACTACCATAAACTTACTGATGATATTAGTACTTTAGACATTAGGAATATGACAGAGATTATCAAATCTATAATAATCAGTGCTAAAAGTATCGTTGATGGGAAAGATACTCCGTCGAGAGTAAAGCCTGACGAACTTACAAGATAATTGAGACTGCCTTAAAATTAAAACGGCTGTTGCGGTTTTAGCTAAAGTACAAGAGTGCGACGCAAGGGTGTTGATATGAAAAACGATGCCGGGACCAAAAAACTAGACTGTAAGGGCAAGGCTGTGAACCGCAGTAGCCATTTCTTTTATTAGCGCAGGATCTTTTTCTATAGCGTTTCCGATAACAATCACATCTGCTCCCGCCTTACAATTGAGATAGGCTTTTTCCGGATCAGATATTCCACCACCAACTATTAGCGGAGCCTCTATATTCGCTGCGACCATTGCAATCATGCTTTCGGTAATTGGTCTTTTAGCGCCTGAGCCTGCATCCATGTAGATCAACTTCATACCAAGCATTTCGCTTGCCATTGCGGTACATAACGCAATTTCATTCTTGTCGGAAGGAATAGGTGTGGCATTTGAAATATAGGAAACAGTAGTTGGCGCTCCACCGTCGATAACCATGTATCCTGTAGGCATTATTTCAAGACCACTTTTACGCACAAAAGGTGCACTTACTACATGTTGTCCTATCAACAACTCGGCATTACGCCCGGAGACTAATGAAAGATATAAAAGGGCGTCTGCGTATTTACTCACCTGCGCAGGACTACCAGGAAAAAGTACAACGGGAATATTGCAGGATGATTTTATCTGCTGAATGCACTCATCAAGATTATTTGAAATAATTAAACTGCCACCAACAAAAAAATAATCAACCTTCGATTCTGTTCCCAGCGTGACTAATTGATCAATTTTATCACTATCAACCTTATCAGGATCAATCAACACTGCGAGAGACTTTTGGCCCTGCTGTTTATTTTTTACAAAATGCTGGTAAAGTTTATTCTTCATGCAACTGGTTGTCGTGTTCTTGCAAAAATGCTGAAAAAATTTTATTTATTGACTTTTGATTTCAATAATTAGACCTGTTTAATTCTAAAACGTATTAGAAATCATATGCTTTCTAAATAAAAATGTTGTGCCATTAGTCCTCTTGACCCATCATGCTAATTAAATGCCAGACCACATCTCTTAGATCGCCAATTTCGGTCGACTTTAATTTATGCCATTAAAAGCTAACTCACTTATTTCGCTTAATCACATTCGAAGAAAGACCCGTAATACTTTGAATAAAGTTTTATACGAAAAAAGTTGCTATTCTTTTCCACATTGCTGTGAACAATCGATACAATTCAACGCTGTTTTAGCCTTTAGCATTATGCACAATAATTATCCACATTAGGGGGATATTATAGACTTCTTTTTTTGGAAAAAGGCAGATATTTTCGTTATCCCACTTAATTTTTAGTTGGGGCAATAATTGACATTTCTTCATCTTATATAAATTCTGCCAATGGCCGCCACACAAACCACCACCGGGCTCCAGTTCAAACGCCGCTTTACCAAAGAGGGTGTATCTCCATTCGATCAGTTCACATACGACTATCGAACCAGCATCATCCGTAATCCGAGCGGAGAAGTTGTCTTCGAAATGAAAAATTGCGAGGTTCCGGCACAATGGAGCCAGATCGCAACTGACATCATTGCTCAAAAGTATTTCCGTAAAGCAGGGGTACCTCAGCCGGATGGAACACTTGGCAGAGAAACTTCTGCAAAGCAGGTAGCCCATCGTATGGCTAATTGCTGGAGAGTTTGGGGCGAGAAGTACAATTACTTCAACAGCGCCAAAGATGCACAGGTTTTTTATGAGGAGCTTGTGTACGGCATTCTAAACCAGGCTTGTGTACCGAACAGTCCACAATGGTTTAATACAGGTCTGCATGAGAGTTATGGCATCACGGGGAAGCCGCAGGGGCATTATTATGTAGATCAGAATGATGGACAGCTTAAAAAATCGACGTCAGCGTATGAAAGGCCTCAGCCGCATGCGTGTTTTATTTTAAGTGTAGAAGATGATTTGGTTAGTGATGGTGGCATAATGGATTTGTGGGTGCGTGAAGCAAGAATTTTTAAATATGGTTCGGGTGTAGGAACCAACTTCTCAAATATTCGCGGTGAGGGTGAAAAACTAAGCGGTGGTGGTACATCAAGTGGTTTAATGAGTTTTTTGAAAATCGGTGACCGTTCTGCAGGCGCAATCAAAAGTGGTGGTACCACCCGTCGTGCTGCAAAGATGGTATGCCTTGATTTGGATCATCCGGAAATCGTTGATTTTATAGATTGGAAAGTTGAAGAAGAAAAGAAAGTAGGCGCATTAATAGCTGCAGGTTACTCCAGCGATTATGAAGGTGATGCTTATCGCACCGTATCAGGACAAAACTCTAATAACTCCGTTCGTATTCCCAACGAGTTTTTTGAGAAGCTGGAAAAAGGTGAAGACTGGCACTTAAAGGCAAGAACGGATGGACGTACGATGAAGACCATTCCTGCAAAGGAACTGTGGAATAAAATTGCTTACGCAGCATGGAGATGCGCAGACCCCGGAGCACAATACAACACTACGATCAACGAATGGCATACCTGTCCAAAAGGTGGCGAGATCAGGGCTTCTAATCCTTGCTCCGAGTATATGTTCCTCGATAACACAGCATGTAACCTTGCTTCTGTTAACCTCAGACAGTTTCATGATAATGATACCAACATTTTTGATGTAGAAGGATTTGAATACACCTGCCGCTTGTGGACAGTTGTATTAGAGATCTCCGTTTTGATGGCACAGTTTCCAAGCAAAGAAGTAGCTCAACTTTCTTATGAGTACCGCACTTTAGGTCTTGGCTTTGCCAACCTGGGAAGTATGCTGATGGTGAGTGGTATTGCTTATGACAGTGAAGAAGCCCGCGGTATTGCCGGCGCAGTTTCAGCGATCATGACCGGTGTTGCTTATCGTACCAGTGCAGAGATCGCAAAATTCCAGGGAGCCTTTGTTAAATACGAAGAAAATAAAGAAGATATGCTTCGTGTAATGCGTAACCATCGTGTAGCTGCTTACGATGCAGATAGCTACGAGAAGTTGAGCATTAAACCACAGGGTATCAAAGCAAGATATTGTCCTGATTATATGCTTTCTGCTGCCTGTAAGGCATGGGATGAAGCAGTGGAAATGGGAGAGAAGTATGGTTACCGCAATGCCCAAACAACCGTAATTGCTCCAACCGGAACCATCGGGCTTGTAATGGATTGTGACACCACCGGTGTTGAACCTGACTTTGCCCTGGTGAAGTTTAAAAAATTAAGCGGTGGTGGTTATTTCAAGATCATCAATCAATCGGTTCCCCAGGCTTTAAAAAATCTGAAATACTCAGAGAAAGAAGCAGATGCAATTATTAAATACGCAGTTGGTAGCGCTTCTTTTGAAGGTGCTCCATTCATCAATGCACAAACATTAAGCGAAAAAGGATTTATTGCTGAAGAGATAAAGAAATTAGGTGATGCGCTGAAATCTGCTTTTGAAATCGCCTTTGTATTCAACAGGTTTACATTGGGTGAGGCCTGCCTGGAAAGATTAGGCTTTAAGGCAGAAGAATACATGGACTGGAACTTTAACCTGCTTGAAGCATTAGGATTTACAGACGATCAGATAGATGCAGCAAATGATTATATCTGCGGAACAATGACTATAGAAGGCGCACCCTTTCTTAAGCCGGAACATCTTTCAGTTTTTGATTGTGCCAATAAATGCGGTAAAAAAGGCGAACGTTATATCCATGCACATGGCCATATCCGCATGATGGGTGCCACCCAACCTTTCATTAGTGGAGCTATCTCTAAAACGATCAACCTTCCACATGAAGCGGCTGTTGAGGAGATCGCTGATTGCTATATGCTTAGCTGGCAGCTGGGTTTAAAGGCAAACGCGTTGTACCGTGATGGTTCTAAAATGTCTCAGCCTTTAAGCAACAAGAGCGATAAGAAAAAGAAAGTAGGAGAAACAAAAGAAGAAGTTGCCGAAGCTTTAACCAGCAATCTGCAACCAGAATCTAACATCGTTGACTTAAGCAAGCTAACCGTTGAAGAGTTGTTGGAAGAAGTTACTAAGCGTATGCATGCTTCTACCGATACCCAATTGAAGCGTAAGCTCAGTGATATTGTTCAACGCAAGTCACTGCCAGGCAAGCGCCGTGGCTTTACGCAAAAAGCGAAAATTGGCGGGCAGGTGATCTTCTTACGAACCGGTGAATACAGCGACAATACTTTAGGAGAGATCTTCATTGACCTTGCAAAAGAAGGGTCTACACTACGCAGCCTGATGAACTGCTTTGCAATAGCAGTTTCTGTTGGCTTGCAGTATGGTGTTCCGTTAGAAGAGTTTGTTGAGAAATTTGTGTTTACCAAGTTCGAGCCAGCGGGCATGGTAGATCATCCGAATATTAAGACCACTACATCGATCGTTGACTTTATTTTCCGTTGTCTTGCGTACGAATACATGGGCCGCACCGACCTGGTTCATGTGTTAGACAAGCCGGAGTTAAGCAACCTGGGAGATGATGTGGATGTAAAGCAGGAATTGAGCAGTGTCAGGATCACACCTTCAGCACAGCTGAACGGTTCTCAAAGTACACAACCGCAAAAACAGCATAAGATGGTGGCTGCAACAGCCGATGCCGGTTTAAATGCAGTGAATGCAGCAGCCAAAAACATGCAAAGCGATGCGCCTGCATGCAACACCTGCGGACACATCACCCTTCGCAGTGGCACCTGCTACAAATGTTTGAATTGCGGAAACAGCATGGGATGTAGTTAAGCTTAATGACGTAATAAAACAAAAACCCTTGAAGTAATTTCAAGGGTTTTTTGTTGTTTATTTTTTATGTACCAGGCGGTAGTACTACTATAAAGCTTTTCTTGCGTCGCACTCTTCGGCTTTATTAATTCTATTCGACGACCTAAGCGAAATAGGTACTGCTAACCTTAATCCAATAAAAGGATTTTTGCCCGATTGTTGTCTTGAAATTCTTTTGCATACATTTAAGTATCCAAATTTTTTTCATGGAAATACTTTTCTCGTACGATAAAAAATTAGTCATTCAGGCACTGCGTTATCATTTTATCAATCGATTTGAAGTGAGAATTTTGATGATCCTGGTCAACGTGTTTGCAATATTTGCCGCGGCCTTATTTTATTTTCATAAAGTATCGCCATTAGCCTTTTTGTTAAGCTCAATTCTTTGGATAGCTATCATGGTTTCTTTCTGGTATGTGTTGCCAAATACTGTGTATAAAAAGGCATCCACGTTCAAAGATGATTTTAAAATGACGTTTGGTGAACATCGTGTGCGAGTAGAGAATGAACGAGGTTATACAGAATGGAATTGGGACAAGTTTTCATCTTACCTGGAAAGCCCACACTTTATTCATTTATATTTTGATAGCAAGTCATTCTTCCTGGTGCCAAAGGCTGCAATTGAAAACGATCGTCTTCTGCAAGATTTAAGAAGACTGCTAAGTGAAAAAATTCCCAGGAAAAAATAACGTATTGCCTTTCTTAATATTTAATGGGCAATGTTCAATACTCAATATCAAATAAGGTTAGGAACGTACATTGCTTGTACTCAATTGAACATCGAATATTGAAGGTTGGATATGGAGCATTTTTCAATTAAAGTAAATGGACCCCGACCGTTATAAGATTTTTTCCATGTTATAATGGGGAATGGTTACTTCTGTAAATTCTTCGCCGGCAATAGTATATCCGAGTCTTTCATAAAAGCCGGCTGCTGTTTTTCTTGAATGCATGCATAATTTTTTATAACCTCTGTCGCGTGCTATGTTTTCTGCAAATTGCATTAATACCCT
>JAOQAJ010000354.1 GCA_025963675.1 Segetibacter sp.
ATGAAATCATTTGTAGAGTATCCGCTAGGTTTTGAAAAAATGCTTTTCCCTGATGTTGCTGAAAAAAGCAGCTCCGGTAAATTAATAGCACATTACGAATTGTATAAAAAAGTCAGCCACCTGCAAGGGTGCGTCGTAAAATGCGGAATTGCTGCAGAAGACGGTTTTACCCGTTTTGCGATGTTAAGAAATTTAATTTCGGCACAGGCAAATCAAAAAGTAATAGCTTTTGAAAAACTTGGCAAAAGCCTTTACCTCACCAACAACGACGAAGACAATAGTGAACTAAAATACCAGGTTAAAAGAGCAACCATTGATATTGATAGAATTCATCAAAAGCTGTCCAAAAAAGGAATCACAGAAAAAATAGAATTTGTTCCGGGAAATGTGAACGATTCCATTCCCGAATACCTTATGGAGAATCCTGAGATGAAGATCTCCTATCTCAATATTGACTTCGATGACTATGAAAGTGCTGTGACAACACTTCAGTTCTTTTATCCGCGCATCGTTCATGGCGGTATCCTTATTCTCGATAATTATTACAAGGAAGAAGAAGATTTCAGGGCTGTAAAAGACTATTTCAAATATTCAAGCTGTAAGATTTATAATTTTTCTGTTAATAAAGGGCCGCATTACCTGGTAAGGATGTAAAAAGAATGTTTAAAAACTTTTTACATTAATCATTTCCCCTTACCTTCGCAATCCGAAAAAATATTTGATATGAACGCTGTAGCTTTCGTGCATGAGCAGTTAACTGCAAACAAAGAGGTGCCTAAATTTAAAGCCGGGGATAACGTTACCGTTAATTATAAAATTATTGAGGGTAACAAAGAAAGGATCCAGTCTTTTAAAGGCGATGTTATTAAACGCCAGGGCCAGGGTGCTACTGCGACTTTTACTGTCCGTAAAATTTCTGACGGTGTGGGTGTAGAAAGACTATTTCCTGTTAACTCTCCTAATATAGAGTCTATCATCCTTCATAAAGTAGGTAAAGTTAACCGTGCGAAGCTTTTCTATCTTCGTGAAAGAAGTGGTAAAAGCGCAAGGATTAAAGAAAAGAGATATTAATATCTGCAGTTGCAGTTATGTAATTAAACGGAAACAGACAGTTTCCGTTTTTTTGTTTAATCTCTTTTTGAAAAGTAATGTTTAGATACCGGCTTTAAGATTTTGATCAGCATTGTTGTGTCACTCACTTGTACTGGTTTCTGTTAATTCAGCCGCTTTAATAAAAGATTTCAATCCTCGAATTATTAAGTTAATAATAAACCTTTACTAAACTTTACACGTATTTTAGAGGTTCGTTATTCTAAAACGACATTATAAACCTATTTTTGTAGTCTAAATCACAAGCGATGTTTACCAATCTTTTAATCGGAATGCCAGGTGGCAGTGAATGGATCCTAATTGTACTTGCAGTATTAATCTTGTTTGGAGGTAGAAAAATACCAGAATTCATGAGAGGTCTTGGAAAAGGTATCCGTGAATTTAATGATGCTAAAGACAATGTGAAGAAAGAAATTGAGGAAGGAATGAATGAGAAAGAAGTAAAAAAAGCTTCTTCAGGTTCATCTGTTCAACCCTAATTTCTTCAGTAAAAGCAGATTCTTTTGGTAAGCTTTCAGTCTATTTCGGAATATCATAACTTATTAATGAACGGCCAGATCACTTGCGTGGAGGCCGTTCGTCATTATCTGGAAAAAATTTCTGCTTCTTCACAGCTGAATGCCTGGTTGGAAGTGTACGATATTGAAGCTTTAGAGAAAGCAGAAATGCTTGATAGCCAAAGAAAAGCCGGTGCGCCTTTAGGAAGGCTGCATGGTGTTATCGTTGGCTTGAAAGATGTGATCTGCTATAAAGATCATAAGGCATCTGCTTCTTCCCGCATATTAGAAAATTTCACGTCAGTCTATAATGCTACTGCAACGGAACGCCTCCTTGGTGATGAAGCAATTATTATTGGCCGTCAAAACTGCGATGAGTTTGCAATGGGCAGTAGTAATGAAAATTCTGCATTCGGACCGGTTCGCAATGCGATAGACGAGGAAAGAGTTCCTGGCGGGTCTTCTGGTGGTTCAGCAGTAGCCGTACAAGCAGGAATGTGCATGGTAAGCCTCGGAAGCGACACAGGGGGCTCAGTAAGACAGCCGGCGGACTTTTGTGGAATAATTGGAATGAAGCCTTCGTACGGCTCCATTTCACGCTACGGACTTATCGCATACGCCTCATCCTTTGACCAAATTGGCATCTTTGGAAACACAATCGATGATGTAAGATTAGTACTTGATGTCATTTCTGGCCCTGACGAATTTGATAGCACTGCCAGGCAAAGGCCTTCTCATATTCCTGCTCAAAAGGATTATTACAAATTCTGTTATTTTCAAAATGCTTTGGAACATCCCAGTCTCGACCCAACAATAGCTGGTGAAATAAAAGGGTTTACAGATAAATTAACATCTGCAGGACATACGGTAGAACGTATTGATTTTGAGCTTCTCGAGTTCATCGTACCTGCTTATTATGTTTTGACTACCGCGGAGGCAAGTAGCAATCTATCGCGTTACGACGGTATCAAGTATGGGTATCGAAACTCTAACCAACAGAACAACCTAAACGAGTTATACAATTACAGCCGTAGTGAAGGATTCGGCCCTGAAGTAAAACGGAGAATATTGCTTGGAACATTCGTTTTAAGTGCAGGTTATTTTGATGCCTATTTTACTAAAGCTCAGAAAGTTAGACGTCTTCTTATAGAAAAAACAAAAGAAATTTTCTCGCAATATGACGCAATTATTTTACCGACTGTTCCCACCCCCGCCTATAAGATAGGCGAAAAGAAAGATCCAGTGGAGATTTTTCTCGCCGACATTTATACTGTTTATGCCAATCTTGTAGGCATTCCAGCTATTTCTCTTCCCCTGTTTAAAAACGACCAGGGATTGCCGTTTGGTCTTCAGGTGATGTCATCTCAAAATAATGAGCTACATTTGCTCTCCCTTTCCAAACTGTTAATAAATTTACAGTTGCAGGAAAATAATCCACACCTCTAGGAATTCCGCCAACCAAACGCTAGCTAATCCTATTTAGTAACTAAACATTTGTAATGTTCATCATGAAAAATGTGAGAATCATTGTTAAGCTGCGTCGCCTTTTGAAATCACTTACAGTCTGTTTTTTTATCCCGGTTATTTTTGTTGCAGGTACTGCATTTAAGCCATCTTTTGAAAACGGAGATCCTAAAAAATCAGTGGCAAAAGACATATTGCATAATGACAAAAGCGGCTTCAAAAGTCTTTTTTCAGCATCTTATTTCGATCCTACCAAACCTTATGTTACTCAGTTAAATCCTAAAGCATTACCATTTGTACAAAATTACATTCGTGAAGAAGGTGCCAGCCTTGAAAAGATGAAGGTTTGGGGAAAGCCTTATTTCGATGTATATGACGGGATCTTACGTCAATATGGTTTACCCGTCGAATTAAAATATCTGTCGGTAATCGAATCGTCTCTCATCTCAAACAGCGTATCGAAAGCAGGCGCAGTGGGCCCATGGCAGATTATGGATTATGAAGCAAAAAGAATGGGATTAAGAGTAGGCGGGGCAAACGACGAAAGAAAAAACTTTTACAAGAGTACCTATGCAGCTGCGAGGATCTTAAAAGAACTTCATGGCCAATTTAAAGACTGGCTTCTTGTTGTTGCGGCATACAATTGCGGGGCAGGCGGTGTAAGGAAAGCTATAAGAAAGAGCGGATCGAAGAACTTCTGGGACCTCCAGGACTATCTGCCGGCAGAGACAAGAGGTCATGTAAAAAGATTTATTGGAACACATTTTATTTTTGAAGGAAATGGCGGATTAACTACTATGACAGCTTCTGAAGTCTTAGACTTTGACCTTAATCTGGCAGCTGCCAATAATAAAAACCTATCCGGAATAGAAGATCCAGCCAATGCAATGGTAGAGGTGTCAGGAAGGTACAAGTCTACAGTTATTGCAAAAAATCTGGGTATGGAGTTAAAGGTTTTTAATCAGCTTAATCCAAATTTTGATAAATTGATAGCTATGGGGCAAAGTTATAAGATGAGATTGCCAACAGAAAAAGCAGCTTTATTTGCAACCAATAAGAATACGATATTAGACGAAAGTGTTCAGTTTCTTCTTAGCATTTAATTCAGAAAGGGAATTGCTTATCGATACCCTTTTTTATTTTCTTGAAAAGACCTCTAATATCGCTTTAGCTTTCAATAAACATTCTTCGTATTCCTGCTTAGGTTCGCTTGATGCCGTAACAGCGCTTCCGGTATGAAAAGAAATATAGTTTGAAGTGCTGTTGTAAACGATACTTCTAATAACTACATTAAAATCAAAATCCTTTTCCGGACTAATATATCCTACCGTTCCCGAATAAATTCCTCTTTTGCCTGCTTCATACTTTTCAATCAGTTCCATCACTTTCTTTTTAGGAGCCCCGGTCATACTGCCCATGGGAAATGTAGCTTTCAAAACATCGGAAAGCGTTTTGTCATCTTTCAAATCCCCGGTAACAGTAGAAATCATTTGGTGAACGTTTGGAAATGAATAAATTCCGAAAAGCTCTTCGACTTTCACTGAACCTTCCTCGCAAATCTTGCTAAGATCATTTCTTACAAGGTCTACTATCATCACATTTTCCGACTGTTCTTTTGCACTTTCCTTAAGTCGTTTTTTACTTATCTCGTCTTCAGCAGAGTTAATATCCTTTCGCGCCGATGTTCCCTTAATTGGTTGCGAAATAAGTTTGTTTCCTATTTTCTTCAAATACCGCTCAGGGCTGGCTGATACAAGATAATTGTCATGAATGCGGTAAAAAGCACAGAAAGGATTTGGAGACAATTTTATCAATTGGGAGTAAACTGAAGCTGGATTAATTTCCCCGTACCCATAGAATTCCTGGCAATAGTTAATTTCATAGCAATCGCCATGATGGATGTGTTCTTTTAATTTCGCGACAGCTTCCAAGTATTCCCGTCGACTAATCCTGTTACTGATATCAACAACATAATTATGATCTGAAGCCGGAAGTTTTGAAATGATATCTGAATAAATTGAAGGAGCATTTCCATTGATAACTCCGATCGTTAGTTTGTTTTCTTTAAAAATTAAAACTGTTTCGGGAACAAATAGAAAACAATCAGGAAAGCCGTTTGCATTGGACTTCGGTGACCTTGTCACTTCAATCTTATTCTTTATTTCGTAATTAAAGTGCCCAAAAATCCAATCGGTATTAAAGTCTAGAAACGTGTTAAGTGAAGGGAAAAAATCTTCGGCCGGTTCAAAAAGGGAAACACTACCAACACCAATAAGGCATTCAAAAGAATTGTAGCTGGAGGAATACTGTTGGTTGTCAAGAAAACAGCAAATGCCAAACTGGTTAGACCAGTTCAACATTTGCTGTTTTATCAGGTTTATGTCTTCTACTTCAAAAGTATGATAAACTCTAATCACGAGATTTTATTCGACGATGCATTAATAGTCATCGTCATCATCATCATATTTTGATGACTTTTTACTGCCAAAAAGGTCCGAAAACTCATCATCTATTTTAAAATCATCATCATCATCTTTTGGAGCTTTTTTTGCCGTAGTCGTTTTTTTGGCACTTGACTTAGGCAAATCAAATTCGTCAAAGTCGGGATCCCAATCTTCTTCTTCGTCAGACTTGATCCGGCTATCCTCTTCTTCTTCTACATCATCAATGACATCTTCGTCGTCCTCTTCTTTAGATTTTCCTTTAACTGATGCTACTTTTTTGCCTTTTGTCGCAGGTTTATCATCTTCCGCATCCAAATCATCATCATCTTCCTCAAGTTGTTTCTTTGGTTTAGCAGATGTCTTTTTTACTGCTACATCAGCTTTAGGTGCTACTTTTTTAGGTGTTTTGTCGTTGCCAGATTTTGTTGCCATAACTTATAGAATTTGCTCGCGTAAAATTTAAAACTGTATCCTGATCGTCCAAAAGTTTTTGTCACATTGTAAAATCCAGGCCAAAATTAGTCTTTAGATAAACCGAAGGCAAGAGTGATGTTGTTACCAACTATAGCACCATTTTCAACATTGTTGTACTTATCCGGCTACTGGGATCATACACGTGGACCAGGGATTTTACCTTCAGCTATTTGCAGTTCTGTTCGAATAATTTCACCTTAAACGATGAATTTTAGAAAAAATTTTAGAGGGCCACAATTTGGTCTCTGCCCGGCCCATTAGAAACATATTTAACAGGCGCGCCTACAAACTCATTGATAAACTTTACATACGTGTTCATAGTGCCAGGAAGATTTGTACTCTCTTTAACTTTAGTCGTATCGGTGTTCCATCCCCGGAAAGATTGGTAAACGGGCTCAATTTTTACCTTTGAAATTGCAAATGGAACTTCTTTTTTCTCTTCTCCATTTATAAGGTAAGAAGTACACATATTCAGCTCTTCAAAAGAGTCCAATACATCCGCTTTAGTCATCACAATTTTTGTCACTCCGTTTATCATGCATGCATATTGAAGTGCAACAAGATCCATCCATCCACATCTGCGTGGACGGCCAGTAGTAGCTCCAAACTCTGAACCTATTCTGCGCAGTTCTTCCCCTGTTTCGTCAAAAAGTTCTGTCGGGAAGGGCCCGCTTCCAACCCTTGTACAGTAGGCTTTAGACACGCCAATCACCTCATTTATCTTCTGAGGAGCAACACCTAATCCGGTACAAACTCCAGCGGAAATCGTGTTAGAAGACGTTACATATGGGAAAGTTCCAAAATCAATATCAAGCATGCTTCCCTGTGCGCCTTCAGCAAGCACTTTCTGACCTTCAGAAATCTTATTATTTATGAAGTATTCCCCGTTAACAACATTAAGTGTACGGAGAAATTCGATTGCGTCAAAGAACTCATCTTCCCATTCAGATATATCTTCATTAAAGTGGAAATTGTCTAATAAACGCTGATGCTTCAAGCGGAGCTTAATATAATTCGTAATAAATCCCTTATCTAAAAGATCACCAACTCTTATTGCGTTACGCCCGGTTTTGTCCATATAAGCAGGGCCAATTCCTTTTAGCGTGCTGCCAATCTTTTCAGTTCCTTTAGATGTTTCCGATGCTTTGTCTAAAGCGCGGTGCGTAGGAACAATAATGTTTGTTCTTTCAGAAATATAAAGATTCTTTCTTACATCAATTCCAAAAGAAGCGACAAGGTCACATTCTCTTTTTAGCGTAACAGGATCTAATACAACACCACCACCAATGAGGTTTATGGTGTTTTGGTGAAAAATACCTGAGGGAATTTGATGCAGCACTACTTTTTTATCTTCTACATATAACGTATGTCCTGCGTTTGGTCCGCCCTGGAAACGGGCTACCAAGTCGTAATTGGGAGCAAAAAAATCTACTATCTTTCCTTTTCCTTCATCGCCCCATTGTAAGCCAAGAATAACATCAACCATTGTAAAGTGTATTAGCGTTTCCGGCAAAATTAATGGAACTGACTTTACTTCGGCTATTTTATTGTGCTAAAGAAAAATCAATGGGAATTATCTAAACTTGAATATTTCTTGTTAAAAGGCCAAAACCCTAAGGGAAAAACATGGCTTCTTTAGATTCAACTTTCTCCTTAAAAAAAGCTGATTTAAAATTTGATGTACAAGGGAGTGACACAACGATGACGAGAAAAGTTATTAAGCTTATCCCACAAAAACTACTCCGCATCGAAGCGATCTACAGTATGAATGCCTTTCAGCATTTTTAAACGTTCGACCAGTTCTTCCAGTTCCTCCTTGTCGTGTACAAACACTTTTATAGTGCCTTCAAACAAGCCTTCATGCGATTCAATTGATAAAGCGGAGATGTTAACCTTTAAATCACCTGATATTACGTTCGTAATTTTATTAACAACCCCTACATCATCCATTCCAATAAGCTTAAGACCTGTAAGGAAACTGATCTCTTTATTTTTTGCCCACTTGGTTTTAACAACGCGATGCCCATAATTTGACAGGAGACTCGGAGCATTTGGACAACTGGTTCGATGGATAATTAAACCCTTGCCGGAACTTACAAAACCAAACACATCATCGCCCGGAATAGGATTACAACACTTGGCAAGCGCGTACATAATTTTATCGCTGCTTTCGCCAAATATGATTAGTTCGGAGTCCTTTTTAGAGTAATGAGGAGTAGTGTCAGCAGGTATTTCCTGTAGAGTTTTTTGCGGCTTTGGCGGTTCCAGACGATCACCTAATACCTGGAATTCTTTTAATTCTTTAAGATCAATTGCTTTTATCGCAACCTGGTAATAAAAATCCAACTGTGAATGGAACTTGTAAAAAGCAACGAGCGTGTCGATGTTTTGCTGAGAAAAAGCAGCGCCGACACCTTCCAGTTTTCGTTGCAGTATATACTTGCCCTCTTCTGCAATAGTTCTCTTTACTTCTTTTAAAGCGTCTTTTATTTTGTTTTTAGCCTTTGCGGTGACAACAAAGTTGAGCCAGTCTTCACTTGGCTTTTGCTTGCTGCTGGTAATAATTTCAACCTGGTCACCACTACGCAACTTATGACTTATTGGAACCAGCTTATGATTGATTTTTGCCCCGATACATTTGGTGCCGACAGCGCTGTGAATGCTGAAAGCAAAGTCTAAAGCCGTACTGCCAATAGGCAGCATTTTTACATCGCCTTTTGGTGTATACACATAAATTTCCTCTGCAAGAAAGCTCATTTTGAAATCCTGCAGGAAGTCTACACCGTCAGTATCCTGCGTATTCAGCACTTCTCTGATCTGCCCAAACCATTTGTCAAAACGGTCTTCATCAGCAGACCCTTCTTTGTATTTGTAGTGCGCCGCCAACCCTTTTTCAGCAATTTCATTCATCCGTTTCGACCTGATCTGCACCTCAACCCATTTTCCTTGCGGGCCCATTACTGTCGTATGCAGAGCTTCATACCCGTTACTCTTTGGATTGCTCAACCAGTCTCTTAATCTTTCAGGAGACGGAGTATACTCATCGGTAATAATCGAATATACTTTCCAGCAATCTTCCTTTTCCCTTGCGTGAGGAGAATTTAGAATAATTCGAATGGCAAAAAGGTCATACACTTCTTCAAACGCAACACCCTTTTTCTTTATTTTATTCCAGATTGAGTGAATGCTTTTTGGCCTGCCATAAATCTCAAAATCGAAGTCACCACCTACCAGTTTTTCTTTTATCGGACGAATAAACTCATTGATATATCTCGTACGCTCTCTCTTGGTTTCAGCAAGTTTACGGGCGATATCTTTATATGTTTCCGGCTCCATGTACTTCATCGACAAATCTTCGAGCTCGGTCTTAATATTGTAAAGTCCCATCCGGTGTGCAAGCGGAGCGTACACCCAAACCGTTTCACTTGAAACTTTTAATTGCTTTTCACGTTTCATGCTGTCGAGGGTACGCATGTTGTGAAGCCGGTCAGCCAGTTTTATCAAAATAACCCTTGGGTCGTCGGTCAGGGTCAGCAAGATCTTTTTAAAATTTTCCGCCTGCTGGCTCGTGTTGGTATCAATAACAGTTGAAATCTTTGTTAGCCCATCTACAATTCTGGCGATCTCGTGTCCGAATTCCCTTTCAACATCCTCGAACGAAAGATCCGTATCTTCTACAGTATCGTGAAGTAGGGCGCAAATGGTACTACGAACACCGAGACCAATTTCTTCAACACAAATCATAGCCACAGCCAGCGGATGAATTATATAAGGTTCTCCGCTTTTGCGACGCATGGTCTTATGGGCCTCGGCCGCCATTTCAAATGCATGCCTGACTAATTCCTTATCCCCCTTTTTCAGTTTTTCCCTTAAAGCCCGAAGCAATGCGCGATAGTGCCGCAAAATTTCCTTCTTCTCCTGCTCCTCGTTAAGATTATATTTCGGTACCGACGGTGCCGCTACGATTTCTTGCTCTTCCATGTGTACGAATTTACGAAAACCACAGTAATGAAGATCGCAGATCGCTCATTTTGAATGATTTTAAGAATTTCGGTTAATTATTGTTCTGGCCATAATTTGATCAATTTGATCTTTTTGAAGGGAACACCTAACGAACCTTTAATGCATTGCGACGACGCAAAAAAAGCGAAGAATGACCTTCGCTTTTTTCATTTGTTTTTTCATAAACTCCTTAATCAGCTCGCCCTATTTAGCAGTCCATGTATTGTTTGTATCGTCGTAATCCGGCAATCTTTTAGCCGGGTCGACCACCACAGAAGTTATTTTGTTAGTCGAATTTACCCTAAACGTCCATTTGCTTCCATGATGCCAAACTTCTACAGGCAGTTTTACGACTTCAGTTTTCCCGTTTTCCTGGGTTACCTGCACAGTTACAGGCATTGGCATCATCTGCAACAGTTCCACCGTTACCAGTCCGCCCTTGGCCGGATCGCCGTCAATATATTTGACATCAGACACACCTACATCAAACTTCCAGTTATTTATAAACCAGCCGCGCCAAAACCAATCGAGCGTTTCACCGGTATAATTTTCTATCGCCCTGAAAAAGTCCCAGGGAGTGGGGTGCTTAAAAGCCCAGCTCCGGATATAAAAGCGGAACGCTTTGTCAAAACGTTCAGGACCTATAATTTCTTCCCGCAGCAACAAAAGAGCTAAACCAGGTTTATTATAGCTATTGATGCCCCAGTTAGATGGAGAATTAACATCAGGAATAGTGAAGATACTTTCGGTCGTTTCTGAGAAATATTGCTTCGCAAGTTTGTGCCTGCTGCTTGTGTCATTGCCATATTCCCCGTTGTTATAAGCCGTATTGGCAATGGTGTTAATAAAAGTATTAAACCCCTCATCCATCCATGCGTACTTACGCTCGTTGCTACCAACGATCATCGGAAACCAGTTGTGTCCAAATTCGTGACTTGTTACGCCCCACAATCGTTTTCCCTTAGCCCTGAATCCACAGAAAACAATTCCGGGGTATTCCATTCCACCAACCCTGCCTGCAACATTTACCGCTACAGGATAAGTGTAAGGATACCACTGATCAGAGTAGTGTTCCAGTGCACCTTTAACGTATTCCGTCGATCGACCCCATGCTGTATCACCTGCACTTTCTACCGGGTAGACAGACATAGCCAATGCAGTTTTGTTGTTAGGAAGATTTATTTTAGCCGCATCCCAAATAAAAGCAGGGCTTGCCGCCCATGCCACATCTCTTGCATTCTGGCATTTAAATCTCCACGTTAATTTGCTTTTACCCGCAGGCCTTGATGAGGGATCCGTGACTTCGTTTTCATCACGAATCATAATTGTTTTGTTACTCTGTCTTGCCTGTTGGAGCCTGCCGATTTGTGAAGTAGTCAACACCTGGTTTGGGTTTTGCAATTCCCCTGAACCAACAATTATCTGCTTAGCTGATGCAGTTATACTATAATCAAAGTTCCCATACTCCAGGTAAAATTCACCTTGCCCGAGGTAAGGCAAAGTGTTCCATCCCTGGATGTTGTCGAACACGGCCATTCTTGGAAACCACTGCGCTACTTCGTAGATCCAGCCATTTTTTGTTTCTACTCTCCCCAACCGGTCTGTACCATACTCTGGAATAGTGAAGGAATAAGCGATTCTTACCTGGACAGAGTCCCCATTTGCTTTTACCGGCTGAGGCAATTGTACCTGTAAACGGGTATCAGCAATAAGATAGTCAGCCCTGGTTTCTTTTCCCGCTTTTACAATATTTACTGATTGGATATTATATCCACCATTAAAATTTTGATTCGCCCATCTTCCACCTGTTATAGATGTTTGCGCAACACCCCGCGACCGCAGGTTATAAATATTCTGGTCTGCCTGCAACCAAACAAAAGGCAGGCTATGTGGACTATTATTTTTATAGGTAATTAGTACCGTTCCTGCCACAGAATGATTAACATCATCTAATGTCACATCAATTTTATAATTGGCGGCATTTTGCCAATACTTAGGTCCGGGCGTTCCAAGTGAAGTTCTAATGTCATCACCGTTATTGGCATAGAATTCAGGATGAAAAGCCTGGTGCTCGTCAAAGATTGAAGTTTGTGCGCAAATATTACTGCTAAAAAGCACGACACTACAAAAAGAAAGAATGCCTAAAATAATTTTCATTAGTTGTACTGATTTTTTACCGTTCTATATCGTTTTATTTATTTGGTTAAGTTGGCAAATATCTTTCCATTTCTTATAAGCGATTCATTTTTAGATTTTCATTTTCAAAAGCCGACGCACCAGCGTCTTGCAGGATTGCTATCAAAGGCTTTTTTTAATATGCGCGCTATCGTCCGGCTAAAGTGTTAAAAAGGCACGTTTGAAGAGTAAACCGCAGAAAAAAACCATTAAGGGTAAACAAGAAGGCTACACAAGTTGTCATTACCAAAACAGAAGGTATCGAAAAGAAGTTTTGGTGGTCCATCAACTATATAACTTCGCCGAACATTGTTGTGTCACTCCCTTATACTGACAAATCTTTATTCGGCTTTTTACAAATAGCTTTGAAAAAAGTATAAAGGGCAACTGTTATGAATGGAGCAACTGTAAACCCGGGGACGGGAATTCTATGTTCTACAGGCAAGAGAAAAATTGTTGTATTAAAGCTGATAAATGAAGACATTATTTTGTAAATGGCTTAAATGCCTTTAGAATTTGGAGTATGAAAGCAATAGTAGACTGTAATAATTTTTATTGCTCGTGTGAAAGGTTGTTTAAACCGCACCTTAAAACAACACCAGTCGTTGTGCTCAGTAACAACGACGGTTGCATTATTTCACGCAGTGATGAAGCGAAGAAATTAGGTATTAAAATGGCCCAGGCTTATTTCTTAAGCAAGACTAGTTTAAAGCAACATGGTATTGTTGCGTTTTCATCCAATTACAATTTGTATGGCGACATGAGTAAGCGGGTAATGGAAACGATGCAAAGTATGTTCCCGTTAAGTTGTATAGAAGTATATTCTGTTGATGAAGCATTTGTTGATTTGTCGCATGTTCCTGCAAATGAGCTACATGCTACTGTAAAAGAGTTAAAAGAAAGAATAGGTCAGTGGACCGGAATACCTGTTTCAATAGGGGTTGCACCTACAAAAACGCTGGCCAAAATTGCCAACAGGCTTGCAAAAGAAAACAAAGAAAAAAGCCATTGTATGCTCTTACTTGATACACCTGGCAAAGTGAATGCAGCGTTAAAACGAACTCTGGTTAGTGAGATTTGGGGCGTCGGAAAACAGTTTGCTACGAAACTTGATAAATTTGAAGTAAAAACCGCTTTTGACTTAAAACAAATGCCGGAAGAATGGGCAAGACAACAACTTGGTGGAGTGGTTGGCGTAAGACTGATAAAGGAGCTCAAAGGCATTCAGACGATAGGTATTGATGAACAACTGGCAACAAAGAAAATGGTTTCCTGCACGCGTAGGTTTGGTCATCCACTTACAGACCTGAACCAAATGAAAGAAGCAGTTGCGATGTATGTTAGTCGTGCGGCAGAAAAACTACGAAGGCAACAAAGCGCTGCGCAACAAATGACGGTTTTTGTAATTGAAAAAGCTTTCGATAAAGGCGAGGTTTATACACCAAATGAACCAATCAAACGCGATGTTGTTTTACCGGTTGCTACATCAGTGACTCCTGAGTTAATTAAACCAGCAATTGAGTTACTGGAAAAGCTTTATACACCTGGGATCGTATACGAAAAGGCAGGTGTCATTTTCAGCAAGCTCATTCCCGATGGGTCACTTCAGGCAAACTTTTTTGTTGCGGCATCTTCGGCCGAGCAAAAGTTTCTCATGAATAAGGTTGACAATATAAACTTCAGCATGCGAAATGAGATGGTGAAGTTTGCGTCATCAGGAGTTGAGCGTTCGTGGAAAATGAAGCAGGAACTGTTAAGCAAACGATACACAACACGGTGGTCTGAACTGAGAGAGATAAATTAAGATCAGCTAGATCATCAGACATGATCATCAAACATTTCCCAAATATCATGATGTGATGCAACGGTGACTTGAGATGTGGAAGCAAAACGATGAGGTCTGAAGGCATTGTTTTTGTGTCAAAACCTTAAAAAATCAAATTATGCAAGAACAATCTTTTCAATTATTATTAAATGGAGTTCCCTATATCGTGAAAGCAGCACCGTTTGAATTTAATGGAGATACCCGTTTTACTGTAAGCTTCAATGGTAGCGATGATTTTGTTTTTACTTATGACCGAACAGTAGGGCATTATGTAGCAATTGGCGATGACTCAGACACGATACCGGTTGATCTTGAAGTGGCAATAGCGGAGAGATTGTACGCCTTAGCTTAACAATAAAATTTTTTTCTATACCATTAGCACCTGGCTTGCCAGGTGCTTTTTTTATTTTATGCATTTACCGAAAGCCCACTGCTTTTTAAATTTCAGCCTTTTTTACAACAAAAAAGAAATTAACCCTGTATTTTGATTGTAGGGGTTACATTTGCACAATTTGTTTAAAATATGCCACGCGATTATTCTATAAAATCTGTTTTAATTATTGGCTCGGGCCCCATCGTAATTGGCCAGGCCTGCGAATTTGACTATGCAGGGTCTCAGGCTGCAAGAAGTTTACGTGAAGAAGGTATCAAGGTTATTTTGATAAACAGTAACCCTGCAACCATCATGACTGACCCTATGATGGCTGATAAAGTTTACCTGCTTCCCTTAAATGTTGATAGCATCGAAAAAATACTAACCGAAAATCAGATTGACGCAGTGCTGCCAACAATGGGTGGGCAAACTGCGCTAAACCTGTGTAAAGAAGCGGATGAGTTAGGCATTTGGGAGAAATACAATTGCCGGTTAATCGGCGTTGATGTAGCAGCTATCGACACTGCTGAAGACCGTGAAAAGTTTAGGCAGTTGATGGTTAAGATCGGCATGGCAGTAGCGCCTAGTAGAGTGGCTAACAGCGTGCTGGAAGGAAAAGAATTTGCACAGCAGATAGGTTTCCCTTTAGTAATTCGTCCATCTTTTACCTTAGGTGGTTCAGGTGGCGGTTTTGTACATAGCAAGGATGAATTGGACGAAGCCCTAAATCGGGGTCTTACCGCTTCACCGATGCATGAAGTTTTGGTTGAGAAAGCAGTGCTAGGCTGGAAAGAATATGAACTTGAGTTACTACGTGATAAAGCAGATAATGTTGTCATTATTTGTACCGTTGAAAACCTCGATCCAATGGGTATTCACACGGGTGACAGCATTACTGTAGCCCCGGCTATGACCCTAAGTGACACTGCCTTCCAGGAGATGCGGAATAAAGCAATTTTGATGATGAGAAGCCTGGGCAATTTTGCCGGCGGTTGTAATGTTCAGTTTGCTTTAAACCCCGACACAGAAGACTTGATAGCAGTTGAAATTAATCCGCGTGTTAGCCGTTCGTCAGCGCTTGCTTCAAAGGCTACAGGTTACCCTATTGCAAAAGTGGCCTCGAAACTGGCGATTGGTTATAATTTAGATGAATTGAAAAATCAGATCACCCAGACAACCTCGGCGTACTTTGAACCTGCACTTGATTATGTTATTGTGAAAGTGCCCCGTTGGAATTTTGATAAGTTCAAAGGCGGCAATGATACACTTGGCCTGCAGATGAAGAGTGTTGGTGAGGTTATGTCGATCGGAAGAAGTTTTACAGAAGCGCTCCAAAAAGCTTGTCAGAGTTTAGAAAACGATGCGTTGGGTTTAGGGTATTACGGCAAAAGCCTGATAGGAAGCAGTGAACTGATTGAATACATTAAAACACCGAAATGGGATAGGATCTTCAGAATCAAGGATGCTTTAATGCAAGGTGTCACGGTCAAAACTATTGCTGCAGCCACAGGAATTGATCGTTGGTTCTTATTCCAAATTCAGCAAATCTGTGATATTGAAAAACAGATCTCGAAATATACAATTGATACGTTGCCCGAAGAACTATTGAAAGATGCTAAGAAAAACGGATTTGGCGATGAGCAGATTTCAAGAATTATGCGTAATTGTACCGAAGAGCAGGTGTATGAAAAACGAAAAGCTTTAGGAATAACAAGGGTCTATAAAATGGTGGATACTTGTAGTGCTGAGTTTGAAGCAAAGACACCATATTTCTATAGCACATTCGAATAACAGAGAATTTATCAAATAGTCAAAATGGCAATAAAAAAAGGATGGTTTGTTCCATCCTTTTTTTATTGCCACGACTTGCGATGTGGTTGAACTATTTCTCGCTAAACTTCTCCAAACTCCTTATCAATCTGTCCTTTCTTTGGTATTTATATACCTGGATCTTTTGTGGAACAGAGAAAAGGAATAAACCGTTGCTACAATCAGGATTTTTTTCAGGGCTGCAGGTTGGCCTTCATGTCTAATAAAAAGCTCTTAAACTTTTGTAGAGTATTAGTAAGGTGAAGTTGGATATCAGCTTTTTTCTTATTGGTTTTGATATACTCCTTAGCTCCCTCGATAGTGTATTTTCTTTGACGGAGTAACTGGTAGATCAGTTGTAAATTTTTCACATCTTCCGGCCGGAACAGGCGGTCGCCTTTTCTATTTTTCCTGGGCTTAAGAACGTCAAATTCATTTTCCCAAAAACGAAGCAATGACGTATTTACTCTAAACCATCTTGCCACTTCACTTATCGCGTAGTATTGCTTTTGAAACAATATTTCATCTTCCGGAATTTCAATGAGGTCTACTTCCGCATCAATTTCTTTGAAGGATTTTCTTCCACGTTTTTGTAAAGGCCTTTTAACCTTCTCCTTTTTTACTTTTACTACCGGAGCAGGAAAAGGATTCGTACTTTTCAATTTCACCGTAATCTTTCCATCATCAAAAATTACAGATCCGTTTCGCTGAAGTTCAGGTTGTTTTTGGTTTAGCCTTTTCGGTTTTTCTGATATATTTTTTACCTCCAACACCGGATCAGATTCAAAAGATGGCACCTCATCTACTTGCTCTTCAATAATAAGAACTTCTGTTTCAACCCGAGTTTCTTCTGGTAAAAACGCTGTTTCAGTAATTGCTACAGCCTGGGCTTCATCAACTTCTGACTGATCTATTATTTCCGGCGTTTCAGTTAGTTGACTTTCCTGAACAACAGGTTCAACTTCATTTATCGGAGGCGGTGGAGCATCAAATAAAGAAAGAAATAAAGGAGAACTTGTTGAAGAAGGCAATGTAGTGGCGGTAGCGGATGGTGCTGCGTCTTCTTCAATTTTATTTGTTGTCCCCGAGACGTCTTCAACTACTCTTTCACTTCGCAGGCTGTTTTTAGAATAGGATGGCGAAGCAGCTTCAGAGACATTTGAACTATCTTTTTCTTTTTTTGAAACAACGGGCTTTTCCTCAGGTTTACCTTCCTCAGGGGTTTCAAAAAAAGAGCCGAATAAGTCAAGCTGCCGCATAATGTAAAAATAGTACATGAAGCCGCAACACTAAAGGGAGTTTTTCCACAGATTAGAAGCCCAGCCCTAAAGGGAGTTTTAAAAGTTTAAAAAATATTGGGTAAAGTCATACTTTACCCTTCTCAAGATGCGAAATGACTTGCTGTCAAGGTATGACACGAGAATGTTAAATAATATTCTAAAGCCAGGTAAAAAACGCAGATAGTAGCTTCCTTTAGGGCCGGAGCTTAATCGAAACTCTGGTTGCTTGCTGCAGCAAGTTTTACAAGACGATCAAACTGTTCAGGATTTAGGTCATTATAAAAGAAGTAAACGGGATCTACAGGGTTGCCGTTTTTATGAACTTCGTAGTGACAGTGGGGCCCGGTGCTTTTACCAGTGCTTCCAACCCAGCCAATAACTTCGCCACGCTTTACGCTGCGACCTGAATGTACTTTTATCCGTACCATGTGACCATAAACACTCTCATATCCGTACCCGTGATTAATCACAACATGATTGCCATATCCACTTTCTTCGTGGCTGGCACTTTTAATCCGGCCGTCGGCAGTTGCATAAATGGGTGTGCCAATAGGAGCAGCGAAATCCAGGCCTGCATGAAATTTTGAGACTTTATAAACGGGATCGATACGTGAACCAAAGCCGGAAGCGATCCGGGTAAGTTCTTTGTTGCTGACCGGTTGAATGGCAGGAATTGAAGCCAGTAACTTTTGTTTGTCGCGGATCATTACATCAATCTCCTGATAACTTTTGTCTTGAAACACAGCTCTTGCATTTAAATTATTTAACTGCTTCACCATGCCGTTTATCAGTTCATTATCATTCATCCCCTGGATGAGCGATAGCTCTTCTGACTTTTCAATTTGCTTTGCGCGGGCACTGTCAGGTATCGGGTTAGACTCGAAAATTGCCCTGTATACCTGGTTGTCACGTTTTTCAAGTTCTTCCATTTTCTGCTGCAATTGTTGAATCCGACGGTTCATCAATGTGTAATTATCCTGGTAGTCGTCGAGCTGGTGGCGAAGAATTCGCTCGTTAGGAGAGCCGATATATTTGAAACCTATCCAAACGATTATAGCTGCTGTAACAATTGAGGTGGCAATAAAGGCGAAGACGCGTAACAGCCTTACCCTTAGCGGCACTGTTAGCTTTTCGTATCGAAGCGTGTGGGTATTATAAAAATATTTTACTTTCTTCAATTGCCCGATTTGTCTTTTAAGGAAAACACGTCCGTAAAAAATCGAACCGAAGTTCAGCTAATAATCCGTTCTAAACAATTTGAGCTGAAAGTATTAGAAGCAATCAACCTTGCAAGCCTTTTCATTTCCTACCTTTACGCCCCCCGTTGAAACGGGCTATAATTATACATTCTGATACAAAAACTTTTCCGGCCTTTATGATGACCAGTGCTGAAATACGAAAGGAATTTTTAAACTTTTTTGCCCGAAAAGAACATCTCATTGTTCCTTCTGCGCCTATTGTTATAAAAAACGATCCTACCCTGCTTTTTACCAACGCCGGGATGAACCAGTTTAAAGATTATTTTTTAGGAAATAGAAATCCTGAAAGCCGGCGGATAGCTGATACCCAAAAATGCCTCAGAGTAAGTGGTAAGCATAACGACCTTGAAGAAGTTGGTGTCGATACCTATCATCACACCATGTTTGAGATGTTGGGCAACTGGAGTTTTGGTGATTATTTTAAAGCTGAGGCTATTGCATGGAGCTGGGCATGGCTGACTGAAGTTTATAAACTGGATAAGGACAGGCTGTATGTCACTGTATTTGAAGGAAGCGAAGCGGAGAACTTACCGAAAGATGAAGAAGCATATAA
>JAOQAJ010000191.1 GCA_025963675.1 Segetibacter sp.
CTACTACGAAACGCAAGTTTTTAGATTGGGTTATAATTACAAATTTTAGCTAAGTCGTAGTTTTTGCATCCGTGTTTGTTGTGAATACTTTCAAAGATATTTAAATATAATATGGGTGAAAATTTGCAGTACGATCACCGTTTTAGTCCCGATGAGTACTATCGGGGAAAAGCGATCATCACTATGGGCGGATATTTGCTGTAACCAATAGTTGGATTTAAAAAAATGGGATTGAAGGTTCCGGTAAAAGTTATTAAGTTAATAATTAATGAAAACAATATTAAAATAAAACAAGAATACACACCTAAACTTTTTGACGGGAAAATGATCGTGTTTCGAGTACCGGAAATGTATAGAGACCCTAATCTTGGCTGGTCTAATTTTGTTTTAAAAGGAATAGTATCTTATGACGTTTCTGTTTCAGCAATAGTTTCTAAAGACGTCATACTGGACTCGTATATTAAGTCTGTTGCAGGAAAATTAAAAAGACATTTATAAAAGTAAATAAACTTCTTTACGTTCCTTCATTATTGACGTCAGGCCACTTCCATTTGCATAGCTATAGGGGTACTGGTTCCACTATTTGACTCTCATGTCATAACTCCAACACCCCTCTGCTTCATTTCGCCGCAACTGCTTTCAGTAATTCACATCAAAGTCAAATACCAGGAGCCACCACCACTCCGCCTTCTAATGACAATCCCAACAGCACAATATTAGGTAAACAAACATTGTGGATTGTAGTAAATGAACAATCAGAATGTATTTAAAAGAGTTTGAAATTAATCAGTTAATCATTCCAGTTGATAACATTAAGATAACATCAGATCATGAATTCGATTCCAACTTCTTAATACCTTTGTATCTCATATGGCAAGCAATCGTTAGAGGCTGCTCCGTTTCTACGGAGGAGCCATTTTTTTTATTTGTAGTGTCTGAGAAATTCCACTTATTTCGCTCCTTCCTTTGCATCAAAGCAGCCCGCATTCCCATACCTTTCGTTCTGTCTCCGCGTTGACATTTTTATGCCATAACCCCAACACCTTCTGCATTATTTCACCGGCAACTGCATATAGTAATATACTTCAAAGTCCAATACCAGGACATGTAAAACAAGGCTCTTTAAACACTCGGTTTAAAAGACAAACGGTGCAATATCCCTCATTCTTCAGGATAATGCACCTTTAAAGATGTATTCTAGTATTCCACTTACTGCTTCAGAGCAAACAACTACGATTGACAACATTGATGCCTTCGTTGTAAGAAGCTTTCTATAAGTATCCTTTACAATTTTCAGATCCACAATTACATTTTAATTTACCATCATGATGTGTAGGACCATAATTACAAGTTAATTCTTCACCTTTCAATATTTTTCTTAAACTATAAAAGTCCACCTTACTATAACAAACTCTCATAAAGGTATTAGGATGACAAGAATGATTAATAAATCGTAATACATTTGAGTTTACGCTTGCATCTAATGCTCTTCCGTCTCCAAATTCAACAATTGCAACTCTTTTTGTCGTCGCTGCTATTTTCCTGGCTTCTTTCAGTTTAATTATCTTCCCTGTAAGGTTTCCTATTTTCTTTCTAAATGGAATAGGTTCTAATGCAAACGCTCCTTTCCCATCAATTTTACTTTGCTTGGTTTCAATTCCAAATCTTAGCATCTAAAAAATGAATTATGGTTATACAACAAAGGCTTCTGACTTTGCAAGGTAGGCCTAAGTTACATTGAAGGACTTGAGTTGTGAAGTCAATATATGGTGCTGTCAACGGTTCCATTTCTGCCTATGTACCTCCCCCCATTCTGCACCTTATACGGCTAGCAAACAGGCTCTAGCAGGTGTAACCAGATCTATCTCGTGTATTTTCAAGAACTCATCATTGCCCTTTCAGAAATCAACGAACAACTTCGGGAGCAGAGCATACGTGCCGTAAATACATCTTTTACATTTCGAAATTGGTTCTTTGGTTTTTATATTGTAGCGTTTGAACAAAACGGAAAAGACAGGGCAGAATATGGCAAGGTTTATTGGCACACATTGCTGCAGAAATGAAAGCCCCGGCTATACCAAATAGCGATGAAAGGGAACTTCGCAGGTACCGTCAGTTTTATATGATTTATCCGGCTGCTGACCACCTTATCGCTGACAATAATCAAATTCGGGAGTTGTTGCCCCCCGAATTGATGCGCGTTGAGCTTGAACTACTAAAACGTCGAACCGGGGGTCGGTACCGTTTGGAGCAGGCACTGCTCGATCACTTATTGCAATTTCTGCTCGAACTTGATAAAGGATTTTGTTTTGAAGCAAGGCAAAAAGCTTAAAGATAATTGGCAGTGAAAAGAATAGTTCGAACGAACCAACCAACCTAAAACCGTAGAAGCAGCGTTTGCGGATAAAGCAAACACCGGCGGATGCTAAGAGAAGCAAATTAATAAGATCCCGTACTACATCTACTCATTCCTCCACTCGTCATTCTCGTGAAAGATAAACTTGTAGGTCGGGCCTATTACTTCAGATAAAATATCTATTTTACGAGTGAATACAACCTACACCTACATGCCCTTAAGCTGGAACGAGATCAAAAGCAGAGCCTTACAATTTACACAAGAATGGAAAGACGAAGTAAGCGAAGACGCCGAAGCAAAATCCTTCTGGGACGATTTCTTCAACGTCTTCGGCATCAGCCGTAGGAGAGTAGCCACCTTTGAACAAAAAGTAAAACTTGAACAGGCAACGGGCCGTAGCAGCTTAGCAGTT
>JAOQAJ010000356.1 GCA_025963675.1 Segetibacter sp.
GTCGCCAGTGCCTTCCCGAATATCTTTTACGAGACTGGTACCACCTGGCGTTCCATCAGTCTTCCACAATTCAACGCCTTCGTTAGCCGTTTTTGCCAAAAACAAAACCATATTGTTATAGGCAGTAAAGTAGTTCGGATCTGACGAAGGAAGTCCGGGATTAATATCTAACAAAACGTTAGTGCCGCCCTCCGTTCCGTCTGACTTATATAACTCGACTCCATTATTGTTGGTTGTTTTCGCGGCAAACAACAGAAAATTCCCATTAGATACAAGGTTAAAACTGTCTGCTCCATTACTTCCCTCCGTACCTTGTATAATGTCTTTCACCATTGTCGTTCCTTCAGATGTTCCATCAGTTCTCCATAACTCGCGGCCACTTGCAGCAGTAGAATCAGTAAAATAGACAAAACCATTTAACACAGCGAAATGGTCAGCCGGTGCTGAACCAGTTGCACCTGCAATAATGTCTTTAATGATATGAGTTCCCGCAACAGTTCCATCACTTATAAAAATTTCCTCGCCTGTTTCAGCAGTTGTTCCCGAGAAAATGTATTTACCATTTAGCAAGGCAGCGCCATCAGTTGCTTTAATTGTAGGAGACAATTGTATCGTTCCATCAGGAGTAGCATCAGTAATCCACAAAGTGGAATCGACACCGGAAGTCATTAAAGTTTTTCCGCTCAAAAGAAGATACTTAAAATTGAACCCTTTGTTTGCTTTCAAAAGGGTCACCTGGGCGTTTCCAGTGACCGCGATCATTGCTAAAATCGTGATAAGTAGACTTTTTCTCATAAAGTTTTTTTTAAATTAAAATTTCGAAAATAGGAACAGCCCTGAAAATCACATATCCCATAAATATGAGTTTTGGGATAAATGTTTTATTTTAAATGACGGATGGTGTAGTTCGAGGGAAATATCTAAACCCGGTGATTGGAGTTTACTTAAAAATAGCAGTAAAAAAGAAAAAATGCAATAGGCAGTTAGCATTAATTGCGCGAACCTGAAAAGTAAAATTTGTACATTAATTTAAAACAGGGGCTAAGCAAGTCTGGATGAATTCAAAAAAACTTGCCCAACCATTTTTAGCAAAAACGTATCTTACCTAATTGAGTTAACAACCATTTTCACTCAAAATTTCACTTTCCGCTGTCCTTTAATACCAGTTTTATAAATCGACAGTGGCATAGAATAAAATAATTAAAACCCTAAACAGCATCATGTCATTTAGAATTATCTCTAAAACACTTTTTCTCGCCATATTTTCACTTTGCTTTCGTGATGGTTTTTCACAAATTGACACAACTGCTATTTCTGATAAGCTCATAAGATCAAAAGAAAAGCTTGGAAAAGACATTGCTTTTATACTGTATAAGAATGGAAAAATTGCTTATAAAAAGGAGATTGGAAAACTCAATATTAAAACGCCGGTACCGATAGGCGCAAGCAGTCAATGGCTCACTACAGCTCTTGTATTAACCTTTATCCAGGAAGGGAAGTTATCGCTTGATGACAAGGTTAGCACGTACCTGCCCATATTTACCAAATATTATAAAGGCTATATCACCATTCGTCAATGCCTCACCAATTTTACCGGGGTACAATCTGAGCAGGGGATTGCAAAACTTTTACAAAAGAACAAATTCCATTCGCTTGAGGAAGAGGTAAATGAATTTGCATCGAGAAGAGATATTCAAACGAATTCCGGATCTGAATTCAGGTACAGCAACGTAGGGTTTAACATAGCAGGTAGGGTTTTGGAAGTGATCTCAAGAAAAACATTTGACCGGCTAATGCAGGACAGAATTACAAGACCTTTAGCCATGAAAAATACCACTTTTACCAATGAAAATTATAATGATGCTATTAACCCGGCCACCGGGGCAAAATCAAGTGCAGCCGACTTCATCAACTTTTTGGCGATGATTTTAAATAAGGGAACTTTCAACAATAAGCAGGTTTTAACTGAAAGCTCGGTTGAGTTATTACATACACTGTCAACAGAAGCAAGTCAGATAAAGTATGCGCCAGCTCCGGTTGCCGGGCTGAATTACGGATTAGGGGAATGGATACTCGAAGCGAATGCCCAGGGGAAGCCAGGTTCAGTTGCCGTGCCTTCTCTACAAGGCCCATGGCCAATGATTGACCTGTGCCGCAGCTACGCTTGTGTAATTTTTACGAATGAAATCGCAGCCGATCAAAACAGGAATTTATATATGGATATTAAAGCCACAATTGATGATGTGGTCGGGGGAAGCTGCCTGTAGAGAAGCTGCTAGCTATTAGCTTCGAGCTACTAGCTTTTAAAGTTTGCTAAACAGTCCGCGAACTATGAATGGTCGACACCTTACTGGCTAAAGAAAGCTAGTAGCTGCTAGCTTCGAGCTACTAGCTTTTAAAGTTTGCTAAACAGTCTGCGAACTATGAATGGTCGACACCTTACTCGCTAAAGAAAGCTAGCAGCTTCTAGCTGTTAGCTTCGAACTACTGGCTTTTAAAGTTTGCTAAACAGTCCGCGAACTATGAATGGTCGACACCTTACTCTCTAAAGAAAGCTAGTAGCTAGCAGCTGTTAGCTGGCAGCTTCTCTCAATACACCAACTGATGCGTCTGCTTTATAATTCCCATCACAAAGACACTTTGCACATGCCCCATGTTTTCTATCTGGCTTAATTTATTTACATGAAAGTCATAATATGCATTCATATCTTCTGATACCACTTTTAGCATAAAATCAAATTCTCCCGATATATTATAGCATTCAATTACTTCATTCAATTCCTGGATCGTTTTAATGAATTTGTCGCCGGCTTCCTTGCTGTGTTGTTTTAGCGAAACATAACAGATCACCATCAATCCCTTTTTCACCTTCGTGTGGTCGACTAAAGTAGCGTATTGCTTAATAACCCCGGTTTCCTCCATTCTTTTAATCCGCTCATGAACAGGGGTCGTGCTCAGGTGTATTTTTTCCGAGATTTCCTTTACCGTAATCCTTGCATTCTCCTGCAACAAACGAAGAATAGCAAGATCTTTACTGTCCAAAGAATTTTGGCCAATAGTTGAATCTTCTTTTTGAATGGTCTTTGCCATAACTAATTAAATGTTTATTCCACAGAAGGAGAAGTAATGTTATATCTTTTCCAAAGTTAGACTAGTTGACAGAATATTCTACTAAGAAGAGTAAGTTTGCTACCATTTAGCCACAAAGGGCCTACAACACAAAAGATAGCAAAGCTTGGCTTTGTGGCAACAAAAATCATTAAATCACAAATCAAATAATATGTCTACAACAACCAACTCTCAGATTGATTTTAATCTGAAATACAAGGTGGCCGATATGAGCCTTGCAGCCTGGGGTCGTAAAGAAATACGTCTTGCAGAGGCTGAAATGCCAGGTCTTATGTCTATCCGTGCAGAATACGGACCATCACAACCATTGAAAGGTGCACGTGTGGCAGGTTGCTTACACATGACCATCCAAACTGCAGTGCTAATCGAAACGCTAATTGCACTCGGTGCTGAGGTCAAATGGAGCTCTTGTAATATCTTTTCTACTCAGGATCACGCTGCCGCTGCTATTGCTGCTGCTGGTGTAGGTGTTTTCGCATGGAAAGGCCAGACTAATGAAGATGCTGAGTGGTGCATAGAACAAACCTTGTTCTTTGGTAGCGAAGATCGTCCTCTAAACATGATTTTAGATGATGGTGGTGACCTTACCAACATCGTTTTCGATAAATATCCTGAACTTATACAGCACGTTAAAGGTCTTAGCGAAGAGACCACCACTGGTGTTCACCGTTTATATGAAAGAATGGAAAAAGGTACTTTACCTATTCCAGCTATCAACGTTAACGACAGCGTTACCAAATCTAAATTCGACAACAAATACGGTTGTAAAGAAAGTTTGGTCGACTCTATTCGTCGTGCAACTGACGTTATGCTCGCTGGCAAAGTAGCTGTTGTAGGTGGATATGGTGATGTAGGTAAAGGTTCTGCAGCTTCATTAGCTGGTGCTGGTTGCCGCGTTATCGTCACTGAAATTGACCCAATTTGTGCTTTACAAGCTGCCATGGACGGTTTCGAAGTTAAGCGTATGATTGATGCAGTTAAAGAAGCTGATATTATCGTTACTGCTTCAGGATGTCGTGACCTGATTACAGGCGCTCACTTTAAGGTAATGAAGGATAAAGCAATCGTTTGTAACATCGGTCACTTCGATATTGAAATAGACGTTGCATGGTTGAACCAGAATTACGGTCACACAAAAGATACAGTTAAACCACAGGTTGACATTTATAATGTAGATGGCAAAGACGTTATTCTGTTAGCCGAAGGTCGCCTTGTAAATCTAGGTTGTGCAACTGGCCACCCAAGTTTTGTTATGAGTAATTCATTCAGTAACCAAACTTTGGCTCAAATTGAACTTTGGACAAATCATGCCAGCTACGAAAACAAAGTGTACGTATTACCAAAGCATCTTGATGAGAAAGTAGCCCGTCTTCACCTTGCTAAAATAGGTGTTGTTTTAGACGAACTTACTGACCAACAATCAGAATACTTAGGCGTAAGTAAGAACGGACCTTTTAAGCCTGAAATGTATAGATATTAATAAAGTTGACGGTTGACTGATAACAGTTGACAAAACAAGGACCCGCTTAATGGCGGGTTTTTTGTTTTTTATGTACCAGTCATTTTTTAACGATGAGGCATTCTTGCGTCGCACACTTGTACTTGTTAATGCGATGCCGCAAATTTCAAAGCCAACAGCATTGCAAACAATCATCTAATTTTATAGTCATACCTGTCCATGTCTGCAATCGGTAAATCGTTTATCTCCGAGCAAGAATATTTGCACCTCGAAAGGCAGGCACCCCATAAAAGTGACTATTACCACGGAGAAATATTTGCGATCGCCGGGGCATCTAAAGAGCACAACAAAATAGTCCCTCAACTATTTTATCCATCGGCCGGCATTTGAAAGGGAGTGAATGTTCTTTTTTTTCCAGGCGATTTAAGGGTTCACAATAATTTTCACAGGTTTTATACTTATCCTGATGTAATCATGGTTTGTGCGGAAGAAAAATACCTGGATGAAAAGTTCGATACCCTGTTAAACCCCACGGTTTTATTTGAAGTGCTTTCAACTACTACCGAAGATTATGACAGGGGAACAAAATTTAAACTATACCGCACGCTTCCTTCGCTTCAAAACTACGTTTTGGTAAGTAGTACTGAATTTGCTGCCGAAGTATATAGCAGGAGTAATGATGAGTGGATACTAAGTACAGCTAAAGACAAAAATGAACATTTACACATCAGTGCTATTGACTACAATTTCTCTTTAACCAACATGTACGCACAAATAGATAAGTTTGAACTGACCTAAAAAGTTTTACAGGTATTTCTACTCCTTCCGCGATAGTTGAACCACCAACCTTTAACTGCCTTCTACCTGATTTTCTTTTAGCTGCTGTCTTTCTTCTTCCTTAAACTGAATAAATAATTTAAAACTTTTAATCTCCCTGTCTTTTTCTGTTTTGCTCTTGTTAGCAAACGAAATATTATTTCTAAGGGCGCTGAGAAGTTGATTTAGGATAGATACAGAGGAAACTTTTTCGAGGTTCGGGATAAGTAAAATCTTGTCTATCAAATTCATCGCAATCAAGTTTTCCCTCCAGTTTAATTTGTGGTTTGCTTTTAGCCAATTCTCAAAATCATGAAACTTATCCATACTACAATTTATTAAATATTTTCCAAAATTAACCTATTAAAAGCATTAAAGCTTGGAAGCTTACAATAAGTAATGGTTAAAACATTAATAGTTCACTTTCAAACTATACTACTCTATTATATCATGCATCTAGTTATAAAGAAATAACGTTAGATATTAACCGCTTCCATTAATAATGCAGGACTTGTCTTATTACAAAGTTTGTCCGTTATTAAAAAAATTTATGATCAGTATAAAAAAAACAATGACCAGTACACAATATTGTAAGGGATGAAACAGTCTTAACTCAATAAGTGGCAAGGTTTTAATGATTATAATGCAAACCACAAACGCTGAATGAAAAAGACCTTCAAAAACAGTATTTACTTTCTTGCGTTTTTTATTTTTTATAGTCAGGTTAGTTACTCACAACAAAAAGCTGCTCCAGATTCTTCCAGCCCCTATAAAGCAGTCAAAGCCGGAGCAAAATACCAACGGTCTTCTTTTTATCAATGGTTAATGGGTAAGAATTATCGTAAAGAATGGACCATGCCAGTAAGGGTGCCGGTGATGTTGTTAGACACTGCACAAGGCGGATTAAAACCGGAGAAATCAGGCGGAGGACATCAGACGAAATCAGTGCATGTAAAAACTGCCTCCGAAAAAGAATATGCACTACGGTCAGTAGACAAGACGCTTGGAAAAGTGCTTCCGGAAATTTTACATAATACCTTTCTTGAAGATATTGTAAACGATGAAGTTTCTATGTCGCACCCATATGCAGCATCTTCGGTTTCAACTATGGCAGAAAAAGCGGGCATTTACCACACCTCTCCTACATATGTTTATTTACCAAAACAACGCCTTTTAGACACATTCAACAATGAGTTTGGTGACAACCTGTATTTATTTGAACAACGCCTGAGCGGCAGTTGGAAAGACGCTCCAAACCTCGGGAATTTCGAAAAGTTTATAGATACCTATGAGCTAATGGACACGCTGAAAAAAGACAACCAATTTGATGTGGATCAACGCCTGTATATAAAATGCCGGTTGTTCGATATGTTCATCGGTGACTGGGACCGTCACGAAGATCAGTGGGAATGGGGCTTGAGAGAAACGAAAGATAAAAAGGTTTACATGCCTGTTCCGCAGGACAGGGACCAGGCCTATTTTAAATACAACGGCGTCATATTAAAGCTGTTAATTTCAGTATCAGGGCTAAACTATTTCCAGGCTTTTGACCATACACTTCCTGATGTAAAAACTTTCAATTATGAAGAAAGAAACCTTGACAGGTTCTTTGCAAATCAAATGACTTTACATGATTGGCAAACTGCCGCCGAAGAATTACAACAATCATTGACCGATCAGGTTATTGAAGCTTCATTGAATCAGTTACCCCCGGAAATATTTGCCATCTCAGGTAAGGAAACTATTGCCAAATTAAAATCAAGACGTCAACACATGGTAGAGTATGCAACCACCTATTATAACTTTATCGCGAAAAAAGTTGAAATCGTTGGAAGCGAGGGCGAAGAGGCCTTTGAAATAAACCGTGTAAACGACAATGAAACTGCGATAAACGTTTACAGAATTGCCAAAGGTAAAAAAGAAACATCCCCACATTATTCAAGAACATTTAAAACGACCGAAACAAAAGAAGTTCGCATTTATGGGATATCAGGAAATGACACTTATACTATCAGTGGAAGTGTAAGCAAAGGAATAAACATAAGATTAATAGGTGGCAAAGAAAAAGACTCTTTTATCGATCGTTCTAATGTCAAAGCAAGCAACAAAAAGACGAATGTTTACGACGATGAAAATAATCATTTCGCTACAGGCAAGGAAACAAAACTTCATTTGTCATCAGATACAGCCATACATTCCTATAACTATTTTGGTTACTTATATAATAAAAAATTTGTAGGTCCTGTCATTTCTTACAACTACGAAGACAGGCTATTTGCAGGCCTAAATGCGAGATTCGTCGGTCATAAATGGCGTCAACGTCCTTTTGCTTATAGCCATCAGTTTCGCATCAATTATTCAATTTCACAACATGCCATAAGTGCTACTTATAATGGTCTTCTTCCAAAGGTGGTAGGCAAATCGGATCTTTTGGTAAAAGCAAATTTTGATGCTGTAAGATGGACTAAGTTTTTTGGTCTTGGAAACGAAACAGCCTTATTGACCAATTACAACGATTTCTACAGAATGCGTAGTCGTGAATGGCTGGCGACCGTAGGCCTAAACCGAAAGTTCAAATACAACGACATTTCTATAAATGGTTTCTTTCAATCAACTAAAGTAATTAATGACCCAGGCAAATTTGTATCAAAAGTGTTCACTCCCGTCTACCCTACTGATTATAATGTAAATGATTTTTTAGGTGCAAACGTCAGTTACATATTCGACAAAGTAAATGACTCACTAGTGCCTGTCAAAGGCTTTACTTTTTCGGGCAACGTCTCTTACTCGCACAACATTTCCCAGTCAAATAAAGATTTTACACGGTATTATGGAAGTGTTCAATTTTACCTTCCATTATTACCGAAGATTTCATTGTCAGTAAAAACTGCAGCACTAACAGTTGCCGGAAACCCGCTGTTTTATCAATTTGTTTCAATAGGCGGTCCTGAAACCATGAGGGGTTACAGGCTTGACAGGTTTTGGGGCAAAACCGCGTTTTACGACGCAAATGAACTCAGGTATATCACTAACATTAAAAGTTACATTTATAATGGCAAAGCAGGTCTGCTTGCCTTATTCGACAATGGCAGAGTTTGGATGCCTGGCGAGAAATCAACTACGTGGCACACTGCTTATGGAGGTGGAATTATGCTAGCACCTTTCAAGAAATTTCTGGTCGTGCTTACATACGCCAGGTCACCCGAAATGAAATTATTTCAATTACGGGCCGGACGGTCTTTTTAGCGAAGAACAGGCGTAGAAGTATTTTGGTGACAAGCATACATTCTTTCCTCAACATTGTTGTGTCACTCACTTGTACAGACAATTCTTTATTCGACTTTTCCCATGTGTTGTTTGATGGATTAGTTAAATAGAGTTCTCAAAAATACATTCACCGATTCTTATCCCTGCTCCCCTTTCTAACCGTTGTTTATTACCGTTATTTAAATTTTTCGGCTAAATTCATAGTCTTAAATCTTTAAAAAATGAGTTTATATCAAACAGCTATCAAAAAAATTTACGGTAAATCCACTGTTTTTGTAACTGCTGCTGCGTTCGCTGCCATATTTTCTGCACACACAGTTAGAGAAAATTCCAATTTTTCAGGAGACTGGACATTAAATACGACAAAAAGCGACCTTGGAGAAATGGCAGGCAGGGTTCCTACGAAGCTGAAAGTTACACAAGCCGCAGATGCGATAACTTCAGAGAGAACTTCAAGCTTTAATGGAGAAGAAAGGAAAACAACGGAAAAAATAACGTTGGATGGAAAAGAATCTGAAAACACTGTTTTTGGCAATTCTAAAAAGAAATCAACAGTAATGTGGGGAGATAATGGACAAGCTTTGAATTTTACTTCAATGATACTATTCGAGAGAGATGGCCAAACACTTGAGATTAAAGGAACCGAAAACTGGAAACTTTCAGATGCAGGAAAAACACTAACAATAGAATCAACTTCGGTCTCAACAAGAGGATCATTTAAGGCTAAGGCTGTTTACGAAAAAAGCTAACAAAATTAATATGTTACGCTTCCTATAATTTGTTTACTGTGCTAAAGGGCTTCTTGCAAGAGAGGCCTTTTTTCATTGCAATTAAAAAAGAGGAAGAATTAGTTCTTTTCGCGTTCATTAGTTTTCGATCAACAAATTAAACTTGTCTCTCAACGACACCCATTCCTTTAATAAACGAAACGGGAAACTCTGCATCAACACCAGGTTATCAATTGAAATTTCAAACAGTTGTTGAATCGAAGTAATTCCATTTGCTTCCATAAATTTATGCATGTCGCGGCTACAAAAAAGAAGCCGTGAATTTGTACCCATAGATAATGAATTACACCTACCAAACGAATGAAGTGATTTAGTTATTGCAGTTGTACGTCTTCTCTTATATGCACTTCGACTTTACGGTATAGATATAATTAAAAAACCTCCAGCCTGGTGGAAGTTTTTAAGTTATAGGGGATCATGAATAAGAGTAATTGGATGTGCAAACTACTTCATACCTGTTATGTGATTTTTATAAGGCAATTTGCTTTTCTGCCATAATTTTTCTCATGTTCAATAAACCATAACGCATGCGGCCTAATGCAGTGTTGATGCTGCAATTTGTCATAGCTGAAATTTCTTTGAAACTTAGATCAGCATAGTGACGTAATACGATTACCTCTCTTTGCTCTTCAGGCAGTAACTCTAAAATAGCCCGAATTTTTTCATGGCTTTGGCTCTTCATCATAGCTTTATCAGCACCATCTTCCTTCACATTAATAACTTCAAAAATGTCTCTGTCATCACTCGTAGTAATGCTTGGCGTACGCTTCACCTTTCTGAAATGATCCACACAAAGGTTATGTGCAATACGCATAGCCCATGGTAAAAACTTACCTTCTTCATTGTAACGGTTGTTACGAAGCGTGTCTATAATTTTTATAAAAACGTCCTGGAATAAATCTTCAGCCAGGTACTTGTCTTTAACTAAAATGTTGATTGAGGTAAAAAGCTTGTCTTTGTGACGGTTTACTAAAACTTCCAAAGCATTGTTGTTTCCTTCCTGGAAAGATTGTACGAGTTGGTTGTCTGTTGCCTGGATAAGAGCTTTCATGGGTCGAGGTTTTCAGTTTAGGATGATGGATGATTTTTTAAAGGATATTAGGATTTGTAGTGATCGCCTACGATTTGGGACGCCTTCCCTTTTTAGGATCGTTGTTGATAACACTACGAAGAAAGACAATTAATAAAGTAAAGGCTAAGTGTTTGAGGTAAAAGGATAACCGGAAAAGACTAATTCCCAAAATGGAGTTAATTAACGAAAAATGGAATTTCTCTGATTAATGGGATAAGATGGACTGTAATAGGAATGCTTGCTTAGACTCATACAATAGTTTTATTTGAGATAATTACATTAACAAGCAAGTTATCAGTTTGAGTATAAGAGCGATTATATGTCGAAGAGTGCGACGCAAGAAGGGGTTAATAATAGTGCAACTTCCTGCTTCATAAAAATCGACGAGACATGAAGTTTATAGCAGCAATAAGGGATCGGGTTCTACATATAAGGTTGCCACCATGTTGAATTATAAGCGCCATCTTTTATATCACGTGTCTCTCCCGGCGTAGGAAGAAACAATGGTACATTACGGGTTGCAGCTGCTTTTATAACCCGTTCAACAGGTTCTGTCCATGGATGAAATGCAAGGTTAAAAGTGCCCCAATGTATGGGCATGAAAAGTTTTCCTTTTAAATCAACGTTTGCCTGCACTGCATTTTCAGGTCCCATATGTATGCTTTCCCATTCTCTATTATATGCACCGGAATCAAGCATAGTTAAATCAAAAGGTCCAAGCTTATCTCCTATCTTTTTAAAGCCCTCGTAATAACCAGAATCAGCTCCGAAATATACATTATGAAGAGGGCCTTTTATTGCAAAGGAACCCCATAAGGTAGAAAACCGATCGTTCAACCATCTACCTGAAAAGTGTCTTGCAGGCAAAGCAGTTATTACAAATCCATTCCCTAATTCTTTTTGTTGCCACCAGTCTAATTCTGTTACCAGGCTTTTATCTGCACCCCAATTTATCAACCTTTTTCCGACGCCTAACATAGTTATTACCGGAAGGTCTTTAGACAATAGGTGAAGAATGGCATCTTTATCTAAATGATCAAAATGGTCATGAGATAATAATATGTGATCAATAGCAGGTAATTGATTTATTGGAATTGGGTTATCAAAAAAACGCTTCGGTCCCAAAGCTGCGAAAGGCGAAGCGCGCTGGTACCATAAGGGATCTGTAAGAAACTTTTTTCCGTCTATCTCTAACAAGGTCGAAGAATGTCCCAACCATGTCACCCTTACAGTATCACATGGTGTTTGCTCTAATGCACTTAGATCTGCAGAAAAAGGTCCTAACCGTTTTGGCGGGGTACGGCCAGGATGTATTTTCGTATACATTTTCATAATCCTTCCAAAAGAACCCTTCCCCATAACATCAGTTGGAACGGGGTTCAAAAAGATCTTTCCATTATAATGATCTGAACTGTAATTCATAAAGAGTAAAGATAGAGGTAAGAAATACTGATAACCTTTTTACATGCATATTTGTTGAAGGCTTTAGCATAAAAAGAAAACCCTGTTACCTGCACATACTACGTAAGAATAACTAAACCATTTTTAAAATAGGGTGCCAGAAGTTTTTGAAGCGAGCGGAAGGTGAACGATTAAAGTTTTGTTGCGTCGCACACTGCAACAGATGTTTTTCAATCTTCAATTCATCGTCGCAAACCTCGTTTAAAATTTATCGATTTTTTTAAATGTATAAACTGCTGTAATGGTATTAATTTTGAAAATATTAATATCAGCATTATTAAACATGGTTAAAGTTGCCTGAAGAATCGAAGATGAACGGAGCGTCGCAACGATGTCTCTCCAGATGAACGAATGTTTGTTCAAAAAGAAATGAAGATCTTTTAACCTAACTTATATTAAAACATGGAGTATGTAGACTATTATAAAATATTGGGGCTGGATAAAAATGCAAGCGACGACGACATAAAAAAAGCGTTTCGTAAGCTTGCAAGAAAATATCATCCTGACCTTAATCCTAGTGACAAAAGTGCCCATAAAAAGTTCCAGGAAATAAACGAAGCGAATGAAGTTTTAAGCGATCCTGAAAAACGGAAGAAATACGATAAGTACGGTAAAGACTGGCAGCATGCCGAAGAGTTTGAAAAAGCGCGTCAGTCGCAGGGACGACAACAGCAATACAGCTCTGGCGGAAATCCTTTTGCCGGTGCTGGCGGCGGCGATGAGGATTTTTCCGACTTTTTTTCCTCGATGTTTGGTCGCTCAGAAGGTACACGAGGTGGCCGACAAGCAAAATACCGCGGGCAGGATTATAATGCGGAGTTACACTTACAACTTGCCGACGCATATACCACCCATCAAAAGACAATAACTGTAAACGGGAAAAATCTACGAATAACAATACCCGCCGGAGTGGAAGACGGTCAGGTAATAAAGCTGAAAGGACACGGCGGCGAAGGCACCAATGGCGGACCTAACGGCGACCTCTACATCACTTTTGTTATAGCGCCGCACCCTATCTTCAAACGGTCTGGCAACGACCTTCATACTACCGTCGATATCGATTTGTATACGGCAATATTAGGCGGAGAGGTAGTGCTTGAGACGTTATCGGGCAAACTAAAACTGAAAGTAAATGCTGAAACACAAAATGGAACCAAAATAAGGCTAAAGGGAAAAGGGTTTCCTGTATATAAAAGCGAGGGGCAATTTGGCGATCTATATGTAACTTATTCAGTAAAAATTCCAACAAATTTGACCGAAAGACAAAAAGAGCTTTTCCGCGAACTTTCTAAATCTTAATTGTAAAAAGTATTGTTTTATGCAAACTGATGAATTAATACTTGCTGAAGAACTTTGCAGTTACTATAAAGTTGAATATTCCTTCATTCATGACCTTAAGCGCTTCGGTCTTATTGAAGTATCTACGGTCGAAACAGCAGATTATATCGCGTACGAACAACTACAAAGAATAGAGCAAATCATAAGATTGCATTATGACCTTAACATAAATCTTGAAGGCATCGATGCGATTGCTCACCTGCTTGAGCGATTGAAAAATATGGAAAGTGAAATTAATAATCTTAAAAACCGCCTTAAGCTATACGAGGATTTTCAGTAAATTTTAAAGGATTATAAAGAATGAAGATAATCTTCACCTTTTTTAATATTAACTTAAGGATATATTGATGTTTAAATTTTGAAAAGCTTTTGATGCAGGCTAATTTCGCCACATCATCTTTTTCCACAAACGTATATTGTATGAAAAAATATTTATCTGAAAAGAACGCACTGACAGTAATGGTGAGCCTTTTTTGCCTTGTTATGATGTTTGTCGCATTAATAAGCAAACAATCTTATTGGGAAGCTGCAGCTTTTGCTTTGGCATTTAGTTTTTCAATTGAGGTAGTATGCCACAGAGCAAATGAAAATAAGTAGCTCATTTTATAAATGAACTAAAGAACAGGTTTTAAATCATTTCCACAATTATAGTTTTTACAAACGCCGGCCTTCAGCTGGCGTTTGTCTTTATGGCACTTTTGCCGCGAAAGCAATAAGCAAGTTTCGAATTCCTTGTATAATACCTTCTGATCGCTCTTTTTGCAAAAAATTTCCCGCGGCTT
>JAOQAJ010000195.1 GCA_025963675.1 Segetibacter sp.
ATGAGCCTGAAGTAAGACCACTTGAAGTACCTATGGCAGAGACAAACGAAACTGTAAATACAAGAGGAAGAAAAGGAATGACAAAGTTTTGGGAGAAATTTAAAAATAACCTGTTAGAGCTTTTCAAAGAAGAGGGCGATAAAGACCTATAAGGTTAAAGGTGTAAGGTTGAAGGAAGAAGTTTGCACTGTTTTCCTTATACCTTAAATGCTATACCTCAATAATAAAACAACAACAAAACATAATCTATTTACCCAATCAAATTTCCAACTATGATTCACTTTGATTTGCCGAAGCAGAAGTCATCTATCTTAAAGGTGATAGGTGTAGGTGGTGGCGGTGGAAATGCCGTAAACCATATGTACGGTCAAAATATTGACAGTGTCGATTTCATTATATGCAATACTGATGCACAGGCATTGGCTAACAGTAAAGTTCCAAATAAGATTCAACTAGGGCCACACCTTACACAAGGTCTGGGTGCAGGTGCGAATCCTGAAATTGGCAAACAGGCTACAGAAGAGAGCCTTGAAGAAATTAAGCGGATTTTGGAAGTCAATACAAAAATGGCTTTTATCACTGCAGGAATGGGTGGTGGTACCGGAACAGGTGGTGCGCCAATCATCGCTAAAATTTGTAAAGACCTTGGTGTGTTGACGGTAGGTATTGTTAGTACTCCCTTCACTAATGAAGGACCAAAACGTATGCGCCATGCAGAAGCAGGCATACAATTGCTGAGAGATAACGTGGATACTTTGCTTGTTGTAAGCAACGACAAACTGCGTCATCAATATGGCAACCTTAAAGTAAGAGAAGCATTTAGCAAAGCTGATGATATATTGGCAACTGCTGCAAAATGTATTACCGACGTTATCACCAGCAATGGTCAGATCAATGTTGACTTTGCAGATGTGTGTACAGTAATGCGCAACGGTGGTGTAGCTATCCTGGGAAGCGCGCAGGCAGATGGTGAAGACAGAGCTCAACGGGCAATTGAAGATGCTGTTAACTCTCCTTTATTAAACGACAGTGAAATTCGCGGAGCTAAATGGATCCTGGTAAATATCACTTCAGCAGAAGGTGATTATGAAATAACCATGGATGAAGAAGATACAATTATGAGTTATCTACGTCAGCAAGCTGGAGACGATGCAGACGTTATTAAAGGTATTGGTTTCGATGAAACGCTTGGAGATAAAATAGGTGTCACCATCATCGCGACAGGTTTTGAACACAAGGATCCGTTCAAACCGTCTCCAAAACCAAAAGAAGAAAAAAAGCCCGAAGAAAAAATAGTACTTCATTTAGGAATGAATGCAGTCGAAGAAAAGAAATTATATACTCAACCTGCGTTACCGCTTGAAGACAGAGATCCATATGCCCCTACAATGGTGGAAGAGCCAAATACTGCACCTGCGGTTATTCAGCCATCGCAGCAATATTACCAGCAGCAGCAACAACCCCAACCAGTAGCACAAGCACAAGAGCCGGAAGTTGTTCAAACCAATGAAGGTCCCGTATATCGTTTCGAATTAAAACCAGAAATTACAGAACCGGTAAAACCACAGTTTACACAAGAGCAGCCGCAACCAAACTACGATAATCGAAGTGAGAAAACGGGCTCCAATTTTCTTTCCAGACCGTCCAATATTTATGCAGAAGCCAAGTCTGGAGAATCTCAAGTCAAAAATCCTATGGAAGCGAAGCCTTCAAAACAACAGCTTCCTGAACAACCGGAGTTCGAGATGAAGTTAGTAATGAAGGATGAAATTCCAGAAGCGGCGGATGTACCTAAACTCTCTCAACCGACAAGCAGCCCATCTCCATCTGTAGAGGACCTTGCAATGCAAGACGATGCAGACGACCAAAAACGCAGAGCACAGGAAAGGATTCAGAAGTTGCGAAACTTGTCCTTTAATATGAATACTGCTGATGCAAGCACAGAGTTTGATTCAGTCCCGGCTTACATCCGTCGTAACATGGAACTCTTTGGCAATACGCTTACCTCCGTAGAAAATTTCTACAGCAAGTATACTGTAAAGCCCGACGAAAACGACAAAGGGCAGATTAGTTCTATCAATACGTTTTTAGACGGTAAAAAACCTGATTAGCGTCAACCCCTACCGGTTGGTGAACTGGTATGAGTTTTTTTAGATTGTGTTTTTAGTTGTTGCCCCTCCGCCAAAACGGAGGGGTTTTTTTATTGATAGTAGTGCTGCAATTAGTCATAAGGTCATTCCATTCGTTGCAGATGGTTGCCTGTCTGCTTTTATCTTTTTGAATGCAGGCATCTGTTATTAATGTTGCATTGTTGTGTCACTCACTTGTACTATGGTTTTCTAAGCGACTGCAGTTTTAATTTCTGACTCATTTTACTCTTGCCTCTAATCTATAGCCCGCTCTTTATTTCTTTAGATGTTTTAAGAAACTTAATCAATTGTCCTGCTGTCGGTTTTACAATCACCTTGTTCTTGTATGCCATCGTTGTCTTTTAAAGGATTCGCCGCAAATGACGTAGCTGCATTTAAAGAAACCAGGAGAAATACTTAAAGTGTAGAAAAATAGAGGATGAGAGGTAAGGAAAGTAATAGAATCGTCATATTTCCCCTGCTCATTGTTCCCGTTGCAGGATCAATTCGATGGTTGATATTAGGGCAAAAATCCAAAAAAAGGATAAAAAGTGATCAAGTGCACAAGGGTGTGACACAACCGGGTCGCAGGAAGATACAATTGCTGATTACAAAAAGAAAACTTAAAACAATTGGTAAATGAGTAAATGAAAACAAGCCTAGAAAGCGCACCTCAACTGCCTTGTTCCGGCTCTGCTTCCTGTGCTTTCACGACCCAGTACAACTCCCAGTTTCAACGAGACAGACATGTACGCGTCGTTGTTTTGAGAATGTCCTCTGAAAATGGGTTTAGACCCGTCAGTACTTCTGTTGTACAACGCCCTTGCATTAACAGCGTCAGCAGGAGGTAAGTATTTTGCGAACAAAGATTCATCTATCAACTCTTTAGTGCTGGCATCATCAAGGTAATCGGTAAAAAGCCTGCGGTGAACAAACTCGGCGCGAATATTAAACATGCCGTTCATTTCATATCTGATGCCTAAGCCCAAGGGGATATTAAATTGTGAAAGGCTGTAGGGTTTACGATCGGGGTATTCGCTAAAGCCCTGGCCTTCTGTATGCAGAGGCTGCAGATCAATCCACTTTCCTTTAAGATATGCCTGCGGATTAAATCGAAACCAACCTACACCAGCGATTACATACGGTGAAACAAATGGCAAAAGTTCATATCCCAATAATTGAAATGGATGAAATTCTGTCGTAAACGTCACCTCTGAAATATTGCTCCTAAAGCTCAAATTTCTTACATTCTTTGAGACGAGGTTATTTGTTTTTCCTGTGATTGTGCTATCTGCAGACTCAACCATTCCAAGTGTTGCTTCAAGCCGGGCAGCGATGATACTTTGGTAAGTTATTGATCCGTAAATACTCTTGCTGAAATGGCTGTTATTAAGACGAATTTCATTGAAGTAATTAGGATTGTCAGTGTTTGCACCACCTACATCAGTAATGCAATTCATAGAGCCGACACCGACACCAAACTCAAATAACAGCGGGGTATTAAAATACTTGTCGCTATAATAATAGTATTGGCTGCATAAATTCTGGGATAGAAAATTACATAGGAATAATAAAAGGATGGTTTTTAAGGCTTTCATAAGAAAAATTTCTATAGTCCTTAAAAAGAAACGTCATTTTGAAACTTTTATTAGAGTTGCAAATTTTTTTTAACCATCTTATAGTACTTGCAGGCAGGTTTCAGTCCGCACTCGCCACATTTGGGTGTCCTGGCAACACATATATATCTCCCATGAAGTATTAGCCAGTGATGGGCAATGTAAATCAGGTCTTTAGGGATGCGTTCGATTAATTGTAATTCTGCTGCGAGGGGAGTTTTAGCGTTTTTTGTAAGACCTATGCGAGCTGCCACACGAAAAACGTGTGTGTCAACGGCCATATTTGGTTGATTGTCTACAACCGAAGTAATCACGTTCGCAGTTTTTCTTCCAACGCCCGGAAGTTGCATTAATTCTTCGACGGTCAAAGGTATTTCGCCGTCGAATTTTTCGATAACCATATTCGCCATTCCCATCAAATGCCTGGTCTTATTACCTGGATATGAAATGCTTCTGATAATATTGAAAAGCTCCTCATATTCTGCCTTTGCTAATTCGGTAACCGTTGGATATTTGGCAAATAAAGCAGGTGTAGTCATGTTGACCCGCTTATCAGTGCATTGGGCAGACAATATCACCGCTACTAATAATTGGTAGGGACTGTCAAAAACCAGTTCTGTTTCTGCATCCGGGGCGTGTTCTGAAAAATATGAAATGATAAACCCGTATCTCTCTTTCGTAGTCATAAACTACAAACAAAGATACGGGTTAGGTAAATTGCAGGAAGGTGTTATGGTTGTTCTACTACTGAGGTTCTTTTCGCATAATTAAGAATAGCCATTACAGACTGTTCTCTTGGGCTTGTAATGACAGTATCTAATTGTTGCATAGATTCTTTTAAAGCCCCCAGTTTTTCTTTCAGGTTCCAGTCCGTCTCTAATGCCTTCTCAATCGCCTGAGATTTTTCTGCCGATGTTTCTCCGTACGCATATTGTATAAGTTCCTCTGTTGTGTATTGTGACATGCTTTAAAGAAGTATTTTCCGGTTTATGGTATTATTGCCTGAGATTAAAAACGGCTTTAGAACTTAAATATTGTATTAAAATCATTTTTTTTCCTGCGTGCTGTCATCTATTATAAATATTTCTTCGTTGGCTTTTTTCAGGTAAAATTTTTCCCTCGCAAATTTTTCCAAAACCGCAGGATTGTTATTCAAATCCATCAGATCTTTCCTGGTAGTGGCTATTTCCTGTTCATAAAAAGTCTTGCTTGTTTCAAGCTTTTGTAGCTCGTGTTTCCTGTCCAATTGTGTCCACAGGTCATTTCGGTCAAAAAATGAAATCCAGACAATAAAAACGATTATTGAAGAAATGTATTTATTTCTCAAAACGTTTAAAACAGATGCAAATCTTTTTAATAACATAGTAAAAAAAATCGTTAGCTGTAAAGTTAAATGAACAGCTAACGATTACATAATAAAAGGGACAATTTATTTTATGAACTTAAAACGCCCTTTAGGATAGATGGCGTTTTCTCCCAACATTTCTTCAATTCTGATTAACTGGTTATATTTTGCCATTCTGTCTGTACGGCTTGCACTACCTGTTTTTATTTGTCCGCAATTCAATGCAACTGCCAGGTCAGCTATCGTAGTATCTTCAGTTTCACCACTACGATGACTCATGATCGTAGTATAACCATTCATCTGAGCCAGTTGAACTGCGTTGATTGTTTCGGTCAACGTACCAATCTGGTTTACTTTAATTAAAATACTGTTTGCAATTCCTTCGTCAATACCTCGTTGAAGGATCTTTGTATTGGTTACAAAAAGGTCGTCACCAACAAGTTGTACTTTTTTGCCTAAAGCGTCAGTCAGTTTTTTCCAGCCTTCCCAATCTTCTTCTGCCATACCATCTTCGATGCTGATGATCGGGTATTTATTCGCCCACTCAACCCAATAATTTACCATTTCATCAATACCGAACCTTTTGCCATCACTTTTGTGAAACTCATAAACGCCGTCTTTAAACATCTCCGACGTTGCAGCGTCCAGTGCGATTCCGATTTGCTCCCCCGGCTTGTATCCGGCAGCCTCAATGGCCATTAAAACTGTTTCAATGGCTTCTTCATTACTTTGGATATTTGGTGCGAAACCACCTTCGTCACCCACGTTGGTGCTATAACCTTTCTTTTTTAGTACGGTTTTCAACTGGTGGAAAATTTCAACTCCCCAACGAAGACCTTCGCTAAAAGTATCTGCACCTACAGGAACAATCATAAATTCCTGGTAATCGATCTTGTTGTCCGCATGAGCCCCACCGTTTAAAATATTCATCAACGGAATGGGTAAAACACTGCTGTTTACGCCCCCTATATATTTAAACAAAGGCAGGTTACTCTCCTGTGCAGCAGCTTTTGCTACAGCCATACTTACAGCAAGCATCGCATTGGCTCCAAGATTGCCTTTATTTTCAGTACCGTCTAATTCTATCAATTTGGCGTCAATTCCTGCCTGGTCATTTACGGCCCATCCTAATAAAGGGTCAGCAATTACATCATTTACGTTTTTTACTGCTTTTAAAACCCCTTTACCTACGTAGATGCTTTTGTCATTATCACGAAGCTCTACCGCCTCATGTATACCTGTAGATGCACCGCTTGGTACAGCCGCACGTCCTATAATTCCGTTGTCAGTAGTTACGTCTACTTCAACTGTTGGATTACCACGGCTGTCTAATATTTGCCTGGCATGAATGTCTGAAATGTAGCTCATATCTGGTTGGTTGTGTTATAATGTAATTTTTTGGAGGTCATCGTTTTATCATTCTTCAACATCGTTGTGTCACTCACTTGTACTTGTGTTTTTCTATTCATCTGATCCATTCAACGGTTATATCTCCATTTTTCTCTATTTCATCAAATTCGTGATGATCAGACGTTACAACTTTAGCATTATTTAATTTTGCTGTTGATAATACAAAACTATCTGCGAATGATATTTTATAAGTTGTTTTAAAATAACCGATAGTTTGAATCATTTGTATGGAGATAGTATTTATTAATTCAATTGGTACTTTAGATAAGTCAGAAATCATTTTATCTGCCGTAATTTTATCAGATACTCTCCAAAAATCATAATATACTTCTGAAAGGTTTGCGGCATGCATTAGAACTTTAGCTTCTAAGTCAATAGCGGTATCAAAAAGTTTAATAATTTTCTCCCAGCCTTCTTCGTTGCGTAAGTAAGCAATTAAACCACAGGCATCTAATACAAAAACATCCATTTTTAAAGATCTAATTTCTTTTCTTCCTGTTTTCTTTTTGAAAGCTCATCAGACGAAGTTGGAAGATGCGAATATTTCCCACAGATTTCACGAACAGCGGTAAACTGCATATTTCTTTTCTCGATCAAAGAAAAAACTTTAGGCAACTCTTCTTCAGGAATGTTTTTAATTAATTCAAGGATCTTTTCTTCATATAACTTTCGTGCTCCCATAATGACAATTTTAAAATCACCTTATTCAGGCTGCGTTAAACTTCTGAAAATCTCTTCCAGGCTTCCGCCTTCGGTTTGCAAAGAAACGATATTAAGATTATGCTGCAAACTCAGTTCCAGTAATTGCTTTTTTACTTCATTGGAGTCTCTTCCTGTTATCTGCCAGGTAAACGTGTCTATTTTATTTACCGAGGTAGCTCCATTCAATCTCTTTAGCCATTCATCTTCTAATGGTTCTTTGAATGATACTTTTACCCGGTCATTACTTCCTTTTTGTTGAAGATTTGCCAGCTTATCATCCGCTACAAGCTTTCCTTTGTTTACAATAATCACCCTGTCGCACATAGCTTCAACTTCCTGCAAAATGTGAGATGAGAACAGAACCGTTTTATGTAAGCCCTGATCTTTTATTACCTTTCTGATTTCTATTATCTGGTTTGGATCCAGTCCGCTCGTAGGCTCATCTAGAATCAACACTTCCGGGTCATGTATCAGTGCAGCTGCTAATCCTGTTCTTTGTTTATAACCTTTTGACAATTGACTTATTTTTTTCCTCTGTTCAACACCTAACCCGGTCAGCTCAATAACATCCTTTATTCTTTGTTTCTTATTATCAATTTTATGAATCCCCGCAATAAATTCAAGATACTCTTTGATGTACATGTCAAAGTATAGCGGGTTCGCCTCTGGTAAATAGCCTATTTTCTTTTTTGCTTCAATAGGATTGTTTGCGACGTTTATATTGCTTACAGTAGCGACACCACTATCGGGAGTAAGATAACCCGTTATCATTTTCATGGTGGTTGATTTTCCTGCACCGTTTGGTCCAAGAAAACCTACTATTTCACCTTTCTGAACTGAAAATGATATTTTATTCACGGCTATCTGCTCGCCGTATACCTTCATTAATTCATTTACAACAATAGACATTAATAAATCACTTTAAATTTGGCTGACAACTTATATAGCTGGCTAGGGCCATTAACGCCCAAAAATCTTAGGGATGAAAGTAGCAACCAGAATAATTAAGAGCATTCCGTACAACAGTAACGTTATCATGTTATGAACCCGCATCATTGTTCTTCTTGGACCCAAATCTTCCATTTCCTGCTCTTCTTCACCGTACCACTTAAAAAGAGCATATAAAATACCGTTGACACCTTCAAGGGTTCCATGAAAGGAATATGAAAGAATGATTTTTAAAAAACCGATGGCTGCAAATGCTAACCATAAAAGCTTATAATATCGGGCTATTAATTCTAGCAGCATCTTCTATTGTAGCAATCCATCATGGAAGTTTGGTTTGAGTAATTATCAGCCTCAAATTTACTGTTTAAAATTCTATTCATCCTGACTGCTGTTTTGTAAACCCTTTTCGTTTTAGACAAAACGACCGCACAATGATTTACAGTTAGGTAGGCCGGTCGAATGCGATTTTTTCAAAGGAATAAAATAATACTGCTTAAAGTTGGAAAAACAAAAAACTTTTTTAAGATAAATAAAAACTATACCAAGTGCAGTTTTTCGGTTATAAGTAAAACGAGCGCCTACTGATCGTATTCACCCTGTAAAGCATATTTGCCAAAGATGAGCAGGCCGCCAACTATTATGGGAGTAAGAATAAATGCATAAATAATAGCAGGAATCAAGTCTTCGCTTTTGTCACTATAAAATTTTGGTATTGCCTGGTTGATGATCAAATAATAACCGCCGGCCAATCCAATCACGATCCATAAAACGCCAAGTATTCTTCTAAGCTTATTCATTCAAATGTCTTTTTTGATGGTTATTCTTCTTTTTTAGCTTTCCCGTGTATGTATAATGCCCCTATAACAAAACAAATACCTGCAATGATAATCGGGTACCATAATCCTTCAAGAAAAGGTTTGTCGTACGGCAGCTTAGTGCCTGCTTTTAGGGCAGCCTCATTTGCCTGTGTGGCCCTTATGGCAAGAAAAGTAGCAATGGCGGGTAGTAATCCTCCAAAAATGCCATTGCCAATATGATAAGGTAGTGACATGGATGTGTAACGAATTCTCACCGGAAACATTTCAACAAGGAATGCAGCAATAGGGCCATACACCATCGTTACAAAGATTACCTGGATAAACACCAGCAATACTAACAGCCAGAAAGTGTTTGTATTAACTTCTATTGCCTTGGTTGTTGTTACTTCTGTTGGCGGAACCACTTTTGAGACATTTGTAAAAAGTGTTTCTTTTTTTGTCTCTTTTTGTTTGGTGCCGTCAGCAAATGTTTTAGTCGTGACAGTTGTTTTTAAAGTTTCACCCGTGTTATTTCCAACCGGAGTTTCTGTGCTTTCAATCTTTTGCAATGAAACATTTTCCTGTTTATCTTTTATGTTGGCTGCGTCATACATTGCGGAATAAATGGGACGGTAGCTAAAAATAGCGATTAACATTCCTAAAAGCATTATCCATTTTCGGCCTATTTTATCAGATAACGCTCCGAACACAAGAAAGAAGGGAGTGCCAAAGCCAAGACCAAACATCATAATTTTACTTGCCTGCGAAATATCGATGCTAAGTGTGTTTTGAATGAAACTAAGCGCGTAGAACTGCCCGGTATACCAAACGACGCCCTGGCCCATCGTGGCTCCGAATAAAGCGAGCAAGACGAATTTGAAATTGAATTTGTTTCCGAAGCTTTCCTTTAATGGGTTTGTAGAAGTTTTTCCTTCAGCCTTAGCCTTTGCAAATACAGGAGATTCCTGCATTTTCATTCTTATCAGAACAGAAATCCCAACCATGATAATTGAGATCCAAAAAGGTATTCTCCAACCCCAGTTATTAAAGGTAGCATCGTCCATTGCACCTTTTGTAAGGATGATTACAAACAATGATATAAATAATCCGAGTGTTGCCGTTGTTTGAATCCAGGACGTGTAAAACCCCCTTTGATGAACAGGCGAATGTTCTGCAACATAAGTCGCCGCTCCACCATATTCTCCTCCTAATGCCAGTCCCTGTAACAGGCGAAGTAGCAAAACCAGCAACGGCGCAAAAAAACCAATCGTTTCATAAGCTGGTACACAACCAATCAAGAATGTTGACAGCCCCATAATCACGAGCGTAACAAGAAAAGTATATTTTCTTCCAATCAAATCTCCCAGCCGGCCAAAGAACAGCGCGCCAAAGGGGCGAACGACAAAGCCTGCTGCGAAGGTTGCAAGTGTGCTTAGTAAAGCAACAGCCTGGTTTGTGGAAGGAAAAAATTTAGTAGAAATGATTGTAGCAAGGCTGCCGAAAATGTAAAAGTCGTACCATTCAATTAAAGTACCGAGAGATGATGCCGCAATAATAGAGACGAGTCCTTTTTTTTCGTTGTTGTTGGTCATGGCTATGTTGGAAAAGCATAAATATAACAGTTTGTTGAAACTATAGAAATTTTATCATGTGCGTAAAGATCGCAAACATGAAAAGATCTCTAAGTAATCGCCCGCAATCACCAGCCTCTCGCTGGTGATAATAATGTTAAGCCTCCGGCTATATCTTATTCAGTCTAATAAGAAATTGAGACACGGCAGGATGCCGGACAATAGGTGTCTGCGGCCAGAGGCCGGTGACGGCAACGACTTTGAATCTTGTTATAGAAATTCAACCGCCAAAAGGAGCGTCGCAACGATGATGCTATAAAAAACTACTGTTGGCTTAAAAAAATACTTCCCTTTTTTTAAATGCGTTCAGATAATTGTTTGCTGTCATATTCTCTTTTCATAGGTTTGCCAAACTCACTCAACTATACCATTGTTATGTCATATCCTCACCAGATTACCAGTATCGAAGATTACAAAAGCGCATATAAAAAAAGTGTTGAAGACCCTGAAGGTTTTTGGACAGAGATAGCGGAAAATTTTATTTGGAAAAAGAAATGGGATACGTTGCTCAACTGGAATTTTACAGAGCCAAAGATTGAATGGTTTAAAGGAGCGAAATTAAATATCACAGAAAATTGCCTTGACAGACATCTTGCAGAAAGAGGCGACCAGCCGGCTTTATTGTGGGAGGCAAACGACCCCGAAGAACACCACAGGGTTTTGACGTATAAAAGATTGTATGAGAAAGTGTGCCAGTTTGCGCACGTCTTAAAAAATAATGGCGTAAAAAAAGGTGACCGGGTTTGTATCTATATGGGCATGATACCTGAATTGCCAATTGCGGTGTTGGCTTGTGCAAGATTAGGTGCGATACACAGTGTGATCTTTGGTGGATTTAGTGCGCAAAGTATTGCAGACAGACTGATAGACGCACAGGCAGAATACATTATTACCTGCGATGGTGCTTATAGGGGAGCAAAAGATATTCCGCTTAAAAGTGTGATAGATGATGCATTGATAGGAATTCGGTTTGTAAAAAAAGTTATCGTTTATACCCGTACCCATACGCCGGTAAGTATGATCAAAGGCCGGGATGTTTGGTGGGATGATGAAATAAAAAAAGTAGAGACTTTAGGTCTGCATGACTTCGAGCCGGCAGAAATGGATGCGGAAGACCCCTTATTTATATTGTACACCTCGGGAAGTACCGGCAAGCCAAAAGGGGTTGTTCATACCTGCGGCGGATATATGGTTTACACCAATTATTCTTTTATCAATGTTTTTCAATATCAGCCCGGAGATATACATTTTTGTACCGCAGATATTGGCTGGATAACCGGACATAGTTACATCGTGTATGGGCCGTTAAGCGCAGGTGCAAGTTCATTGATGTTTGAAGGTGTTCCAACCTTTCCTGATGCCAGCCGGTTTTGGAAGATAGTTGATAAGTTTAAAGTAAACATTTTATACACTGCTCCAACAGCTTTGCGCAGCTTAATGAGTTATGGAGAAGCTCCATTAGAGAATACAGATTTAAGCAGCCTGAAAGTTTTGGGAACCGTTGGCGAGCCGATTAACGAAGAAGCGTGGCATTGGTACGATGAGAAAATTGGAAAGAAAAGATGCCCTATTGTAGACACCTGGTGGCAAACAGAAAATGGTGGTGTATTAATATCCAATCTTGCCGGCATTACACCTGCAAGAGCCGGTTGGGCGACTTTGCCTTTACCCGGAATACAACCAATATTGGTAGACGAAAAAGGTCACGAGATAATACAAATAGAAGGTGAGACAGCATCAGGAAACCTTTGTATTAAATTTCCATGGCCGGGGATATTAAGAACAACTTATGGCGATCACGAAAGGTGTAGGCAGGCCTATTTCTCTTCGTATCCCGGATTGTATTTTACGGGTGATGGCGCAATGAGAGATTCCGAAGGTTTTTTTAGAATCACGGGAAGGGTGGATGATGTGCTAAACGTAAGCGGACATAGAATAGGAACAGCAGAAGTTGAGAATGCCATCAATATGCATGCAGGCGTAATTGAAAGTGCAGTAGTAGGCTATCCCCATGATATAAAAGGACAAGGAATTTATGCCTTCGTGATATATAACGGCCGCGAGGATAGCGACGAGCGCAACAGGAAAGATATTTTGGCTACAGTAACACGCATCATTGGTGCTATTGCAAAGCCCGACAAGATACAGTTTGTTACAGGTTTACCTAAAACCAGGAGTGGTAAAATAATGCGACGAATATTGAGGAAGATAGCAGAGGGCGAAATGAAAAATCTGGGTGATACTTCCACGTTGTTAGATCCTGCTGTGGTGGAAGAAATTAAGAACGGAAAATTGTAATCGCAATAGAACGAAGTTTCGGCCACCTCCAAAAAAATGCTGGCCTGTTTATTTAAGCTTCTTACTGATAATTATTAAGTTGAAGATAACAGGGACTAAAACTGGATTTGTGTAAAAAGAAAAAAATGCCGGAAACGACTGCTTCTAACCGCATCAAAGCTTTTGTCAGTAAGGCTGGCTGGAAAGAATTTCTGGCTATTATTTTTATAATTGTTGCATGCTATTTCTTTTGGAAACAACGCGGAGAGTTAAGGTCTTTAGGAACTTCTTTATTAAACACTGACCGTGTCTGGTTATGGATCGGGATAGCGGGAACCGTAATTTATATTCTTCTTCAGGCAGCTTTGTACGTGTACAGTTTTCTTGCTATTGGGGGTCGTATTACCTGGCTTAATGCGACCGAATTATATCTCAAGAGAAATGTCATTGCCGTTTTCCTTCCCGCCGGCGGCATTACAGCTTTGGCGTATTTGCCTGCTAATATCCGTGAAAGTCAAAAGAATACACAACAGGTACATCACGCCTCGGTTATTTATGGTTTTATAGGCATTTTTTCCGTTTTCATTGTAGCTGTTCCTGTGCTATTATATTTATGGATAAAAGATGCTGCAGTGCCAGGAATGGGTGCGGCTTTTTTTACAGTCTTAGCTGTTTTGATTTTGATGGTATTATTTATACGATCGATCAAATTTAAGGGGCCGTTTTATCGGTTTATAATAAAAGGCCGGCCAAAAGTTGAGAAGTTTTTGATCAACACTTTTTCTTTTGATCTTTCGTTAAAACAGTTCCTGAGGGCTACGTTCGTATCGGTTTTGATTGAGGTTATTGGTATCGTACATCTTTACATTTCAATGCTTGGTTCAGGTGTCGATCCGTCGTGGGAAGCCTCTATTATCGGCTACATTGTTGCTGCGATCTTTCTTATCATTTCTCCTTTCCTCCGCGGAATGGGCGCAATAGAACTGTCGCTCACTTTTATTTTGCAGAAGTATAATTATCCGACAGTTGCCGCTGTTCAGTCAATGTTGCTATTCAGGTTTTACGAATTTTGGTTGCCACTTTTGATTGGGCTTTTGATATATGCTTCTAAAGGCCGTCATCTTTTTACGAGGTCTAAACCAAAAAAAACCGGTGAGTTAGAAGTATAAATTAAAGCAGTTTTTGTAGCAAACATTTAAACAAAAATGGAGCATTCTTGCGTCGCACTCTTGTACTGTTTTATCTTTATTCAGATGTAGCTTTCCCTGCAATATTTGCTTATTTTATCAATACAACGGTTCCTTTTTTAAGAACCGTTTTTCCAAGGTAATCTACTCCTTCAGCCATAAACACATACGTGCCTGGAGCCTGGTCTTTTCCACCAAATGTTCCATCCCATCCCATTCCAATAACAGAGTCATAGATCACCTGGCCCCAGCGGTTGTAGACTTTGAAGAAATTTATGTTTTTCATTCCTACTGAAATTGGCCTTAAAAAGTCGTTTTTGCCGTCTTTATTTGGCGTAAAAGCTGTCGGAACAAAAATGTCTGGCCCTGTTTTAAACAGCTTTACTTTTATGTCATCTTCTTCGTAGCATCCCCCAGGTTCCCCAACCTTTACCCTGTAAACGACCGAGTCGTAAGAGGAGCTTAACACAATAACAGGATTTGCAATTGACGCGTTATTCATGCCGATCGAAGGCGACCATGAATAAACACTTCCCCCGCCCGCGTTAAGTTGCAAAGGTTGATTTGCAACAATAATAGTATCGTTGCCCGCAAACGCTTTCACACGGGGGATCACTGTAATGGCAACGGTGTCACGGGCAATTTTAGTACAACCGGCAGTGTCAAATGTCGAAAGAACGTATAAGGTAGTGTGTATGGGACTTGCTGTCGGAGTAAGGGTTGTCTCGTTAATAAGCGAATTGGCCGGTGTCCACCGAAAAAACTTTCCTGTCGCAATACCGGTTAACTGCGTTTGTTTTCCATAACAGATAGTAGCATCTGCACCTACGCTCACTGTTGGAGATGGAGCTACCGTTATTATAATTTCATCTCTTGCCTCGCATTTTCCCAGGTTCGCAATCACACTATACGTCGTTGTACTGGCCGGCTTCGCTATTACATTTTTAATATTGGGATTACCAGATATTTCAGAAGCTGGCGTCCATTGGTATTGCAGGGCGTGGCTGGCAGGATTAAGCCGAATAGAATCAGAACTGCAAATAGTAGTATCTGCGCCTGCATTAATTGTAATAAACTTCAACACGTTTACTTTCACAGATTCGCTAGCAACACACCCCTTTTCAGTAAGGGTCACTACATACGTTGCGGTGTCTTTAGGATAAACCAAAGGGGTTGCAGTATTTGCATTCATTATATTATTTGCAGGTTGCCAGCTAAAAGTCCCGGTTCCGACAGCTTTTAACTGAAGTGTATCAATACTGCAAATCAGGGTATCTTTAAAAGGCACAACCAGGTATGGTTTGTCATTAGCTATCGCCACTTTTGTAATAGTTTCTTTGCAGCCTTTGCTGGTTGTTACTATAAGTGAAACATTTCTTCTGCCTGTATCAGCGTACTTGTAATTTGGGTTTTGCAATCGTGATGTATCACCAAAAGTTGATAGATCGCCAAAGTTCCAGCTCCACCCGTTGACAACTCCATAATTAGCCGCGCTCTTATCTTTAAAAGTAAATGGTGATTGAAAGCAACTTCCAACGATATCAAAATCAGGTTTAAAACCGGGGTAAACTCCTAAGGTTGTATATCCTGTATCTACGCACCCCGCGGCAGCTCTCACTATAAGCCTGATTTTGTAGGCTCCCGTGTCAGGATATGTAAAAACAGGAGCAGGCTGGGTAGACGTGTCAGTAGTACTTTCTGCAACCCCAAAATCCCACCGATATTCCTGGATCATCGAAGACGTACTGTTATTGCTAAATTCTACTTTAAAATCTTTGCAATATGCGCCCGACAGCGGAACAGGGGTTGCTGCCGCATAATCGCAATCCCCAACCTGTAAAATGAAATCTTTCCGATGTTCATTTATTGCGACTCCATTACGCCATTCTGTAACGCATACGTTGATTACATATCGTCCTGCTGTGGGTGCAATACCAGTAATTTTTCCTGTTGAAGAGTTGATACTAACCGCAGATCCCAAAGGAGACTCGCCGCTAAAAGGAGCATTATATGGTAACGAAACCAATGACAGGCTTTGAGGTAAACCTGCCGATGAACTGCCGGGATTTGGATTATTGGAGTTACCGCCGCGATAAGCGTCGCAAAAAGAATAAGTAAGTACATCTCCATCAGGATCACCGGCACCGAAGTCAAGTACAAAGTTTTTATTTTGGCAAACCAAAGCTGTATCCTTGATGGCAAATTCAGGACTGCTGTTATGGCCGGAAGCCAATACTGATACACCTGGTATCTTTGTTACAAAGGTTCCTCCTATTCCCGCACCCCCGGCCAGGTTTGCAATACTTTCAATTCTGCAGCATCTGACCCAGGTCAATGTAAAGCCGTCGGTGGAAGTTGGTAAATCAACAGTACCTGTAAAGACGCCTATTTGAAAACAAACCTCTGGCGCATTTACAAGGCAGGGAATTGCATCGGTATTTAATTCAATTCGGGGAACCGGCCGTTCGAGTGTAAGTTCTACCTTGGTATATAGCGATAACTGGTTTGTCCGGTAAATTCCTATCACCACTCTTTCGTCCTCAATTGCTTGCCCGACAGAGTGGCAATCTCTGAATAGCCGCATTGTCAGCCGGTATCTGTTGGTGTTGGGAGCACTTCCTGTTCCAATGTATTCGTAATACAATTCTCCACCAGCAATGTGGCTTGCAAAAGTTGATAAGAAGGAAAATATGGTAATAACGAATACTAAAAGTTTTTTCATCTCAGGCTAATACTAATCAAAAACAGAACAAGGGATATGCAATAAACGTTGCATCTAAATCAAAGTGAATGTACGAAACGTTCCAACATTTGGACTATCACTCCAATTCCGCAGTTTTACTACATAGAGCAAAATAATGGGAAAATAGTTGGGTAACCTTAGATGTAATTTTGCTGATTTTGACAATTAACGTTAGTAAAGCAATTTTAGAAAGCGAGACTATGGGCACTGGGCAATGAATTGCAAAAGGTGCTGATTGAGCTCTAATGGTTTTTCCCACATGCTCATGTGCCCCACATCATTTAATATGTTTATATATGACACTTTAGGCAGGTTCACCTGCTTTAGCAGATCTTCTAATGGAGCGGCTACATCTTCGGTACCAATTATAAATAGCACAGGAACATCCGATTTTTCAAGAACACGTGTTCTGTCTGGCCTGCTGATCATGGCTGAATAATACTGTATCAGTGCTTCTTTAGAAAACTTTTTTCCCTGCTCTGTTAAGTCAGAAACTCTTTCAGGATGTTCTTTTTTATATTTTTCAGAAAACAGGTTTGGTGTGCTGTTTTTTAAAAAAGCATAAACTCCGTATTCTTCAATCAACTTGATTGCTTTTCTCCTCGTATTCTTTTTGTCTTCATTATCTGCAAACGCTGTTGAATGAACAAAACCAAATGCTGTTAGCTTTTCCGGAAACTTTTCTGCAAAAGCAAGCGCAATGTAACCGCCCATACTATGCCCTATTAAAATGCATTTTTCAATTTGTTCAAATGCTAATAATGCATTTACAACATCGGCATAGTCTTCAATAGTAACATTTTCTTTTTGTAGTAACTGAGATCTACCGCTACCGGGAATGTCGGGCACGATGAGTAGACAATGCTGTTGCAGAAATGAAACTTGCTGGCTCCAGATAGTGCTGTCTTCTGCAAAGCCATGTAACAACACAACAGGTGTTCCACTTCCATATACGTCGTAAAAAATGTTGGTTCCGTAGTAGTTAAAATGCTTTTCCATGTTTCTTATTTAAACCTCATAAGCCAGTCGTAGAAGGCAAAAAATAATAGTCTTTTTACATTTATCTGAAATTTTCTTTGTCTTTACAAGGCTACTGGCTTCACCGAATTGAGGATTATAAAAGTATAACTTTAAGTCTTTTGTATGAGCGTTTGAGGCTTTTAAAATTGAAACTGCTGTTGATAAATGATCTGCAGACAAAGTGCTTGCGACGCAACGATGTTGCTATGATTACTTAAGCCCGTACTTAAATTACATCTTAAAAAGTTCATTATAACCGCGCGCAGAGAATTTCCTTTTTTCTCTAATTTTAAAAATTCACATTACTTTCATTCTTTGTAATATCTTGAAGTCTTTATCTATTTGCAGCCATAATTAAATTTAATGAAAGAAGTAAACCTTAGAAGCAGACAGTGGTTTGGGCGTAAAGGCAAGGATGGTTTTGTCTATCGTGCATGGATGAAAAACCAGGGAATTCCCGACTATGAATTTGATGGAAAGCCGGTAATTGGAATATGCAATACATGGTCAGAATTAACCCCTTGCAATGCTCATTTTCGTGAACTGGCAGAGTCAGTAAAACGAGGCATTTACCAGGCCGGTGGATTTCCCGTCGAATTTCCTGTAATGTCTTTGGGTGAAACATTGATGAAGCCAACAGCAATGCTCTACAGAAACCTGGCAAGTATGGATGTAGAAGAATCGATCAGGGCTAATCCTCTGGATGGGGTTGTTTTACTATGCGGTTGTGATAAGACCACACCTTCGCTGGTGATGGGTGCCTGTAGTGTAGATATTCCAACCATCGTGGTTTCCGGTGGAGCTATGCTGACCGGTAGGCACAGAGGCACATCAATAGGTACGAGCGATTTGTGGCGCTACCAGGCAGCGATAAAAGAAGAGAAGATGAGCCAGGAAGAATTTGTGACTCTTGAAGGAAGTATGTGTAGAAGTCGGGGCCATTGCGCCGTGATGGGAACAGCCTCGACTATGGCGTGTATGGTAGAATCTCTCGGACTTTCTTTACCAAATAATGCTGCAATACCTGCAGCCGATGCAAGAAGGAAAGTGCTTGCGCAGCTATCGGGATTGCGAATTGTTGAGATGGTAAAAGAAGACCTGAAACCATCAGATATTCTAACCCGTAAAGCTTTTGAAAATGCTATTATCACAAACGCCGCTATTGGAGGATCTACCAACTTTGTGCTTCATTTGTTAGCAATCGCCGGCCGGATTGGAGTTGACCTTTCTCTCGATGATATTGATAAATACTCAACTCATATCCCACTGATCGCAAACCTTCAACCGTCGGGTAACTTCTTTATGGAAGACTTTTATTATGCCGGTGGTTTGCAGGCAGTTTTAAAAGAGCTTTCTGAACATCTTAATAATGATTGCATAACAGTCAATTCAAAAACTGTAAAGCAAAACTATGAATTGAGCGAGTTTGTAAACAGGGAAATTATAGCTTCTGTTGAGCAGCCGTTTAATGCCATATCAGGGATCGTTGTATTGAACGGAAACGTCTGTGAAAACGGAGCTGTAATAAAGCCGTCGGCAGCATCACCTGCTTTGATGCAGCACACAGGAAAAGCAGTCGTTTTTGAAGATATCGAAGATTATAAAGAGCGGATTGATGATGATAACCTGGATGTAGATGAGCACTCTATTCTTGTATTGAAGAATGTTGGCCCAAAAGGTTATCCCGGAATGCCGGAAGTTGGAAACATGGCGCTTCCGAAAAAATTGCTCATGAAAGGTGTGACCGATATGGTGCGGATTTCGGATGGTCGCATGAGTGGCACAGGCTTCGGAACAGTGGTACTGCACGTATCTCCTGAAGCTGCAGTTGGTGGCAATTTTAGTGTTATTAAGAATGGTGACCTGATTACATTAGACCTGCCTAATCGCTCATTGCATTTACATGTGTCAGACGAAGAGTTGGCAGAGCGAAAACAAAATTGGCAAGCGCCCCCCGTGGCCAGCGAGCGTGGCTATGTCAATTTGTATACATCAACCGTTCAGCAAGCACACCTTGGTGCCGACTTCGAATTTTTACGTGGTAAATCGGGAAGTGAAATTACAAGAGACTCCCACTAAGGTTGTGAGTTGTGAGTAGCATCCAGAAGAAAGAATTTTTTTTATTCACCATTTAGTACTGACCACTCACCACTCACCATTCACAATTTGACAATAACGCTTAACAATTAAACATTGACAATTTAGAAGAACATGTTTAACGAACAGGTTGCCATAATAACCGGTGCCGGACAAGGCATCGGTTTCGAAATTGCAAAACAATTAGCCGCACAAGGTGTCCGGATAGGGTTGAACGACATGGACGAACGTCTTGCAAATGAAGCCGCAAAAACCATTAATGAATCAGGCGGCAATTGTATAGCCATACCGGGCGATGCGGCTGATGTATCTTTTATAAAAGAGATGGTACGTCAAACGGTCACCAGGTTCGGAAAAGTTACCATTGCAATCGCCAATGCAGGCATCACACTTTTCAATGAATTCCTCGAGTATGAGCCGGAGTCTTTATTTAAAGTGATGCAGTTGAACCTCGGCGGAAGTTTCTTTCTTGCACAGCAAGTGGCGAAGCAAATAAGAGAACAAAAATCGGGTGGAAGTATTTTATTTATGTCTTCCGTCACCGGTCACCAGGCACACAAAAATTTGGTTGCTTACGGAATGACAAAAGCCGGACTTGAAATGCTGGCAAAAGGCCTCGTGATAGAATTGTCAGAATACAACATATCGGTAAACGCCATTGCACCTGGAGCAACTGCTACCGAACGAACTTTAGGTGATGCATCTTACACTGATACGTGGTCTCGCATTACCCCCATGGGAAGGCCGGCTACAGTTGAAGACATTGCGCATGCAGCAGTATTTTTAGTTTCGCCTTTTTCAAGGCATATAACCGGCCAGACTTTAATCGTAGATGGGGGATGGACGTCGGTAAGTCCTTCTCCATATTAGTAGATTATACCTATATCTTTAAGAAGCGATTTAAAATTTCCTAAAAGCGAATATGAGCCAGTTTCGTCGTGTTCTTTGTGTACATCGTGTTCCAAAAAAATATCTCTTGCAGAGCCCTTGCTTATTTTACATGCTAAATGATTGAATGCTTCCACATGACATTCAAAAAAATAAGCTCACTTTTTTCTTTTGTGAACCGAACATTTGTTTTTCATAGCATCATTCGTTGCGTCGCACAGCTTGTACTTAATTTAAAAAAGCAGCAGGAGCTTTTAACTTACTAGTTGCCTAAAAGAATGCAGGGTGCCGAAGCGTTTGAGCGAAAGTGTTTATTTCATACATTACAGCAGATTTAATTAAAAAAATATGATAAGGATCAACGTATTGCTTGCAAGTCTATTAGTGTTAACCGGCTGCTCCGGAACTCAGAAAGCGAGTGGTGGAAAAGGCTGGATCAGCCTTTTTGATGGCAAATCTCTCGATGGCTGGAAGTTCAGCGAAAAGCCCGGAACGTTTAAGATTGAGAATGGGAGTATAATGGTAGCAGGTCCAAGATCACACTTATACTACGACGGACCGGTAATGAATCATGATTTTAAAAATTTTGAAGTAAAAGCTCAGGTGATGACTAAGGCCGGCTCCAATTCAGGATTTTATTTTCATACCGGGTATCAGGCTGTAGGATTTCCCGACAAAGGTTTTGAAGTACAGGTAAACAACTCACATACTGACTGGAAAAGAACAGCCAGCTTATACGATATAGTAGATGTTCGTGAAGTTTATGTAAAAGACGACGAATGGTTTACACTATACATAAAAGTTGATGGCAAAAATGTCACAACGAAAATCAACGATAAGACAGTAGTTGAATGGACAGAACCAACAGGGGCAGCAGCACCTAAGGGACATTCCGGCCGTGTAATTTCCAGTGGCACTTTTGCTCTCCAGGGCCATGACCCTAAAAGTGTTGCATATTTTAAAGACATCATGGTAAAGCCTTTACCATAAACAACTATTTCTATCTTAATTAGTATGAAACCTATCGTTCAGATTTCACTTGATTTGACCAATATTGATGAAGCACTTGAAACTGCTGCTATGGCTATGCGTGCAGGAGTTGATTGGCTTGAAGCCGGAACACCACTAATCTTAGCGGAAGGTTTACATGGCGTAAGAAAACTACGTGAAGCTTTTCCCGGAGTTCCAATTGTTGCTGATCTTAAAACCATGGACGGAGGCTATCTCGAAGCTGAGATGATGGCAAAAGCAGGAGCTACCCATGTGGTCGTTATGGCAAGAGCCCATGAAGAAACGATAAAATGTGTAGTTGCTGCCGGTCGTGATTTTGGTGTGAAAGTAATGGGCGATAACCTGGGATGTGAAGATATGGTTGAAGCGGCAAGATGGCTTGAAAAGCTTGGATGCGATTATATTGTTCACCATATCGGCTACGATGAACGAAGAGGTATTGCTGCAAGAGGAGAGCGCATGCCTAGCCCTCTCGATCAGCTGAAAGAAGTAGTTCAGGCAGTTAACATTCCGGTTCAGGCAGTTGGCGGACTTAGTTTGGAACAAGCCATTCAATGTCCTCAATACGGTGCTCCGCTTGTTGTTCTTGGCGCTCCTCTTACTATAGATAGCGATAGCTTCAAAACAGCAGGTGGTGATCTTGAAAGTTCTCTGCGTTTAATCTGCGATAAAATTCATTCTTATACTTCTGCTTAAAGACATCAACATATGAAGTCAGCCTCTGTAGTAAATTATGCGCCTGAAAAAGGTTCGGTAGAAATCCGCGAAATTGACACACCCACAATTGGTGATGAAGATGTATTGCTTGAAGTGGCGAATGTCGGCGTGTGTGGAAGTGATTTACACCAATGGACCAATGATCATAGCTGGCCAGTCAACTATCCTGTTG
>JAOQAJ010000242.1 GCA_025963675.1 Segetibacter sp.
AGCAGAATATACGGCTGGGAGCTACGGCATGCAGAATATACACGCAGAAGTAGTTACGAGCTCGAATAAAATGATCAGCCGGTTAAGCATGCAGCACCAGGAAAGCAATGGCTATAGAAATCATTCAGCCATGAAAAGAGATGTTTTTAGCTGGAACGGACAATTTGATCTTGGCGAAAACAAACAATTAAAAACCACTTTCTTATACGGCAACCTTTTTTACGAAACGCCGGGAGCATTAACACTAAACGAATATGAGCTAAATCCGAAAGCAGCAAGACCGGGAAGTGCTGCATTTCCCGGAGCCGAGGGAGCACAGGCGGCGATCATGCAAAAACAGTTTATTGCAGGCGCTTCTTATACTCAACAGTTGTTATCGAAGCTGCAGAACAAAACTGTTTTCTATGGAATGTTTACAGACTTCCGCAATCCTGCCATTCAAAATTATGGACATAACAATGAGCCTCATTTTGGTGGCCGTACAGTTTTCAAGTTTACAGATTCCATTAACCGATCTGCAATAAATCTTGATTTTGGCGCAGAATTACAACAAGGCTTTACAACAGTAAGTATTTACAAAAATGTTGGCGGAAGAGCTGATTCTTTACGTACTTATGATGAGATTATTAACCGTCAGGGATTAATATTTACACAAGCTTCTCTTGATAATAAAGACTGGACAGTTACAGCAAGTGCAAGTCTCAACTTTCTGAGAGTAGATTTTGAACGCTTTGCACCACAATCATTAGGGAAAAAAAGACGCACCTTTAGCAACCAGGTTGCTCCACGTTTTGCAGTGCTTAAGAAATTTAAGCAGTTCAACATTTATACAAGTGTTTCCCGCGGTTTTTCTCCACCTACGACGGCAGAATTGATACCGACGGGTGGTGCAGCCAACTTAGATTTAAATGCAGAACAAGGCACAAACTATGACTTTGGTATAAAAGGAACGATCGCTCGTAGATTAACGGTAGATATAAATGCATTTTACTTTTCGTTAGACAATGCCATCGTACAACGGAGAACAGCAGGAGGCGGCGATTTTTATGTCAACTCCGGCAAAACAGACCAACATGGAATAGAAACTTCTATTAACTACCCTTTGTTTCAATCTGCCGCTTTTATGGAAAGAAGTAATTTTTGGTTTAGTCATACCTGGCACAATTTCCACTACAAAGAATTCAAGCAGATCAATAACGATTTTTCCGGGAGACAGATGCCTGCTGTCGCTCCTCATACCATTTCAACGGGATTTGATTTCGTTGCTAAAAATGGCATTCTTGGTACTGTAAATTATTATTACAGTGATAAGGTTGCACTGAACGATCCCAACACAGCATACGCAAATGCATATCATCTTGTGGGATTGAAACTTGGCTACCAAACAATGATTGGCCAAAAAGCTCAAATTAGAATATCGGGTGGAGCGGATAATTTATTTGATCAAAAATATAGTTTGGGAAATGATGCTAATGGTTTTGGTGGCCGCTATTACAATGCAGCCGCCGGAAGAAATTATTATGCGACTCTGGCGATCAGGTTTTCGGGTAAGAATACTGATTGATGCTCCTTTTAGTTTGGAACAAACATTGCGATTATTTAGTATCTGATCCGGGGAACTCTTAGGACTAAAAATTGTACTTATGAGACGTATTGCAATGACCATTCTTCTTTCATGTACTATTTTTTCACAAGCTTGTAAAAAAGACCCCGGCGATGCCGCAGGAATAATCGAAGGAAATTGGGAATTGGTAAGAATTACAGGCAATCGCGCGACAGTAAATTATCCTTTAGGAAATGGCAATCTTCTAAAATTAACAAATGCTACCTACGAGCTTTTTGAAAATGGTCAAAAAGTAAAAAGCGGCACCTACGCTATAGTCGAAGATCCTTCTGCTGAAACTGCGGTTTGCCTGGTTCTGCCAGCTGATCAGTATAGAAATCGAATTATCTACGATGATGATTATAACGCCGCAAAAAAATTTTTTCAATTATCAAAAGACACCTTATCAATTATTAGTGGCTGTTTCCGAAGCGATGCAGGAACCAATGTAGAATATGTAAGGCGATAAGGTATTGAAATTCCAGATTTGTTTATTCCTTCATTAAAAGTATTTATTCCTAACGCATTTATTTACATTCTCCATCTTCATAAAATCAAAACGAGGGTACCCGCTATAATCATTGATGCACCGAGTGCTGTTTTAATAGTTAATGGTTCACCTAAAAAAGCAACTGATAAAATGATTGCGATTGCCACACTCATTTTATCAACCGGGGCAACCTGCGAAACTTTTCCTATCTGCAATGCTTTAAAATAAAAAATCCACGAAAGACCAGTCGCGATTCCAGAAAGGGAAAGAAAAATAATGTTCTGCCTCGACAATGTATTAATCGAATAAGCGCCACCCCTGAAAACAGCAATTCCCCAAGCAAGAATTAAAATGACAACTGTTCTAATGGCTGTAGCAAGATCAGTATCGACTCCTTTAATTCCCACCTTAGCAAAGATGGCTGTAAGCGCAGCAAAAAAAGCAGAGAGTAAAGCATAAATCCACCACATAATACTTTAATTGATTAGATGAGCAAATGGAATTATAGATTCAGAAAAGATAACAGAACTCGTTTTTTACACCAACTTAATTAACAATGATCCGGCGAAAACAGCAGCAATACAAACCACATAACTGAGTATAGAATAAACAGCAAACGAATAGTAATTTCCTGCCTGCAGCAATTGCATGTTTTCATAAGCAAATGCCGAAAAAGTCGTAAATCCCCCGCAAAAACCTGTTACAAAAAGCAAACGCATAGATGGTGAAAACCATTGAAATTTTGCAGACATCGCGTAAGAAGCGCCTATTAGAAAACAACCGGCAACATTCACAGCAAAAGTTCCGTATGGAAATATCATATCAGGAAACCGTCTCGAAAAATATAGGGAACTGATATACCTCAAAACACTTCCCGCAGCACCCCCTATAGCAATTAAAATCACAGCTGTTTTCATTAATCAATGTTTACAATACCGAAAATGATAAGATGCAAAAGCAATTTTTACCTCATCAAATATACTGGATTAGGCACAACACCATTTCAGTAGGGTAACAAACGAACCATTGTAAGTACTTCGTTGGCCGTTGTGTTTTTAAACGCGCTTCCGGTTCTGTTGCTTATAGCCTTGGTGGCGGCATTATTCATTTTCCGGCCTTAGCCAGCTTACTAAATTTTAGGGCTCATATTGCCACTGCAACTTCTCATTTAATATTAGCTATTATGGCACTTGCAGGCACCGTCGTTCACCTGATTCAGCAAACATTTTCTAACGAATGGACCAAAGCCGTCTTTATAGAAATTGGCGTAATTGGTGGAGCACAATTAGGGGCAAGATTATCTGAAAGAATAAAACCAAAAGGCATTATAAGAGCGCTGGCAGTTGCATTGTTATTAGCAGGCACCAGGCTTTTATTTTTTTGATTTTTGAGTACAAAGTATTTTTATTTTGGTACCGACATTAGTTTTCATAGCATCACCCTTGCGTCGCACACTTGTACAATTACTTTCTAAATGAGCGACCTGAAATCATTTAAAAAGCTCAACTAGAAATAGGGAAAAGGTGAAGTATATTAAGTGACCGAAACTTTAAACCTAAATTGTTTTATTTAATTTTTAAAAGCGGGTTAATCCCATCTCACAACATGAAAAGACTAAAACCAACAGCGTTATTTGTTCTTACATTCTTATAGGGCACACGCAGATGAAAAGCTTTATGCCCTTGCAGGGGTTCTTTAAAGCGTCGCCGTTACATGGTGTTGTCACCTGCAACCGTAGCAAATGAACCTCTTGCATAAACAGGAACAATTCTCTTTCTTTACCTAAATGTAAGTAATAACTTTCAATTACTATCCTCAATTCTTTACTGCAACTATGGTAGAATGCCCCCTAAACGGAACGGGCAGCGAAACATTTATTGGCAGAAGACAAGATGAAAGACATTATCGAAATGAGTTCCGTTTTTTGTCGCACTACCTTCGATAACCATCCTGCTTACCACGCTTCGGATGCCTACCCTTCAGTTGGCGGTGATAACACCCTGCAACGGCATCGGCTGCAACACAAACACCGGCAGAGAAAAGACTGCCGTGTCTACATATCGATGTCTCAATTGCCGATAGCAGATTGATCATTATTCAAAGCAAGCTATTATATTGCTTTATGATTATTACACACCTCTTGCTTGCAATCATCACGATCCTGCTTATCATCACCCTGATCGTATCATGGAAAGCAAATAACAACAAAGATTCTGGAATTGGTTACAAACTCGATTCGCTTCATTCCGATCTGCAACGTATTGAAATATCAGTTAAAACAGAAATTGCATCAAACCGTAAAGAAACATTTGAACATGCCGCATTGGCAAGAAGAGAACTTTCTTCATCCCTTTTTTCGTTTGAAGAAAAACTTAATCATTTAACCAGTACCATTGATCATAAACTAACCGCTTTTAGCGAAACCAATACTACCAACTCAAAAGAAACACGGGCAGAAATAAAACAGGCACTTGATACTTTTAAAAAAGACCTTGCTGAATCAATACAGCAATTCAACTCACTGCAAAAAGATAATTTCTATGCGTTGTTGAATAAACAAAGCGAACAAAATACCAACACAGGCAACAGTCTCGATAGTATGCGGCTGACACTTGAAAAGAAAATCGCAGAGCTGCAACAAGGCAACGAACAAAAGCTGGAACAAATACGCATAACCGTCGACGAAAAACTACAACAAACACTTGAGGCACGTCTTGGAGAATCATTTAAACTGGTGAGTGAACGGCTTGAAGCCGTACACAAAGGCCTCGGAGATATGCAGCAACTGGCAACAGGTGTTGGTGACCTGAAGCGTGTATTGGGCAATGTGAAAACACGCGGCTTGCTTGGCGAGTACCAGTTAGAAAACCTGCTCGAGCAAACCCTTACACCAGATCAGTATACCAAAAATGTGAAAACGAAAGAAGGCAGCAATGCATTGGTAGAGTTCGCCGTAAAACTTCCGGGAAACAAAGACAAACCACTATGGATTCCCATAGATTCGAAATTTCCAAAAGAAGATTTCGAATGGTTGATGCAGGCGTATGAACTAGGAGACGTTGTACAGATTGAAGAAAGCCGCAAAGCTTTTGTAAGGGGAATAAAAAAATGTGCTACGGATATCTGCAGCCGTTATATCGATCCACCAAATACTACAGACTTCGCTATTTTGTTTCTACCCTTTGAGAGTTTGTATGCAGAAGTTTTACGTACTCCAGGTTTATTTGAAAGCATTCGTACCGAATGCAAAATCAATATTGCTGGTCCCACTACCCTGTCTGCTTTTTTGAGCAGTTTACAAATGGGATTTCGAACACTGGCAATTGAAAAACGAAGCGGCGAAGTATGGCAATTACTCAGCGCAGTAAAAACAGAATTCGGCAATTTTAGTGGCTTATTAGAAAAAGCACAGAAAAACATTCAAACAGGATTAGACCAGTTGGAAAATGTAGCAGGGGTAAGAACAAGAGCCATACAAAAACGCCTTAAAGGAGTCGACACTTTAAGTGATGAACAGGTAAAAGGTATTTTGCCCGAACTGACAAGTGAAGAACTTATAAGTGATGAGGAAGACTAGGTAGGGTTATTTATGTGCTTTTTGCGAAATCATTTAATTTTTATATTTAAAAAAAAATAGTTTAATCACCACCATAAAAATAGTTCGAATAATGCATTT
>JAOQAJ010000287.1 GCA_025963675.1 Segetibacter sp.
CAATGCAAATCGGCTGCAAATTTTCAACATAACTTTTAATAATCAACATTTTAGCGCAACTATTAACAGTTCTATGAATTTTCACCAGAAGATGTAGCGGCATTCTAGTCATTATTTCCAGTTCGCACGACTGAAGTTGGCCATAGCCTACACTTTTTTTCAATAACCGGATTATTTAAAAATGAGTTCCAAATATCGAACACCTAGGGTTAAATGAGTAGTACTTTTAATACTTACAATAAAAAAAATGTAGTATGTTTTTTATTGCAATGTCTACTTATGCAATACAATCTCCACGAACATTGTTTCCAGTTAAATAACCTGATTACCACGTTACCTACCGAAAACACGTACAAGAGTATTTCGGAACTAAACCGAATCCTCAATAAGTATTTGAAAATTCTGGATTATGTGAATAGTTATAACGAGGTGTATAAAAGCGCTACAAGAGTTTATTATTCAGATATAACCAGTATTAGAGACAATTTTGATCAGGTTTTAATGGCTAACTCACACCAGAAAAAAGAAAAGGCTTTTACGAACGCAACAAATGAATTGAAAGCAGATCTTCATGCGTTAGCATTACTAATACAGCGGCAGGAAGAGATTGTTTCGTAAAGACCTTTACTGTAGCTATAAAATTCTCCTCTCTAACCACAATTCCAATACATATTTTTCGATCCCGGTTTATCTGTATTTTCAACCTGCTACTGGCATAGTTGTTATTGTTTATAGTTAATAAAAAAATTAACTATGTTACAAATAATGAGAGATGTACCGGCAAATGTGGTTGGCGTAAGAGCTTTAGGAAAAGTAACTGAAGAAGATTATAAAACCGCGTTAGTACCTGCGCTGGAAAAGGCGGCTAAAGAACTTGGAGAGTTAAACTTCCTAATGATTTTTGAAACCGATCTTCGCAACTTCTCATATGGAGCCTGGATGCAGGATGCAAAGATGAGTTTGAAACATTTCGGAAAATGGAACAGGATCGCGATCGTTAGCGATCAGAAAATTGTTGAGAAACTAGCGCATCTTTTCAACTTTATTTCCCCTGCTGAAGCAAAAGGGTTTCCAATTTCGGATATTGAACTTGCTAAAACATGGGTGGTATCAAATAAAGATTAATTACAAATATTTACTATGAAGAAAATGATTTTCGTACCTGCTCCGAAGAATTTCCAATCTTCTCGATCGTTGTTAGTATTTTTTCAGGGCTTACAAGTAGTATGTATGACCACCACATCAATTCCCCGTAATCGTTTGTATTGATTTTCGTTAAATCCGTTGGTTTTGTTACCTGGTAATCAAGACTCATGTTTTAGGGTTATTATTTTATTAGTCATTTGATAAAGGTAATATTATTGTAAAAGTCACCCTTTAACCGTTTACCATTTGCATAATCACTGCTTGCATCGCTAAATCTTATGCCGGTTCCTTTGTATTCGTTGTTCGATTGAATTTGGTTGATAAGTCAAATATAGAGTTAGAACATATTAAGCGAAGTAGTACCAGTTATTATTTTTAAACATTTTATAGCTTAACAAGTATCCAAGGGCCAATCCGGCAAGAAAACAACTGTAGCGGATTATGTACTGGTTCGGTAAATAGCCATTATCCATATAATGTTGGTACGTGCCGAAGCCTATAAAAATAATGCTGAGTAAAACGGCTATAACACCAGCGCGTCTTTTATTGGCTTGAACAAATAAGCAAGATAAAAAAACAAACAAACCAAAAGCGACGGATGGCACTGTAAGAAAGACAATCCAATATTGAAATGACGTAAGATGGTTGAAATCGACGTTTGGATCACGATGCATAATAAATGCGGCTACGCCAAGAGATAAAACGGCAGCTAAAACAATCCGAAAAATCCATTGAAATATTTTCAATATTAAGGGTGTTGAAAAATGACTTGTGAAAGCTTGTTTGAATTGCTGCAATTGAATAAGACCTATCAGAACTAAATATACCTTTTAAAGTGAAGCAACCACCCTTTTTCGATTACTCAAAATATCATGTATTGTGCAAAGGCTATCTAAACTATTTGATAGTCTTTCACTTCTACATCAGAGGAAATCTTCAACTTTTTTACTTAAAGTTTCCAAACAGATGTCTTCATTAAAAAGCTCTCCATTTAAAAACACGGCTGGTGCACTACGTACTCCTTTTTCTAATCCTTCCAACAAATCTTCGCGAACCTGCCAGGCATATATTCCATTTATTACCTGTTCAAGAAAACGTTTGTTTTGTGTTCCAATCTCCTTTGCATAGTGTTTCAGACTAATGGTGCCTAAAGCCTTTTGATTCTTAAAAAGAATATTGTTCATTGGCCAAAAAAGTCCTTCCTGCGCAGCTGCCACTGCTGCTTCCGCAGCCTTCATTGCTTTCTGATGTTTATTAGCCATCGGGAAATGACGAATGTTTATCCTGACTTTACCGTCATAGTCAGATAGTATCTGGTTAAGTACTTTGTTAAGCCTTGCACACTCAACACTTTCATAATCTACAAAACAAACAAGGGTTACACAGGCATGTACATTTCCCGTAAACACATCACTTGATTGTATCACTTCTTTAGTTGTTATTGTTGCCATAAGTATTTTTTTAAGCAGTAAATTCAGGCAACTGTTCTTTTTATAGAAAAAAGAATGCAGTGTATAATTAAAGATTACAAGTTTAGATAATGAGTTGCTTGGGATGCTGCAAGAATATCAAAACAGGGAGTTCATGTCAGGGTTTATTTCCATTATATAAGTGGATAATAAACAATTTAGATTTGAGTAAAATTGATAGTATTATAGCTTCCAGATAATCTTATTTCATTTTCATCTGGGCAAAATAAGGATGATCAGGATTAACAATTAACTCCTGACGTAGAGTATGAATAAGTACATCCATGTCTTTCAAAGGAATTGAACCTAAAAGAATTTCTGAGTCTCCTGGTAATACCATTGCTCTGCAGGTGGTTGCCCGGTTTTTAAACCTTAGCTCAACAGGCGCTACAACATCACATTGTACGATTCGCCATTTGCTAATTGAGCTTTCCGTTTTTCAACTACCGGCAGTTGCAATTGTTCCTGTATGTTTTCATTGATAGCGAGCATATAAGAACCTGTATCTACTAATGCTGTTACCCACATACGTTTTACTTCATCTTTGTCCAGGTAACCACGTCTTACTACCTCAAGATCGCCACCATTAATCAATTCTATTTCAGCATAGATAAGCCGTAGAAGCTCTTTCAACAAAGTTACAAATTCATTTCTCAAATGGAATTACAATAGTACAAAAGGTGGCTAGATGCCCTGCAGATTCTCCGCCAGAAAAACTTATTGAAACATTATAAAACAAAAAAAGCCCTTGCCAACTGGCAGAGGGACTTACATTTATGTATTGCTTTAAGCTAACTCCACTTCAGTGTTTCTAAACACCACTACTCCATCAAACACATCTACCAACACTGGTTTAGATTTATCTACATCGCCGGCCAGTATTCTCTTACTTAGTGGGTTAACCACTTCTTTTTGAATCAAGCGCTTCAACGGTCGTGCACCAAATTGCGGATTGTACCCGTTCTTGGCCAGGTAGTCTAAGGCATAATCACTAAACTCAAGGTGTATGCCCGCGTTTTGTTCGACCAGTTTCTTCAGGTTTTCAAGCTGGATTCGTATAATACCTTTTATCTCTTTCCTCATCAGCGGCTGGAACATGATCACCTCATCAATCCTGTTTAAAAACTCCGGGCGGATGGTTTGCTTCAGTACATTCATTACATCTTCTTTAGCCTGATCAACCACATCCTCTTTATTGAATTCATCTACATTCTCAAAAGCTTCCTGTATGATCTGGCTACCCATGTTGCTGGTCATAATGATGATGGTATTCTTAAAGTTCACAGTGCGACCTTTGTTATCTGTTAGTCGGCCATCATCCAAAACCTGCAATAGTACATTGAATACATCGGGGTGCGCTTTTTCAATTTCATCCAGCAATACAACGCTGTACGGTTTACGTCGAACTGCCTCTGTTAACTGACCACCTTCGTCATATCCAACGTATCCGGGAGGCGCACCAACCAAACGACTTACAGTATGTTTTTCCTGGTATTCACTCATGTCTATCCTGGTCATCATGGTTTCATCGTCGAACAAGTAATCTGCAAGAGCTTTTGCCAGCTCTGTCTTACCAACACCAGTTGTACCAAGGAATATAAATGAACCGATTGGCTTTTTAGGATCCTGCAGACCTGCACGGCTTCTTCGGATAGCATCTGAAACAGCTTCTATCGCTTCATCCTGGCCCACTACCCTTTTATGCAGTTCCTCTTCAAGATGCAACAATTTCTCTCTTTCACTTTGCACCATTTTAGCAACTGGTATACCGGTTGCCCTGGCTACGTTTTCCGCAATGTCTTCCGCATCTACCTCTTCCTTCAGAAGACGCTTGTTTTCGCTTATTTCTTCGAGCTTAGCAGAATATTCTGCAATTATTCTTTCCTGCTCCTGCACCTTGCCATAACGGATCTCAGCAACTCTTCCATACTCACCATTGCGTTCAGCTTGTTCAGCTTGCAGTTTCAAGTTTTCTATTTCAGATTTTGCTGTTTGTATTTTTTCAACAACGTCTTTTTCCTGTTGCCATTTTGCCTTAAGTGTGTCTCTCTCGAGGCTTAAAGTACTGATGTCTAAAGCTAATTGCTTTAATTTATCTTCGTCGTTTTCGCGCTTAATCGCTTCCCGTTCGATCTCCAACTGCCGAATCCTTCTTTCAAGCTCATCCAACTCTTCAGGCATGCTGTTCATTTCAAGACGAAGCTTAGCTGCACTTTCATCAATCAGGTCAATAGCCTTATCTGGTAAGAAACGATCGGTAATATAGCGGCTTGACAATTCAACAGCAGCTATAATTGCTTCATCCTTAATTCGCACATGATGGTGCGTCTCATAACGGTCTTTTAAACCACGTAAGATAGAAACGGCATCTTCAATGCTCGGCTCATCAATCATTACCTTCTGAAAACGACGTTCAAGGGCCTTGTCTTTCTCAAAATATTTTTGATATTCTGCCAGTGTAGTTGCACCTATAGCACGTAACTCACCTCTTGCAAGGGCTGGTTTCAAAATGTTAGCTGCATCCATCGCACCTTCACCACCACCCGCACCAATAAGGGTGTGAATTTCGTCGATGAACAATATAATTTCACCATCACTTTCAGCAACTTCTTTAACCACACTTTTTAAACGTTCCTCGAATTCACCTTTATATTTAGCACCTGCAATCAACTGCCCCATATCGAGAGCGAAAATAATTTTGCTCTTCAGGTTTTCAGGAACGTCCCCGTTAACGATACGATGAGCTAAGCCTTCAGCTATGGCAGTTTTACCAACACCTGGTTCACCAACAAGAATAGGGTTATTTTTACTGCGACGTGATAAAATATGTAGTGTTCTTCTAATCTCCTCATCACGACCAATTACCGGATCAAGTTTACCTTCACCAGCCATGTCATTGAGGTTGCGCGAATATTTCTGCAGCGCCTGGAATTGCTGAGAGGAAGTTTGCGAATTAACCGTTGATCCTTTACGCAGGTCAAGTATAGCAGCCTTCAAACCTTTTTCTGTTGCACCTGCATCTTTAAGCAGTCTTGCAACATCGTCGCTGCCTTGTATCAGTGATAGCAAAAGGTGCTCAACACTTACAAACTCATCTTTGAAAGTTTTTAATAAGCCGTTGGCCCGTAAAAGCGCATTATTCAATTCACGGCTTATTGTTTGAGCCGGTTCACCGCCAGATACTTTGGGCAGTTTATTAATTGATTCTTCGACTTTGGTTTTTACAAAAGAAACATTCACATTGTTCTTTTTCAGTAAAAACTCCACAGGACTAGCATCATCATCCAGCAAAGCTTTTAGCAGGTGATTTGTTTCAATATTAGGGTTACCATTGTTGAATGCTGCCTGCTGCGCGTGCTGGATAATCTCCTGTGATTTGATGGTATAATTATTCAGGTTCATATCTTAAAAAATTTTTAGTTTTTAGATTGGTTTTTTATTGCTCCGGCGATTGTAATCCTGTTCACCATCGTTGTGTCACTCACTTGTACTGATAATTCACAGTTCTGCTTTGTTCATTTTTTATCCAACAGATGAAGTGTGCGACGCAACAAAAGTTTATACTCGTTTTGCTGCCGGCTACAATAGCCCTTTTCGATGTCATTTTTCGAAAAGCTCTTACTACTATTCAAATTGTAATCCAGAAAGAAATAAAGGTAAAAATGACGGTAAAAATTTAATCTAACTGACTGACAGACAGAACAACAGGAAAAGTGCTGTTAAATTTACATGAAGGAGCGAACAATAACAATTAAAGAGTTCCGTTGAAATGTTCAACAGCATTTGTCACCACTTCTTATACTAAAAAAAATGCCTTTAAATTTTTTACATTACCTCACGGCACGATATATATATCGTACTAAAGCCAAATCATAAAGGCGAATTAAAAAAAAAGAATTAGCCCTTCAGTTAAGGCTTTTTGTAATGTCCTCTAAATTTTTTATGTAGGTTTGAAATCTAATCCCATATACTGATGAGTCAAGAAAATTTGATGTCTGAAAACAATCCTGAAACTTTAGCTTCCATCAACTCAGATGACACAGATATTGTTGATGGTACAGAGGTGGTTATGGCAGAGGTGCCAAAAAAGAAAAGCAATGGAAATGGAAAGGTGAAACAAAAAACGGCGCGGGTTGGCGGTGCAGACGAACAAGAACTGGACAGGCGCGAACTGTTAAGAGTTTTATCTGAAGTGAAGAACGGAAATTTTAACGTGCGGATGCCAATTGATTTGATAGGCATAGACGGAAAAATCTGCGACACTTTAAATGACATCATCTATTTGAATGAAAAGTTGATGGGGGAGCTTACCGTTGCAGGTAAAACAATTGGTAAGCAGGGTAAACTAAATCATCGCGTTGAACTTCCATATGCAAAAGGCTCCTGGAACACGGGCGTCCAGTCTATTAATAACCTCATTTCTGACCTGGTACACCCGACAGTCGAAATAGCCCACGTAATCGGATCGGTGGCAAAAGGAAACCTTTCCCAGGAAATGCCGTTGCAAATCGGCGATCACGTTTTACAGGGAGAATTTTCAAGGATTGCGAAAGAGGTAAATGACATGGTGAAGCAGTTAAACCTGTTTTCCATGGAAGTTACCCGTGTGGCCAGGGAGGTAGGCTCAGAAGGTAAATTGGGAGGACAGGCCAAAGTAAAAGGCGTTGCGGGTGTATGGAAAGATTTGACAGACTCCGTAAACCAGATGGCCGGAAATCTTACCGCCCAGGTAAGAAACATTGCCGAGGTAACTACGGCGGTGGCAAAAGGAGACTTATCTAAAAAAATTACGGTAGACGTTCAGGGAGAAATCCTTGAGCTGAAAAATACGATCAACACGATGGTCGATCAGTTGAACTCGTTTTCATCTGAGGTAACCCGTGTAGCAAGAGAAGTAGGTACGGAAGGTAAACTGGGTGGACAGGCAACGGTAAAAGGTGTTGCGGGTACATGGAAAGACTTGACCGACTCGGTAAACCAGATGGCGAGTAACCTTACTGGCCAGGTGCGTAACATTGCTGAGGTGACTACCGCGGTGGCAAGAGGAGACTTATCGAGGAAGATTACGGTGGACGTAAAAGGTGAGATCCTTGAGCTGAAGAATACCATCAATACAATGGTGGACCAGTTGAACTCGTTCTCCGCAGAGGTAACAAGGGTTGCGCGTGAGGTAGGTTCAGAAGGTAAACTCGGCGGACAGGCAACGGTAAAAGGGGTCGGTGGGGTTTGGAAAGACCTTACGGATAACGTAAACCAGTTGGCTGGTAACCTTACTGTACAGCTTCGAGACGTATCAAAAGTGGCGACAGCGATTGCGAATGGTGACCTTACACAGAAAATTACAGTGGATGTGAAAGGTGAGATTTTACAGATTAAGGATGTGATTAACCTGATGGTGGATCAGTTGAACTCATTTGCATCGGAGGTAACCCGTGTGGCACTTGAGGTGGGTACAGAAGGTAAACTCGGGGGCCAGGCCAAGGTACAGGGAGTAGGTGGAACGTGGAAAGACTTAACAGATTCAGTAAACCAGATGGGCAGTAACCTTACTGCCCAGGTAAGAAATATTGCCGAGGTAACGACAGCGGTGGCAAACGGTGACCTTTCTAAAAAGATCACGGTGGATGTCGCAGGAGAGATCCTTGAGTTGAAACGGACCATCAATACGATGGTGGACCAGTTGAACTCCTTCGCTTCGGAGGTGACCCGCGTGGCGCTTGAAGTAGGAACCGAAGGTAAATTGGGTGGACAGGCGAAAGTGCAGGGCGTGGGTGGTACATGGAAAGATTTGACGGAATCAGTAAACCAGATGGGTAGTAACCTTACTGCCCAGGTAAGAAATATTGCGGAGGTAACAACAGCCGTAGCAAAAGGAGATTTGTCCAGGAAAATTACCGTGGACGTAAAAGGTGAGATTCTTGAGTTGAAGAATACGATCAACACGATGGTGGATCAGTTGAATTCGTTTGGTTCAGAAGTATTTCGTGTTGCCCGTGAGGTAGGTTCCGAAGGTAGATTGGGCGGCCAGGCAGATGTACCCGGTGTGGAAGGACTTTGGAAAGATTTGACGGATTCAGTAAATAAAATGGCATCTAACCTGACTGCACAGGTACGTAACATTGCCGAGGTAACAACGGCGGTGGCAAACGGAGACTTGAGCCGGAAGATTGAGGTGGACGTAAAAGGCGAAATTCTTGAATTGAAAAATACCATCAATACGATGGTGGAACAGCTTCGTGCGTTTGCATCTGAGGTAACGAGGGTGGCGCGTGAGGTAGGTACGGAAGGTAAGCTCGGTGGACAGGCAAACGTGCCTGGTGTCGGTGGAACCTGGAAGGATTTGACAGACTCGGTAAACCAGATGGCTGGTAACCTGACAGCGCAGGTACGTAACATTGCGGATGTGGCGATTGCTGTGGCCAACGGAGACATGTCGAGGAAAATTACGGTGGACGTTCGGGGTGAGATCCTGCAGTTGAAAGAAACCCTGAACACGATGGTGGATCAGCTTCGTGCGTTTGCATCGGAGGTAACCAGGGTTGCCCGTGAGGTGGGCTCCGAAGGTAAGCTGGGTGGACAGGCATTCGTACCGGGTGTGGCGGGAACATGGAAGGATTTGACTGACTCAGTAAACCAAATGACTGGTAACCTTACCAGCCAGGTGCGTAACATCGCGGAGGTAACGAAAGCGGTGGCATCAGGTGACCTTTCTAAAAAAGTAACTATTGACGTTAAGGGTGAGATCTTTGACCTGAAAAATACCATCAACACAATGGTGGACCAGTTGAACTCTTTTGCTTACGAGGTAACAAGGGTTGCCCGTGAGGTGGGTACAGAAGGTAAACTGGGTGGACAGGCTGAGGTACAGGGTGTGGCTGGAACGTGGAAGGATTTAACGGACTCTGTAAACATGATGGCGTCTAACCTGACAAACCAGGTGCGCGGCATTGCAAAGGTGGTAACAGCCGTTGCGAGCGGAAACTTAAAACAAAAACTGTCAATTGTATCACGAGGTGAGGTTGCGCAGTTGACTGACACGATTAATGAGTTGATCGATACGCTGGCTGTATTTGCCGACCAGGTAACTACAGTGGCGCGTGAGGTGGGTGTCGATGGACGACTAGGCGGACAGGCAAGCGTACCAGCGGCGTCAGGTACATGGAAAGATTTAACTGAAAACGTAAACCAGTTAGCAGAAAACCTGACAACACAGGTACGTGCGATATCTGAAGTGGCATCAGCGGTAACCAAAGGTGATCTCACCCAGATGATTCGTGTGGAAGCTAAAGGCGAGGTGGAAGAGTTGAAGGATACTATCAACCAGATGATTGCTAACCTGAAGAGTACCACCCTACTTAACCAGGAGCAGGATTGGTTGAAATCGAACCTTGCGAAATTCACTCAGATGCTTCAAGGTCAGAAAGACCTGAACACTGTAACGCGTCGTATCCTTTCTGAGTTGGCCCAGGTCGTAAATGCACAAAAAGGTATGTTCTATATCCTGGAACAGGATGAAAACCTTCAAAACCAGAAATTAAAGCTATTCGCGGCATACGCATTTGGCACAGAAATAGAAACTGTAAGAGAATTTCAGCTTGGTGAAGGTCTTGTTGGACAGTGTGCAGTTCAAAAAGAACGTATCCTGTTAACATCTGTTCCCAGAAATTATATTAAGATTGAATCAGGGTTAGGAGAAGCTTCCCCGTTAAACCTGATTGTACTTCCGGTGTTGTTTGAAACACAGATTAAAGCGGTTATTGAATTGGCCTCGTTTGACGCCTTCAATGAAACGCACCTTGACTTCTTAAGCCAGTTAACCGAGAGTATTGGTATCGTACTGAATACGATTGAAGCGAACTCAAGAACAGAGGATCTGCTTGCGCAATCAACTTCACTTGCCGATGAGCTAAGAAGAACCAACGAAGAGTTGCAGGACAAGGCTCACCTTCTTGCGAAACAAAAAGAAGAAGTGGAAGACAAGAACAAAGAGGTCGAAGATGCAAGGAAATCACTTGAGGAAAAAGCGGAGCAGTTACAGCTAACTTCGAAATATAAATCTGAGTTCCTTGCAAACATGTCCCATGAATTGAGAACTCCATTGAACTCACTGTTGATTCTGGCACAACAATTATTCGAAAACCAGGAAGGTAACCTGACCGAAAAGCAGGTACGATACGCCAAGACCATTCATAGTTGCGGGGATGACCTCATCCAGTTGATTAACGACATCCTTGATCTATCTAAAATTGAATCCGGTTACATTTCTACTGACTTCATTAATGTTCGCTTCCACGAGATTACAGCGTTCGTTGAAACAACTTTCAAACACATCTCTGAAAGTAAGAGCCTTCGCTTCAACATCGAGATGGATGACAAGTTGCCAAATACCCTTGAAACGGATATTCAACGTTTGAACCAGATCCTGAAAAACCTTTTATCAAACGCATTTAAGTTTACAGAAAAAGGTGAGGTTAAACTTAAAATTTATGAAGCTAAGCGCAGCTGGAAGTCTCATGCAGCCAGTTTAGATAATGCAGGCAAAGTGGTTGCATTTGAAATTAATGATACCGGTATCGGTATCTCGAAGGACAAACAGAATATTATTTTCGAGGCGTTTCAGCAGGCAGAAGGTTCTACCAGTCGTAAGTATGGAGGAACCGGTTTAGGTCTTTCTATCAGCCGCGGTTTAGCAGACTTGTTAGGTGGTACCATTGAACTTGAAAGCGAACCAGGAAAAGGAAGTAAGTTCACCTTATACCTTCCAATCGACTATAACCCCGCTCACCTAAAAAAAGAAAAACAAAGCAGTCTCACCGTTAGTCAGTACACGCTTGATGAAAATGATGATAATATCGCTATTCAATCCGTTCCTACCATTAAGGTTTCAGAAACAAAAGACTTGAAATTGTTGAATGAAGTTATTAATGAAACCGGTGATGACAGGAACAATATTCTATCTCACGACAAGGTGCTTTTAGTTGTGGAAGATGATATGCGCTTCGCAAAGATCATGATTGAAAAGGCACATGAAAAAGAACTGAAGGTTGTTGTTGCTAAGGCTTTTGGTGATGTATTTGAGCTAACAAATAAGTTCAACCCGGTTGCTGTAACGTTAGATGTAAAACTACCGGACGCGAGTGGGTGGAAGATCCTTGACCTGTTTAAGAACGACTTCAACTTCAAACATATCCCTGTACATCTGATATCCGGGGAGGAAAACCGGTTGCTTGCAATGCAAAGAGGTGCAAGAAGCTTCAATCTTAAGCCATTAAAAAATGAAGCGCTTAATGTACTGTTTAATGATATTGCGACTTTCAATGACAGAAAAACTAAAAACGTACTTATTGTAGAAGACAACGAACTAGAGTCTTCTCAAATAGCAAAAATGCTAAATAATGGTGACCTCATTGAAATTGAGATAGCAAGTACGGGTAAACAAGGTTTGGCAATGATCCAGGAAAAACCGTATGACTGTATCATAGTTGATTTTATGCTTCCTGACATTGGCGGGATGGAATTTGTCGCTGATATTAATCATATCAACAAGCTTCAGTTAACACCAATCATTGTGTATTCGGCAAAAGATTTTAATGGCAGGGAGAAAACTCAGTTGAAACAATATGCGAACAGAATTCTTCTAAAAGATGTAAACTCTCTTGATTTGCTTCTCGAAGAAACTGTTATGCACCTGCACATCGATCATAAGAAACTACTACCGGAAAAGAGAAGAATTATTGATAACCTAAATTCAAGAGAAGACGTCATTACCAATAAGAATGTATTGATTGTAGATGATGACGTAAGAAACCTGTTTGCACTTACAACGGCTTTTGAAAAGTATAATGTTAATACTATAACTGCTGAAAGTGGACAGGAAGCCATCAACATACTGTCAGAAAATAATAAGATAGATATTGTATTGATGGATATAATGATGCCTGAAATGGACGGATATGAAACCACCCAGAAGATCAGGCGCGAACACAAGAACAATAATCTGCCTATTATTGCAGTAACTGCAAAAGCAATGAAAGGTGACCGGGAAAAGTGTATTGATGCAGGGGCTTCTGATTATATAACCAAACCAGTAAAAATAGACCAGTTACTTTCGTTAATGCGTGTATGGCTATACAAATAAATAATGGAAATGGAATCAATAAATAATGAAAAGCCTTTCCAGCAATCGGATATTAAAATACTGGTCGTAGATGACCGGGAGGATAACCTGTTCTCAATTGAAACCATATTGGAAAGGGATGGTTATACCATTGTAAAAGCGAATTCGGGAAGGGCTGCATTAAAAATATTATTGAAAGAGCACGATTTTACGCTCATTTTAATGGACGTGCAAATGCCGGGAATGAACGGTCTTGAAACTGCTACCCTCATTTCGGAACGAGACAAGCTCAAACATATTCCTATCATTTTCATTACCGCATTTAACTATGAGGAAGAGTATATTTTCCAGGGTTACCAAATGGGAGGTGTCGATTACATTTACAAGCCAATAAACCCTGAATTATTAAGGGTTAAAGTGGGCGTATTTGTAGAATTATACAGGCGCAATCACGAGTTGATGATGCAGGAACAAAAGCTTCTGCAGGCAAATAAAAAACTTGAAAAAGAAATTGAGGACCGTAAAATAACCGAAGAGAAGATCAGGCTTTTAAACCTCCAGTTAATCGAAAACAATACACATCTTCAGACAACGAACCAGGAACTAGATCGGTTCGCGTATGTTGCCTCGCACGACTTGCAGGAACCCTTACGCAAGATTCAATTGTTTACTGACAAGCTAACTCTAAAAATGAATGTGGATCTGCCCGAAAATGTGCAGGTTTATTTACAGAAAATCGGGAAAGCATCTAAACGGATGCAGCAACTTGTAAATGACCTTTTAAAGTTTTCACGGCATACACACGACAACTTGGATTTTGAGAAAACGGATTTGAATGAGCTGTTGTCCGATGTACTGTCAGACCTTGAAACGGACATTCAAAAAAGGGGAGTTAAAATAACAGCAACAGATCTTCCTACCATACATGCCATTCCCAGTCAGATAAGGCAACTTTTTCAAAACATTATCAGTAATTCAATAAAATTCTGTAAGACGGGAAGCACTCCTGAAATATACATTCGTACTGAAGTCATTAAAGGAGCTAACATACCAGATATAGATAGAAAACTGTTTGAAAACACTTTTTATAACATCTATATCAGAGACAACGGAATAGGCTTTGATACAAAATATGCAGAGGAAATCTTTGTAGTTTTTAAAAGGCTGCATACCTATCATGAATTCGAAGGAACGGGAATCGGTTTATCCATTTGTAAAAAAATAGTCGAAAAACACAAGGGCTTTATAACAGCCCAGAGTAAATTGAATGAAGGATCTACTTTCATTATAACCTTACCCGAAAAGGTGTTGGAAACGTCGACTGCTTAAAGCTAATTTTGAAGCTTTTAATGGAGGTAGCTGAAATTGTTGATTCAGTACAAGAGTGCGACGCAAGAAAAGTTGAATAATAAAAAACTGCCGGGTCAAAAAAATTACATAAAAAAAGCATGTTCAGATAATTGAACATGCTTTTTTCATTTATAGAACCAGCCTAACTTCCCTGGGCTAATTTACTTCCGAAGACTTTTTTCAGGATATCAGTTGTACGGGCAACAGGATCCCGTCGAATCTTTTGTTCTTCTAAACCCACCTGGTAAAAAATTCCGTCCATCGCTTTTTGAGTTACATAAGCGCTAAGATCAGTATTGACTTTGGTTGATGAAAACTGGTTATATACAGAAATGACATCGCTCCAATACTTTGTTGCATTTACATTTTTAAGGGCATTATTAATAATTGGTTGAAAAGATGCAGCAAGAGCCGAAGTTGTTTTTCCTTTGAAATAATTGGTAGCGGCAAAATCGCCCCCTTTTAAAATATTTACTGCATCTGTAATGGTCATCTGTTTTACCGCATTTATAAAAATGCTTCCTGCTCCACGCGCAGCATCTTCCGCTGCACGGTTCATTGATAAAACCGCTTTATCAACAAGGTTGCCCATACCCAGATTTCGTAACGTACTTTCTACCTTCTTCGCTTCCTCAGGCAAAAGTATTTTTATAGCGGCATTTTTAAAAAAGCCATCAAGAGATGATAATTGGCTGGTACTATTTTGAGTTCCTACCGTTAGCGCCTGTTTGAGACCTGTAACAATATCTGTGTTAGACAATCCACCCGCTCCCCCTAACGTACCATTACCGTATGCTGTATTTACGCCCTCAAGTACCTGTTGTGCTGTTTCACATCCTGAAAATGTGGTACCAAGCATTGCGAGCATCAAAATAATTTTTTTCATAATTAGGAATTTGATAATAAAAAATTCATTCCATTACTTACCGAAAACAGTTTTTAGTAATGCAGTGGTTTGGGCAGCCGGGTCTTTCCTGATCTTTTGCTCTTCTAACGATACTTCCTGGAAAATTCCAAAGAGCGCTTTTTCTGTAACATAAGCAGACAGATCAGTATTTACTTTTTGAGTACTAAAAGTGTTATAAGTAGAAAAAAGTGTGTTCCAATATTTTGTTGCTCCTACTTTAGCAAGCGATTGTTCGATAACCGGACGAAAGGCTTCGGTAAGACCCGCTGTTGTTTTGCCCTTTAGATAGTTCGTTGCGGCAAAATCGCCACCTTTCAATATGCCGACAGCATCTTGTATAGTCATTCGCTTTATCGCGTTAATGAAGATCGGCGCTGCACTTTTACTTGCATCTTCTGCGGCGCGGTTCATACTTAGAATTGCGTTATCAACTTGTTTACCTAAACCCAGGGCCCGCAATTTTGTTTCAACTTGCTTTGCCTCTGCAGGCAGTAAAATCTTGAGTGCCGCGTTTTTGAAAAAACCATCAGCAGCAGAAAGTTTAGCCGCACCCCTTTCAGTGCCAATTTGCAAAGCCTCTTTCAAACCACTGGCAATTGTGTTGGTCGACATCGTGTCTTTGCTTAAGCCAGCGGCAGCATTAATCATTTTGCTAACCGAAGAACCTGATGAGGTATCTTTTGAAATTTTATTTAAAAGCCCCTTCAACCGTTGAGCATCTGCATGTATGATAGATATTAAAGAAAAAGAAACCAGGATAAAAAGTTTTTTCATGTTCATGATTTAAGCCCGAAAAGTCAAAAATGATACCATTCATTTTATTGATCGGTAAATACAAGCTTAGTCAGGGTAAACCATTAACGTCAATATTGTCGGTAGATTATAAAAACAAGTTTTAATTTTTGTGTAATCAGCATTTTGTCTTGTTCATCTTTTGTTGTGTCACTCACTTGTACGCTTGCTTATTTCGCAGCTTCAGTTTTTATTGCCAATGCTACTTAATTAGAAGAATCAGCTAATAATGCAGGATTTTTTATGATAAGTTAAAAGTGATCGATAAAAGAAAAGACACTTATAAATTTTTAACTGTCGGGATTTGTCATCTTGCATACATTTGTTTTAAGACTTACAATAATGAAACAAATTTTATCTTTTGCCATAATTGCAATTTTGTTTGCAGCCTGTAAAAACAGGGACGCGGATAATAATGATAGTACAACAGGAACAACACTTAATACGATTGCGCCGCCAGCCAATCTCAATTATAACATTGTTGCCAGCTATCCTCATGATACCTCTTCTTATACCCAGGGACTAATCTGGCAAAACAATACGCTGTATGAAAGCACCGGTTTGGAAGGGGAAAGCAGGCTAATGAAAGTTGACATTAAAAGTGGTAAAGCAGAGCATTCCATTTCTATAGATCCATCTTTGTTTGGCGAAGGAATTACAATGCTAAACAATAAAATATATGAGCTTACCTGGCAAAACAATGTAGTGTTTGTATATGATGCAAAAACATTTAAGAAGATAAAAGAATTTAGGTGGGATCATGAAGGATGGGGCATTACACACAACGGAAAAGAATTAATTATAAGCACTGGCGACAGCAACCTTTATTTCGTAGACCCGCAAACATTCAAGCTTTTAAGAATAGTTGGCGTTAGCGATAATAACGGGCCTGTTGGAGACTTGAATGAACTGGAGTTTATAAACGGATCAGTTTTCGCAAACATCTATACGACAGATTACATTGTAAGAATAGATCCTTCCACGGGGCATATAACAGGCAAAATAGATTTATCAGGGCTCCTTGAAAAATCAGGTAAACATGTGAATAAAGAAGGTAACCTGGTATTGAACGGAATTGCGTATGACAGCGCAAAAAACTCAATATACATTACGGGTAAAAAATGGCCGTTGCTATACGAAATGAAGCTTAATTAACGTTTTCGACCTGAAACTGAGTTAAGCCATTTACGATGAAAAAATAAAATTGATATTATAAAGGCAAGGTGTTTACAACAATTACAAGTCGTTACACTGTTCTAATTATATGTTGTCAATATTCAATAACCAAACGCACTATTTATTTTGAAAAGCGGGCCTATTCTACTGGTTGAAGACGATGTAGATGACCAGGAATTTATTACCGATGCATTGCAAATGCTTGGAGTAAAAAATCATATTGAAATATTTGATAACGGGCAAAAGGCACTTGATTTTTTACTGAACAGCGACCAGCAACCATTCATCATTTTGTCTGACGTAAACCTTCCTATAATGAATGGGCTGCAGTTGAAAGCAGAAATCCAGCAGAACCAATATCTTAGAAACAAAGCAATTCCCTTCATATTTCTCTCTACAAGTGCTGATTCAAAAGCTGTATATGAAGCTTTTGAATTAAGTGTGCAAGGATTTTTTGTAAAGGAAAATACATATGACGGTATTCAACAACAACTAAGACAAATTATAGAATACTGGAAGAACTGTCGTCATCCGAATTTTACAGAATAAGAAAGAGTTGATAGTTGAGAGATGAGGGTTGATGGTCTAAGTTCACGGTCGTAGGATGACAGTTGACAGAAAACTCAGTTGTTTTATGCGCCCCCTCAAATCTTTAGCTTTCTCATCCATACTTCACTACCCTACCCTCTTTATTACTTTCAATTGCTGCTTCGATAACTTTTATTACCTCTAGTCCTTGTTCGGCCGTTACCGGCAGTTGCTCGTCGAATCGAATGGCTTTATATAGTCCGTCGAAATAATCCATATAATTTCCCTGTGGTGGTGTAAGCAATTCTCTTACAACCCCGTTATTTTTTTCAGTGTGTAAAAGACCTTTTTCTGTTTCCGGCTCTATACCCCAATTGTCTGTTTGCGGCACCTTTCCGGCAATCAAATCATTTTCCTGAACATCTGTCCTTGACTTAATAAATGATCCTTTTGAACCTTGTAACACATAAGCAGGTAATCCTTCTCTCACAATGTTGCTGGCTTTTAAAATCACCCTTTTTCTATCATAAAACAGAATTAACTCAAAATAATCATCGACTTGTGAAAACGGGCGAAGTATGGTAATATCTGCAAAAACCGATAAAGGTTTTCCGAATAATTGCAAAGCCTGGTCAATCAAGTGCGAACCAAGATCATATAATAATCCGTTCCCCGGCGCAGCAATTTCCTTATGTATTTTAGGACTCGGTTTATCTTTAAACCGATCGTATCTTATTGTCGTCTCTCCAACATTGCCTAATAAATTTTCCTGAACAACATTCCTCACCAGCCTGAAGTCGCTATCAAACCTCCGGTTGTGATACACTGAGATTTTCTTATTGACTTTAACAGCAAGTTCAATCAATTCATTTCCTTCGGGAGAATTAATAACAAAGGGTTTCTCTACCACTATGTGCTTTCCGGCAAGCAAAGCCTTTTTTGCAAAATCATAATGAGTGGCATTTGGAGTATTGATGATGAGCAATTCGATTGTTTCATCTTCCAACATTTCTTCGAGCGTATCAAAAGATCTTACTCCAGGATAAAATTCCTGGGCTGTTTTCTTGCTTCGTTCCCATACTCCATACAAGTTATAACCTGGATTAGCATGAATGAAAGGCGCATGAAAAACTTTTCCAGACATGCCAAATGAACATATAGCTGTTTGTAAAGGAGCAGACATAATATTATTAGTTGTAAGGTTGCAAGATACAGGTTTCAGATGACCGGTTGCGAGTAGTCGGTTTTAGGTTAACTGATTTTTTAAAGCAAATATTTAGAGGTTGCGTGCGGACGTATTGGTTCACTTCTTACCTATATAAAAAAGGTTAAATATAGATTCATCAGATGAACGAAATGCGACGCAAGGATGATTCATTGAAATACAAATGCCGGTACCAAAAGGTTCTTGTACTGTTCATTTCTACCCTCCAAGTCTTTCAATGCACTTTGAAAGGTCGATAGCATTTTTAGCATCAAGCATTGGCGCAAAAAGATCGCCGGTTTTTTTTATTCTTTCAGGAACTGTCTTAATTGTAAACTGTTGTGGTGTCAGACCTTTTTTAACCTCGCTCCAATCCAAAGGCGTAGATACGGTAGCACCTTTTTTAGGTCGTAAACTGTAAACACACGCAATCGTCTGCCCTTTCCTGTTTTGAAGATAATCCATGTAAATCTGGTCTTTGCTTCGTTTGCTAAGGCTTCTTTCAAGGGTTGTAAATGCTGGTATTTGGGCTTGTGCAAGCATGCAAACAATATTAGCAAAGTCCTTTGCCTGGTCGTAATTATACCGGGCACCGAGTGGCACATATATATGCAGCCCCGATGCACCTGAAGTCTTGCAAATACTCATAGCACCCGCCTGCTCAAGGATCAGCTTTACCACTTGAGCGGCTTCGATCACTTGCTCAAAAGTGTTGTTGTCACTGGGGTCGATATCAATGATCAAATAATCGGGATTGTCAAGCGATTTCACCCGGGAATGCCATGGATTAATTTCTATACAGCCAAGATTTGCAAGGTATAAAAGTGTAGCAGTGTTGTTGCATAAGATGTAATCAATTTCTTTTTTTACAGAGTCAGAATACAACGGAATGTGCTCGACCCAGGAAGGAGCCTCGTCGCCCGCGTCTTTATGAAAAAAGCCTTTTTGATTAATGCCGTTAGGCGTTCGAAACAAAGACTCCGGCCGGTCTTTTAAGTAAGGAATAATCAAATCCGCCATTTGCTCATAATAATCTAATACATCTCCTTTTGTTACACCTTCGTCCGGAAAAAAGATCTTTGTCCTGTTCGTCGACTTTAGTTCAGCGTTGCCAAACTTATAGATCTTTTCCTTTTCATTTTTCACAACATCAGGTACAGAAGCAGGCTGTTGAGCTTTTTGATTCGCTGCTTTGGGTGCTTTCCCAGCGTCGGCAGGCTCAACGGTCTTTGCTTTTTTTATAACAGTTGGTTTAGCGGATTTCTTTACAGCTGCTTTTACAGAAACGGTAGCGGGAGCTTCCTTTTTCGCTACAGCTTTTTTGGCAGCAACTTTTTTGGTCGCCACTTTTTTCGCCGGTTTTTTAACGGGTTGTTCTACCGGCTCTTCTTCAGTTGCAGAAGCATCGTTAGTATTCATTTTATTCGCATTAATAAATTGAGTATTCACATCCTTCGCAGCCTTGTCTTCCCTCAGTCTTAAAAAAATAGGATGCCTTAGTTTTCCATCAGACGTCCACTCAGTAAATTTTATTTCACAAACATATTTTGGTTCAACCCACGTTACGGGCATATTCGTTTTTACCCTTGCTGAAAACGGAGATTTATCTGTAATAATAGGTTCGAGCTTTGCTGAAAGGTCTTTTAATAAATTGGTGTCAAAACCTGATCCTGTATGACCGACATAAGTGAGTTTACCATTTACAAAACTTCCTAAAACCAATGCGCCAAAGTATTTCCTTCCTCCCCTGGGAGCCGTAAATCCTGCAATGATTGCCTCATCAGATTTATGATGTTTTATTTTGAGCCAATCGGCCGAGCGTTTACCAGGATAATATTCGCTGCTTTTCTTTTTCGCCATTATCCCTTCCAGATTCTTTTGTTTTATTATTTCAAAAAAATCTTCTCCACGCTCTTCAATGTGGTCACTGTATTTTACGACATCATTTTTTTTAAGATTTTGTTCAAGTAGTTTCTTCCTTTCAATCAATGGAAGTGAATATAACTTCTTCCCGTTCAGCTCCAACAGATCAAAAACATAGTAGCGCAAAGGAAAATTCCTGAATTGTTCATAATGCTGAAGCTTCTGAAAATCCGGGTTTCCGTCTTCATTTAAAACAACTATTTCGCCATCAAAAACTGCATTAATCTTTAGCTTTGAAAGGGCGTCAACTACGTCAGGATAATTGGAAAGAAAAGAGTTGCCGTTACGAGAGTATAACTTTACATGGCCCTTATTTATTTCGGCGATGGCGCGGTAGCCATCCCACTTTATCTCGTAAATCCAGTCGATCTTCGAGAATGCTGTATCCGTTTCTTTGGCAAGCATTGCCGGAATATATTCTTCCAGTTTTCTTGTTTGGGTAGCATTTGCCATCAGGGCTTTTTTTTTGCCTGTTTTTCTTCGGGCTTATGGCTAGCCAGCCATTTATTTATGGGAGAATTTTTAGGCGTATTTTCTTCACTGTTATAATTTTCGTGCACCGCATAACTATCGTTGTGTTTAATTAAAAGCCAGCTATTAGAATTGCTGTCTTTTAACCGTACCAACGCAAACTCTCCTTTTAATTTTTTGCCATGCATCTTAAATTTCAGGTTCCCGGCTGCAAGGCCTGCTTTCAAAAGCTTTTCATCTTCTTTTACATTGCCGCTATCTTCTAACGATGTGTACGTACCACTGTCCCAAATCTCAACAATACCTGCTCCGTAATTACCTTCCGGTATAACTCCTGCAAAATCCTTATAATCGTAGGGATGATCTTCAACCATCATGGCCAGTCGCTTGTCTTGAGGATTAAGGCTCGGGCCCTTAGGCACCGCCCAGCTTTTCAACACTCCTTCCATCTCCAACCTAAAATCATAATGTAAATGCGATGCTTTGTGGCGTTGTATTACGAAAGACAATTTATCCTGCTGTTTATCATTCTTCTTGCCACTCGGCTCCGATGTTTCATTGAAGTTTCTCTTGGTATTATATGTTGCTAAACTCATGACTTATGAAGCTTTCTTTTTCTTTGTGTTTAAACTTGCTTTTAACTGAGACATCAGGTCCTCTGTTGCACTGTGAACCACTTTCATTTTTCCTGCAGCAGGTTTTGCACCTCTCGCCTTCGCCTGTATTACCTTCATGAGTTCTTCGGTATAGGTGTCTTTGAATGCACTGATATCAAACTTAGAGGTTAGCTGGTCGATCAGGGAAATAGCCATATCTAATTCGGCTTTCTTAATTTCAGGTGCTTCAGGAAGGGCAAGTTGATTGGGATCACGTACTTCCTCAGCAAAACGAATGCGGTTTAAGATGATCACCTTATCGCGTGGGCGCAGAATGGCGAGAGCTTCTTTATTCCTCATTACGTACGTTGCAATACCAACCTTTTTTGTTTTAAGTAACGCAGCTCGCAACAACGCATAAGCTCGTGTGCCACTTTTATCAGGCTCAAGATAATAAGGCGTTTCAAAATATACACTGTCAATTTCTTCCTCTTTTACAAAATCTGAAATCTCTATTGTTTTCGTCTTTTTTGCATTTGCGGCTTCAAAATCCTTGTCGTCGAGTATCACATATTTGTCGTCAATTTTATAGCCCTTTACAATAGCGTCCCAGTCAACCGGCTTCTGCGTTGCTTCGTTTACGCGCTGGTATTTTATTCTCGACATATCGTTTTTGTCAAGCATGTCAAGGTTAAGTTCGCTTCGCTCGGTAGCACTATACATTTTTACCGGAATGTTTACCAGTCCAAATCCAATTGCCCCGGTCCAGATAGATCTCATAATCTTAATTTTAATATTGATCAATACACTTGAAAAAAAACAAATGCTTGTTGTTGTTGGTTGCCAACATTAGTACTTATTCGATCTCCTGTTGTGTCACTCACTTGTACGCTATCTTTTCATATCAACCCCAGCCCTTAAACTAAAGCCTCTTTTATTATGCTAAACCTTCATTCATAAACAGTTACAATAAATACAATGAAAGTTTCGTGCCTTTTGTAAAATACAGTAACAATAGAATAGAAAAAGTATAGAAAAAACATTCGAGGAAAATAATCTACAGCTTTCTTTTTATTTCATTTCCAATGTTTTATGGAATTTATTTTTAAAAGTATTATCCAAAAATTCTTATTATTGCTGTCCCAAAATTTGAACACTTTAATGAATAAAATTGTTAGATTTTTCATGTTTAATGGCATGGTTTTATAATGATTACCGTAACTTTCTTTCCTGTAGTTCACCCTTTAAATTTTTCCAAATGATAACAATCAACAAACCAAGCAATGAAACTGCTCTCGCCGGATTCGAAGGCGATATTTTAAAAGGTTCCGGGTTTTTAACTTCAGCTTTCTCTGTCGATGACGATGATGTAGACGACGATGATGACATCGATGATGACGATCTTGACGATGTGGATGATATTGAAATTGATGAAGTAGATGAACCCGCCGATCCAGTAATTGAGGATGCAGATTTAGATGATGATCTTACCCTGGATGATGACGACGAGGACGACGATGATATTTAATGAACTGAATAGTCGAATTTATAAAAATCTAAAGAGGCGATCTTGATAAGACCGCCTCTTTAGATTTTAGCTTGTTCTGCAACAATTGGGAAAGTGAGAATTGAATTAATCTTTACGTTTTGAATGCAAACATTCTAATACCCTTTTTATAACCTTTTTAGCATAATCTACCTGTACTTCATAAGGCAGTTTCTCAGGCGAGGTCAACTTATCCGATAACAGTAGTTCTCCTCTGTACGATAGCGAAAAGTAAGCGAAGAGGCCTTCTTCTTCACACTCAGGTACGATAGATGCATAGCCGGTTATTCCAATTCCATAATCACTTGCAAACATCTTCGCCACTTCAATTGCCATGGTATCAGCAATTTTTGCCGCCACACAGTTTACTTTGTTTCCAAGTATAGGATCAATATGTAAATGCCTTGCTTTTTGGCCAATATTGTAAGCAGTAATGCCGCCCTGAAAATATTTTGACGCATCAATGCCGGCTGAAAATGCGGCCTGCAAATGCCCGGCTGTAACGCTTTCGGCAACGGCAATCGTTTCTTCTGAACTAATTAAAATGTCTTTTATTGAGTTTATAGTCCCTTCGTTATATATCATACTATTTGTCCACTTTATGTTGATGTAAATAAATACAGGCAAGTATATTACACGTACTTGCCTGTATTTCGACTGTGAGCATCTTTATTGTTGTGCTGCACTTCCCTCATGTTTCGATGCTGCGTTATCTACGCTTCCATCGGGGCCTAATCCACTTCCTGCTTTCGATCCGTTGCTTGCACCACCACCGGTATCGCCCGGCACAGTAGATGGTCCGCCGTCATGTGGCTGCTTACTATACTTATCGCTATCCTCTTCATTACTGCTACCAATAATTCCCATATTGCCGCCAATGGTACCATTATTCATATTTCCATGATCCTGGTCTCTTTCGGCATTACTTTCAGCCTGGTTGCTGTTATCTTGCTGGTTTTGTAGTTTATCTTCGTTAGCCATAATTACCTCCTTTTCATTTTTATTAATAATCCTTATAATGAGAAATTTCATGCCATTAACATGACCTGATCATTTACTTCAATTTTCATCACCTTACTTATTCATTCCGCACTTATTTTTCCTGCTATCTACCCATCTACTTATTGTCGTTAAGGTCTTCATTGTTGTGCTTTCACCACAATGATAGAAAAGAAAAGGCCGGAGAAACCCCGGCCTTTTCTTTCGTCAATACATGTCTTTATTGCTCTGTATTACCATCATCTCCCGCTTTCGGGTCTAACTTTTCATCTGCGCCCTGGCTTTGCTGACCACTTACTTCGCTTTCGCCGCCTTCCTGCTCTGCTTCCTGATTTATATTGCTCAAAGCAATTTGAGTTAACAGTTCGTCGGTATCTTTTTCTTCCTGAAGCGTTTGTCCCAATAATTCTTTAACCTGGCTTTCTCCCATCTGTGCGGCTAACGTAGCAATGCTACCGTAGCTTGCTATTTCATAGTGCTCCATTTTCTGAGCTGCCATTATTAAGGCAACATCGCGGGTCTTGCTTCCTTTCTTAGTGTCTTTAATAAGGCTGTCTGCTTCTCTTACCAATCCTTCTATCGCTTCACATTTTTTGCCTTGCGCCTTCTTGCCAAGTTGTTCAAACACTTGCTCTAATCTTTGTACCTGTCCGTTTGTTTGTTGTGCATGTTGCTCGAAGGCCCCTCTTAGTTGTTCTGAAGTTGCAGCTTTAGCCATCTTAGGTAAAGCTTTTGCTCCACTCTTTTCCGCGTAGTAAATATCTTTAAGTGAATCTAAAAATAGGTTTTGCAACATTGTCTCATCTGATAGCGCCACAACTTTCTTAGGAGCTGCTTTTGGAGCTGCTGTCTTTACTGCCGTTTTAGCGGCCGCTTTTTTAGCTACAGCTTTCTTAGGAGATGCCTTAAATGCAGCAGACTTTTTAGGAGCTGCCTTAGGTGCAGCAGACTTTTTAGGTGCTGCTTTAGGTGCAGCAGACTTTTTAGGTGCTGCCTTAGGTGCGGCAGACTTTTTAGGTGCTGCTTTTTTTGCTGTTGCCTTTGCCATAAATATTTTTTTTTAAAAATGAGTTAATATTACCACAACAAGCATAAAAGTAATGCCATTGAAAAACAATGTATTATGTTCAAACATGGCGAAAAAATTCCACACGTATTTCATTTAAAGCAAATAATATATTCAGTCTTTAAGTACTACACAACCAGACTTTCCTTCATTTAATGAGAATGCGGAAACTCTGGTGAAAGGCTGCTTTACTAATAATAACCTTTGAGGGACAAACAAACGCAATAACACTAGTGTTTCTACCGGGTGCAGCATGCGAAGCATACAATAAAAAAGAGGCTATATCTTTTGATCGATATAGCCTCTTTTTACAGGAATTATTAATCTTAATCTTCTCTTTTATTATCATTATTTTCTTTGTCTGATGTTATCGGTTCTAAAAACACAATCTCAATTACTGCAGACAGATTTAGCGGCCCGTAGATATGAGGAAACTCCTGCTGTAATTGTTCGTCGCGGTCGTATTGCAATTTCTGCGTAAGCAAACTTGGATCAATTACAAGTCTTATCAAATTTTCCTGTCCTTTAAAATGCCTCGTCAAAACACTATCTAATTGTTCTTTGGTGCAGCAATGTATAAAGCCCTCCCTTGTAAATGAAGGTGGCTCATAAACACCTCTATCCTGTGCGTCTTCCCATTCTTCAACTGTAGTTAAATGATAAATTACCGATGCATCCATTTTGTTGATTTTTTTTAAATTATACAATGCGTTTAATTCTGTTTTCAAGCAACATCAGGTCGGCTAAAACAAAGGCTGTAACCGCTTCCAATACTACCGGAACTCTCAAAGCAATGCATAGATCGTGCCTTCCCTTTACTGAAAATGTATCAACTTCACCCGTGTCCCAGTTGAGCGTTTGTTGCTCTTTTGGCGTTGACGAAGTCGGTTTTATCGCAATTCTAAATACCAATTCATTTCCGTTTGTTATGCCACCAACAACGCCACCAGCATGGTTTGTTACAGTTTTTCCTTCAGCATTTTCTATAGCGTCATTGTGTATACTGCCAAACATTCTTGCTGCTTCAAAGCCGGTTCCAAACTCGATACCTCTTACCGCCGGAATTGCAAACACCGCATGGCTGATTACAGACTCCGCAGAATCAAAAAACGGTTCGCCAAGGCCGATTGGTAATCCATGCACTCTACATTCTACAATACCACCAATTGTATCTTTTGCATCGATGGCTTTTTGCAATCCTTTTTCGACATCAGCTTCGCCACCAATCTCTAAAATTTTCGCTTCAACTTTTATCTGGTCAAGAAGTTTTTTAGCTATAACACCGGCTGCAACCAAACAAACAGTCAGCCTTCCGCTAAAATGTCCGCCACCTCTATAATCTTCGTTCCCGCCGTATTTTTTGCTGGCCACAAAGTCTGCATGCCCCGGCCTTGGAAACGCTCGTTGCTTTGCATAATCTGTACTGCGGGTATTATTATTTTCAAAAATTATGGTGATGGGAGCACCGGTCGTTTTGTTATTAAACAAACCACTTTTAAAAATTGGCAGATCATCCTCTTTACGAGGGGTTGTGCCTTTAGCACCTCCCTTACGCCGCTCTATATCAGCTAGAAAGTCGTCAACCGATAGTTGCAATCCTGCAGGGCAACCATCAATAGTAAGACCTACACTTTCACCATGAGATTCGCCGAAAATATGAATGCGGAATATGCGACCGAAACTGTTCAATGGTTAAATAGTTTAATGGTTAAATTGCTTGGATTGTTTACTCGTTATTTACGTGTTGATGAAGAAGCTAAAAAATTTGTTGGCGGTCATATCAGCATTGTTCGACATCGTTGTGTCACTCACTTGTACTCTTTTCTTGCTATTCGGCCTGCCCGTTTTGCCTGATCTCGTGTAAGCTGAGCTATCGGCTAGCCTGGCGTTCAACGATTTTACATCCTGGTATGCCGGGCTCCTCATTGTTGTACAGTACAAGAGTGCGACGCAACAAATGAACCACCTGTGATTATACTGATGGCTACAAAATAAAAAGTAACCGGTAAATCTTTTAAGCGAATGATTACAGTATGCTAAAAGGCGACAGAGGCTCCTAACTTTTTTAGATGCTCATAAAAATCAGGGTATGATTTGTTGATCGCTTCAGCCTCTTCAATCTCAACTTCGCCATCTGCCTGCAATGCAGCAACAGCACACGCCATTGCAATTCGATGATCGTGGCGGGAATGAACAGTTGTTCCAAAAAGATCACTTCCACCTTCTATCTGCATTTCATCATCGTTCAAAGTTATTTTTACGCCCATTTTTCCAAATTCCTCTTGTAAGGTAAGGCCTCTATTACTCTCCTTGTGGGCCAAACGGCTTACACCCTTGATAGTTGTAACGCCATCACAATAAGCAGCCAGCGCAACTAATGGAGGAAACAGATCCGGACAATCAGTTGCATCAAAATGAAAGGCATTCAGATCAGAAGGCCCTATTTTAATAACGTCTTTGTTTATTGATAAATCGCATCCACAATCCTTTAAAGCCCGCATCACTTCTTTATCCGCCTGAGTTGATGCAATGTCTAAACCTTTGACTTCAATTTTGCCGGCAATGGCACCGGCTACGAGTAAAAAAGCGCCACCACTCCAGTCGCCTTCAACTGTGTAGATCTGTGGCTCATAGTTCTTATCCTGTGGCTCAAGATGAAAGAGCTCATAATTATCGTGGGTTACTTTTCTACCAAAGCTTTCCATCACCTTTAAGGTGAGATCGATATACGGTTTGCTTTTAAGATTGTTGACTTTAATAGTGACAGGTGTTGTTACTGACGCTCCGTAGGCCATCAACAGCCCGGTTAGAAACTGGGAACTTAAAGAACCGTCCACCTCAATATCTGAAGGAACCAAAGGGCCTTGTATTTGTAATGGAAGCCTCCCCTCCCTCGAACGAATTTTAATATTCAGTTTTGGGAAAATCTCATCAAAAAAGTGCATTGGTCTTGTATACAAACTACCCATGCCATTAATGGTTATATGCTTGTTGCTTAAAGCTGCAATCGGGGTAAACATGCGGATGCCTAAACCGCTTTCACCACAATTAATTTCCTCTCCAACTGGATCAACTCCGAGACTATGAATTGTAAGTGATCCATCCTCATTTTCTACAACCCTCGCTCCTAGTTTCTGAATAACGTCTAATGCGGCAAGGTCGTCATTGCTTTTTCCCGGGTTTATTATTTCTGAAGCTCCTTCTGAAAGTAACGCAGCCGCACAAGCCCGTTGCATACTGCTTTTACTGGCAGGCGCCACAACAGAGCCAGTTAAAACGGAAGGTTTAATTTTTACTATCATGCCCCTAAATCCCAAAAAAGGGACTTTATAATTGATTGATTAATGAATAGATTTATATCCCTAAATCCTCTAAAGGGACTTTATAAATCGTTGATTAAAATTTGTATCTGCTCAAATGACAAAGGGACAATTTGAGATTTACCTATCTTGTTGAGAAGAATATAATTGATGCTTTGGTTATTCTTCTTCTTATCACTCTTTAAAATTCTAAAAGCTTCTTCCTTGTCAAATTCAAACTGTGGCGGTAATCCGTACTGTTTTAAAAGTTTTACCACTCGCTCTGTATCTTTAAACCCGGTTACCGTTTCAGAAAATTTGCACGCTACACCCATCCCTATACTTACTGCATGCCCGTGCGGAATTTGATACAGGTTTTCTATGGCATGACCGACGGTATGGCCGAAGTTTAAAAGCTTTCGCTCACCATTTTCAAACTCGTCAGCTACAACCACTTTGGTCTTAATCAGTGCATTTCGCTGAATCAGTTTAGCCAGATCGGTAAAGTCCTTCTGAAAATAACCAGGCTTATTTTCTTCCAGCAATTTAAACATTGGTGCATCCTTGATGCACGCATGTTTGATAACCTCGGCAAAGCCGTTTACCCATTCTTCCTTAGGCAAAGACTTAAGCAATGAGAAATCATATAATAGAAATGACGGCTGCCTGATTAACCCAACCATGTTTTTATATAGCCCGACATCAATTCCATTCTTGCCTCCTATTGCTGCATCTACCATTGCCAGGATGGAAGTTGGAACAAAGCCAAACTTTACACCCCGCATAAACACACCCGCAACATAACCAGTAATGTCTGTGATTACACCGCCACCAACACCTACCAATGTTGTTTTTCGGTCTGCGCCTAAGTCTATCAATTGCTGTATAATGTCATCAACTGTCGCCTGAACTTTATACTGCTCGCCTGCTTTGATTACAATTGATTTCCATCCTTTGAATTTCCTTTGATGTTTCGAAAAAATATTTTCATCTGTTACAATAACAGCCTGGTCTTTTGCAACAAGCTGTTCCAGGTAGCTAAAGTCTGCATTAAAATAATAGTTGACAGATGAAGAAGAAAATGAAAATGATTTTTTAATCATGAGTTTTGGTCTGGATACAATAGATGCAGGGTTGAAATTACCACCAGGTTTAATAAGACACTATAAAGCCTGCATTTTTAGAAGGCAAGGCCGGAGGCCTAAAATAGCGGCCGCCGGCAGAGGCTGGCGACCGCTGTATAATTTAACTGTTCATGATAGTTGTCTGGTGATTGATACTTTCCATGTGAACTGCATCATAGTATTTTGTAATAAATTCTTTACTCAAACCTAATGATTCACCTTTTCTGAAAGCTCTTTCAAGAAGTTCGTTCCAGCGGTTTGTCTGAAGAATAGTGATGTCATTCTCCTTTTTATACTGGCCGATTTTATCAGCAATTTTCATACGCTGCCCTAATAATTGCATCAACTCGTCGTCGATATGATTGATCTGCTCTCTTAGTTTCTCAAGAGCTACTACAAATTCTCTTTCGTTAGTTGTTTCATGCCTCCATTTAATGCCATTCAATATCTCTGCAAGTCTTTCAGGGGTAACTTGTTGTTTTGCGTCGCTCCAGGCTTTGTCAGGATCAATGTGGCTTTCTATCATTATACCGTCATAGTCAAGGTCAATTGCTTTTTGAGCAACACTTTGCAACAGTACACGATTACCTGAAATATGACTGGGATCGTTGATGATCATCATATTTGGGTTACGACGTTTCATCTCGATTGCAAGATGCCACATCGGGGCGTTCCGATATTCTGTATTACCGTAAGAAGAGAAACCACGATGGATTAAACCGATGTTTTTAATACCAGCTTTAGCAACACGCTCAACTGCTCCAATCCATAACTCCAAATCAGGATTAATGGGATTTTTGATTAAAACAGGAACATTGGCACCACGAAGTGCATCAGCAACTTCCTGTACACTAAACGGGTTAACGGTTGTTCTGGCACCAATCCATAGAATGTCAACATCGAAATGCAAAGCATCTTCAACCTGTTTACCGGTAGCTACTTCAATTGCAGTCGGAAGACCGGTTATTTTCTTGGCTTGAGTTAACCAGTTAAGACCTTTTGTACCTACGCCTTCAAAACTTCCCGGACGTGTTCTTGGTTTCCAGATACCGGCACGAAGTACATCTACCTTTCCTGTTGCTTTCAGGCGGGTAGCTGTCTCAATAACCTGCTCTTCGGTTTCTGCACTGCAAGGTCCGGAAATGATTAACGGACGTTTAAGAAGTACCTGATCTGCAATTGATAAGGCATTTAATGTTTCTTCCATCTTGTATTTATTGAAGTAAAAATATTAATTTATTAACTAAACTTCGACACCTTTTCATCCGCCGTGATATCGCTCTTGCTTCTCATGTTTATCTGAACACTTGCAATCCATTCGTCACAGCCACTAGAAAACAAATGCTCATTTACCCGGTTCACTACATCCATCACTTCTGCATATGTTCCTTCGACGACTGTAGCAAAAGGTCCGACTTTACAATCTATACCTGACCGTACAATAACTAAAATGGCTTCATCTACCCCC
>JAOQAJ010000367.1 GCA_025963675.1 Segetibacter sp.
CATGCCCAACGCCAAAAGAAAATGTGGGGGTGATAAAATGCCCGCATCCAGCCCGTATGCGTTGTGCCACCAGTCGTCGAGGGGAGCAGATGTTAGCATTGCAACTGCACCGCATATAGAAAACAGGGCACCGAGTGAGCTGTAAAAAACTCCCCAAATTTTTACCAGCCCTTTTTTTGCTTCCGGTGATGCTTTAAATGTATTCCATAAGACTTGTATAGCCGAAAACAAACCTCCAAAAACAGCACCCAGGTAAATAACTATATGAGGCGGAGATAAAAACTTATCGCGGCCAATTGTAGTATGCCAGCTAATGTGCCACAATATGCCAAGAACCGTCAATATTGAAGCAAGTGAAACGGCATAAACGTATAGCGGTATTCCTTCAAGATAAATAAGCGACGCCTTTTTCTTCTTTGTTGGTTGTGGCGATATTGACGGTGAAATAGCTATTGACATGACATAATATTAAGCAACTGTTGGGTTGATATCTTCTCCTAATTTAAGGATTATCTTCCTTAAATCTCCTAGGAATGTATCTTGTATTTATTAACAGCTTTATTGTCCACTTCAAACTATCGTTGTGTTTAGGTATCAATCATCATCATCTCTTACAACTTTACTGTAGTCAAAATTTAGCTGGAAATAGAATTATAGTAAAATAAAACTATTACTGCAAACGGCATAGCGATTACTAAAATGTCTTCCCCGCTAAATGAGTCTGGAACATCAGCATGAGCTAAGACTAAAAAACGTTAGGCTAGCAAAACTTTAGAAATATAGCGTGTAAAACCACGTACAAATGAACCAGTGTATCGGAAAATTTTGAGGCTTTGGTATCCTTTTTATAAGTGTTGATTATGGAAGGCTAAATAGCAATTTTCATAAAATTACGGGGAGGCCGAAAAATTGCAGTTTAATAACGCTTAAATTAATTAAACAATAATTTAGAAATTATGATACTACAAAAAGATCAGTTCCCGGTTACCATCCAGGCATTTGAAATAACCGGCGACGTGGAATTGTTTATAGCCGAACAGGTTGTTAACAGCCAGGCAGAAATTGATACATTTTCCAATAAATATGCTGGAAAGCTAATTAAAGTAAAGGCGCTCTCCACGACTACACATGCGAGTACAAATACGTCAACGGCTACCCGAAATCATCCACGAAAATCTAACGTGGGAACTATTATTATAGTTATCCTGATTATACTTATCATACTAGCTGCAATTGGTTTTTACACAGGTTGGATACAACAGAACACAGGTATCGCTTTATAATTCCTGTGGTGAAAAGAAGCTTCCTCATTTATCCTCCCAGATGAATGATAAATATTTATTTTCCCGAGTCAAATTCCTGAAATTAAAACAAAAACGATCTCATTAATTCTGGTGTAGCCTTTCATGTCCGGCATCGTTAGCCAGAACGGCTACACTGTTTTTCTGCCAGCTAAATTTTAGGCAGCAGGTTCAGCTTTGCGAGAAACTTTGCAAAATCGTTTCGGGCTGCTAATATTCTGTTCGATAAACTATGATGTCTCCGTAGCATGAAACATGTTATTACTTAGCACAGAACTCTATTTACTTTTATTGAGGTAGCTGTTAGGTAGGAATATGCCAGCGGCTGAGACCTTTCCGGTATACATTCTCGAAACGTTTTTATATTTTTAGTTGACTTTTTCATCAAACTTTTACTTGTGGCAGAAATAATCAACCAACGAATGACGGTGGATTTGGAAGGCGACTTCGTTGTTTTTATAATAAGTATGCGGATTAACCGATGGTGGAAAATACATAGATGGCTACCGGTTGCAATGGCAATGCCGAGAATGTTAAAAGAGCTTTATGGAAAGCCGGAAAGTGGTTTTCTTGGAGCAGAATCAAGCCTTGCATTAGTTGTACAATACTGGAAAACCTTTGAACATCTGGAGGCTTATGCAAAAGATAGAAATGGCGCCCATTATCCGGCGTGGAAAGCTTTTAATACCAAAATGAAAAGCAATGGAGATGTTGGAATTTGGCACGAGACATACAAAATAAGGGCAGGCGAATACGAATGTATTTATAACAACATGCCGCCATATGGATTGGGAAAAGTTGGGAAATTGATACCTGCTGCTGGTAGAAAAGAATCAGCCGCCGACCGGCTTTATAAGTCAAGAGATCTTTAGAGTTAGGTTCAAATTCGTTTACCTTATTGGTTATAATAACCAGGAAATATCTGCGCCTGCATGAATTATAGTACGAACGGGATCTGCTTGATTTGAATCTATTCTAAATAATATCGCAGGAACGTTACCAACAAGTGTCAGACTTTTTCCTTCAAGTTGTAGTGCGGTCCCCTCAGGCAGACCGATAATTGAAGCATCTGGGTTTAATCTAAGATATTCCGTCAACCTTTGGTCCCGTGTTTCACCATGGTGTCCTTCAGGCTTTACGTCTATATAATGTGGATTAATTTGAAAAGGAAAAAAGCCGAGGGCTTTAAAACTTTTAGGCTCTATAATAGGCATATCATTAGTCGTACCGATAGTAAGGCCAGTAATATTCGCACCGGCACTCCATCCGACGTATGGAATTCCATGAGTAACCTGTTCCCTGATTAAGTCAACTAATTCGTATTGATATAGATGGTGCTGAAGTTTAAAAGTATTTCCTCCGCCAACCATTATTACATTGGCATTTTTAATGGCGACTGCTGCATTATCTGGGGTGACCAAATGAATGTTGTATGGTAATTCCGCAAGTCCATCCTTTGTTTTTTCCAGGTAATCTTCATACTTATTTTCTGCATCAGCAAATGGAATGAAAGCTATATTGAGAGGTTTGTTGCCAAGAAAATTCTTGATGACGGGTACAGCCCTTTCAAGATAGGCAGAATTTTGTACCCTGGAACTGCTGAAGGCTAAAACGCGAATTGCAGGCATAGTCATAATTTATCACTGCAAAAGTCGGTTTCTTTCCTTGGTTAGAAACGGAAAGAACGAAAACAACTTTTTTAAACAGATATCTAAAATATGTGAAAGTTAGAAACGGCATCATTTACTAACCAATTGTAAGAAGTTCTAAAATAGCAATGATAAGTTTTCCTTTTTCCCGTCATGTAAAACCTGTAACCGGTAAAGGCCGGAAGGTAAATAACTGCTGATTTTTATCTGTTGATTTAAACTACCGCCGGAATGCAAAAAATTACCGGCGTAGAAAGTTTGTCCTGAATAATTTATTAGGTTGACGCCGTAATTTCCTTTGCTGCTATTTTTAAGAGACAACGTAATCGCATTTGTCTGGCCCGGATTTGCTGCTACCGAAATATGGCTCAATGCGTTTGATACCTGCACTTTTACTATAGTACTATATTTTATTTCGCCTGATTTATCAAATGATTTAACCCGATAATAACTGTCACCATTATTTGGGCTAACGTCACTGAAGGAGTAATAACTTGAAATAGCACTGTTGTTAGCTTTAACGGTACCAGCAGTTATGAAAAAGGAGCCGTCTGAAGATCGCTCTACTTCATACCTGCCGATGTTACTTTCGTTTTCTGCCGTCCATGCCACTTCTACCCCTTTGTTTTTCTGATACGCTTTAATTGCAGATACCTCAACCGGCAGGGTCGTAAAGTTTGTTTTGGTTGAAAAAATAATACTAAACCTATCAGCGGCAAACGAAGCGGAATCTGAATTAAGGGTAAACAAAACGATGTTTGCCTGATTGTTATCGAGTTTCATATCCGAGAGCAAATACGAATCATGAAGAGATACATCAGCTGCTGAAAAATTTGTTGTAATAATTTTTAGAGTGTATTTCGTCTGGCGTAGTTTCCACACTTTCATTGGTATTGTATCTGCCGACGTTATTGGCTTTCTTCCCTCGATTGATAATAATTGCCCATCTCTCAAAATCCCTAAGTTCTCATCTGGATTGATAAACTTATAAGAGTCTTCATAACTTACCTTATTATCAAAATCTTTTGAATAGTAAACAGCCAATCCATCAGCCGCTCTACCTGTTGTTTCCTGTCCCGGCAATATTAGCTGCACGTTTATGCGGGGCAACTCTGCTGTAGATCTAAATGATAATTCTTTTCCGGTAATGGTTTGAGCAGTTAACGAATGACATGCGATAAATAACAACAATGTAATACCCAGGGGTGAAACTATTTTGCTGCTAATTGAGTTACTGTTTGGCATTCTGAACTGGATTTCGATTTTGTGGTTATCTTGTTAAAATTACCGTTAACAGTTGGAGTAGGTTTTCTCGCATTAATTGTATTCATAATGTAAATAAAAAAACTATACGTAATAGGGTTACAACAAGGCAAGAGAGAATTTCAGCCAGAGAACATATGACTGTTTGGAGTAATGAAAAGGCTTTTGTTACGAATATTTGAGGTCCTTATATCCATTTTAGCTCTTTTTTCTTGATTCTTAATGACCTCACTTTAGTCGAAATGTCTCGGATTAATACAAATCCAGAAGTCGATGGAGCCTGGCTGGATCTGAATAAGCCTGGATTAGAACAGACAATAAAGAGACAGCCTGCCGCATAGAAAATTAGGATTGCAGCAAAGTATACAAGGCTTTAGAGATTGCATCGATCTTGAATAAATAAAGGTCTCTCCAGCAGGAACTTGGTGAGCGATTAGGAGATTCAAACAGTGGAGGAAAAGCAAGCTTTTAGTCGACCAAATACTACAGCGGCTACAAACAGTACGTCAACTCTAAAGTATTTATTTCTTAAACAAAAGCGGCGTAAACTGAAGCAGGTAGCTTCTCCAGTTACTCCAGATATGACCTCTTGTTGATTGGACGTATGTATATGGGAAATGTAAATTGTCCAGCGTCTTCTTATACTCCTGCAGCGGCTCAAACAAAGCATCAGTAGTGCCGATTGCCATCCAGTAAAGTTTAAAGCCCTTTTTCATCTGTACAGCCAGCTTCGTCTCTAAATTACTGTAAGCGGGAATGGTCATGTTCACAGTCTTAAAATTAATACCAGGCGAAAAAAGGCCTGCATAATCAAACACGTCAGGATGGTTAGTGGAGATAAATAACGAGTGAAATCCGCCCATTGACAATCCGGCCACAGCTCTCTTAGACTTTTCAGGCTTCGTGCGGTACCGTTTATCAACAAAGTCAACAATCTCTTTAAAAGACAGTTCATAGCTTCCTTCTTTGTAACCGGGAAGGGTGTTACTCATGACGGGACGGTATGCAAGGTTTTCTTTTGTTTCGCCCGGTGCTGCCTGCTTCGAAGGATTTCCGTTCGGCATTACCACGATCATTGGTTCAACTTTTCCTTCAGCAAGCAGGTTATCCATAATTCTTGGCACAGCACCCAGGCTCACCCAGGCTTCTTCATCCCCGCCGCTGCCATGTAGCAGGTATAGAACAGGATATCTCGCCTTGCTTACCTCATAGCCGGGCGGAGTATACACGGTTAAACGACGGCTGGTACTAAATGTAGCTGAAGGATACCAGCTGCGCGTGACGCTGCCATGGGGAACATCTTTTACGCTGTAATAATCACCGTTTCCCTTGTTGGTGATTACCACACTAAAAAGGTTACCAACGTCGCGGACGACGAATGCATTGGTCGGATCGAGCATCTGAACACTATCAACGTTAAACGTATACAAATACATATCCGAAGGCAAGCTCGGCGTCGTAAAGCTCCACACACCATTAGCATCTTTTGTCATTGACCCCTTTCCTCCGTCAGTCTCCCAATCACCTTTTATTGAGACCGAATGTGCAAGTGGGGCTTTCAACCTGAAGGTGACCATGTTGCCTTCATTTACCTGCGGAGAAATGATACTGCCCTGCCGAAACCCGGTATTCTGTTGTGCGCGTGCTCCAACAAATATTATAGCCATCAACAGAATGGCAACAACTTTTTTGTTCATAGATTTTGTGAAAGAAAGAAAAGCCATTCGGGGTTTGAAAAAAGCTTGCTTTATCAACTCTGGTTTCATTTGGTTTTTCATGCGGGCAAGTTGTTCTTTTAGAAAAATGCATTTGTTTATCAAAGTACTTTTGCTGTTGCCGGAGACGGTAAAAGGGACGTTCTCATTCCACAGCACCTGCTATAACGCTTTCTATCCCATCAGGGGAGTCACACGGTCTGAGCCATTACCCTTACAAGCCACACAACTCATCTTACCTTTAATATAAACCTTTGCTTAATCCTAAAGCCATACATACCCACTTGTTGTTTTTATCTACATAAAAATCGTAGGCGCGTCTATATTCTTTAGAGCTGGAAGGATACTTTTGATGCGTAGCGGTATTATAATTTTCAGTGGATAATGTAAACTTCGCTATCACTTTATAAACCATTGTATTTTTATCTTCGGCGGTATTGTTCCCATACTCCATCGTTCGGCGCACTGGCCGATCCATTATAAATTCATGAAACGTTACAGTGCGGGTTGCTCCCGGCTGACTTAAGTGATTCGGCCTGTTTACAATCATCTCTTTAAATAATTTTTCGCTTGCAGGGGGTGGGTCTTTAAAAGATGAGGTGCTTATAACAACAAGCAAAAGAAGCAATGCGTTTCTCATAATTTTTTTGTTTACACAACAATATAGTCCAATTTATTGCTCTTTGATCAAGTTTTTAAACGAGAAGGAAAACTTTTTAAAAAGCTTCATTTAGACCCAGGAAAAATCCTTTTCTGCCGTAGTTACCAAAGGCATAATCGAGGCATAAGTTAGTACGGGTTGCTTTATTAAAGAGCACACGTAAACCCGCGCCACCGCCCGACTGCCATTGTTGAAAAAGCTTTGTTCCCAGGCGGTCGTTGGCAGTTTGCAGGTGAAAGAAAGTAACACCACTAAAAAACTTATTTCGGGTAATCGGGAAACGATATTCTACTTCTGAGTAATTATACTTCGTACCCTTAAAGTAGCCAACTGTATAGCCTCTGCCACTACGACTGCCGGGATCTCTACCGGTTCCCGGTAATTCAAGGTAGGGAAGTGCGCCACTAATTAAATAGGAACCCCAGTTCCAAAACCCAATAACATGTTCAGGTCGGTTTGTAGAAAGACTGAGGTATTTTCTGAAATCAGAAGTCAATTGTAGAGCTCCTTTTGTGCTACCCATCCATTTTTGATTAACACGGATACCGGCATCAGCATACATGCCTTTGTAAGCCCTGTTCTGGTTGTCGCGTGAAGTGTATTGAATACTAAACAGTAAACCGTTAGACATATAACTCCCGGCATCAAAACCATATTTGTTATTATAAATATTGTATGGAGTTAGTGCATTTTCTGCTGTTGCCCTTTGTGCAATTTTATTTCGGATGTCAAAGGAAACACCGGCTCCAACAAAAACGCTTTTATAAATCTCCTTATAGATCTTCTCCCTGAAATTAAAAAACATAGATTGAAGCACCCGACCTACACGAGCCGGATTGGTCAACGCTATGTCTTCTTCAGTAGAGCCACCTGCATGACCAATGCCTAATCCAAAATCTGGTGTTACGGTTTTAGCTGCTACCAGGTTGCCTTGCAGGTTCCACTTGTTGGCATTGGTAAATATGTTGTGGTTTACATAAAAATAAATAATGCCTTTTGTAGTTATCGAGGCTGATGTAGCGGCAACCGACATATAGGTAGCTGGGTCTGTACCCAATTTTCTGCCTGCAACTGCCTTAATACCGATCTGTGATCCGATAGTGGGGTTAGAAGCAATATTGGGTATGATGGTGATACCTGATTTTTTACGAGCAGGACCTGGTGCCCTGTTTGGATGAAAAATGTCATTGGCCAAATCACCAATATCATATTGCTCATCCAGGTTTTCGGTAGAAGTAACGGGGATTTGAAAGCGACTTGAATCTGTTTTTAAGGTATCAACAGGGGTTTCTACCTGCGAAAAGGCATTGATATGGATACATAGAATTAAGGGCACCAGCCAGGCTTTTAATAATTGGAAAGGTTGCCTTGCGGGTTTGCTATTGTATTTGACTGACCTAACTGAATCTTTACATTCCAACCTGGTATTGTTTAGTCGAATGCCAGGTGCAAATATTAAACCATGAGATCACATCTGTATCACTTTTAACTGAGATAGCGGAATATATAGGGTTGGTTGGTTTAGGAAAACCATGAAGAGGTGTTATAAATAGCGCTGCTTTCTACATACCCTGCTATGATCTTCTTACTCTTATAGCAAAAGCTTCCTGAGGATTTTTAACCATTAATTGATGTATATGCCTATCCGTAAATCTCCTCCTCTTGAGTAGAGGGATCAGACTAGTGAAAATATTAGTGTAACCGGTAAAGTTTCCACCATCTATCTCACCTGGTTTATACCAACCCGCATCATGCGATATCAAGACTTTGTTCAGCAGCCCCGCTGCTCTTAAATTTTCAATTGAGTCCGCGTATTTTTCTAAATCACCCCATCCAATTCCATCCAGGCTTATCCATGCCCCTAATGCGGCCGCTTTTACATGCAACGTTGTATCATGCTCTGACTGTGCGTGTGTCCAGACAAATGCGGACGGATGCACTTTCATTCTTTGTAACAGATCAAGCTCTTCAAAGGCAGGTACAGCGATGCCGGTATGAGAGCAAATAGTTAACCCGGTTTGCAAATGCGTTAGAGCAGCAGCCTTTACAATTTTCTGATGAAGCTCAGATAAGTGTTGCGGATCTACACCTATCTTAATAAAACCCGGCTTTACCGGGGTGTTATCAATTCCGTTTTCAAATTCACTGATCCATCTTCTGGCAATCTGTTCATGAGATTCAGTAAAAGCCCACGACGGTAAATATTTATTTGACACTGCTCCATAATAACCTGTATTGGTTAATATGTGCAACCCGCTTTCTCTTGCAAGTGTTGTTTGAAGTCTTACATCACGACCCAAAAAAGCAGGTGTGCAATCGAAGATTGTTTTTATCCCATGCTTCTTTACTTCTAATAAATAAGGCAACACTTTCTTTACTACCTCATCCTTATTCCACCGGTCACTGTGTATTTTGTCGGCACCAATAAAATCAACCAGAAAATGCTCATGGATTAAAGTAGTACCCATTGCTGAAGCAGGGATGCTGCCGTTTACAGTATTTACATAAAGTAGGGGAGGAAGTCTTGATGCAAACATGAAAGCTGTGCCAGCTTTAATGAACTTTCTCCTGGATAAAACGAGTTTCATACAAACTAAAGTAACAAAAAGATGAATAATGCGGAGCGTCTAATTTATGCAATGCGGCCACAGGCTTAAAAGCAGATTGCTTCGCTTTGCCCCACTCCGAGAACGCGACTACCCAATGCAGATTCAGGGGTAAGAAATAACTGATAGACAAACCTTATCAAAAAAGACAATCTTTGCAAAAAAGCGAAAAGTCCAAATTATGGTATCAAAATTCAGCTGCTTTCTACTAATATTCTTTTCCATTGTATCCTGCAACAATAACAGCGATACGACAAAGGTTAAAAAGGAAACTGCAGAAGCGAAGCCGCAATCAGTTCTTAACTGTTATCAATATGCGAACACTAAGGATACTATCACTTTAAAACTTGTGCATATTGGCGAAGCCATTACCGGCACTTTAGTCTACAACATTTACGAAAAAGATAAAAATAAAGGAACGATACAAGGTAAAATGGAAGGAGATGTTTTAGTAGCTAATTATACTTTTATGTCTGAGGGTATAACGTCTGTAAGACAGGTCGCATTTAAAATGAATGGCAACGATTTTATTGAAGGATATGGAGAGACTGAAACAACAGGCGATAAAGTTACCTTTAGAAATATTAGTTCCCTTAAGTTTAATGATACAATGAAGTTATCTAAAACAGCCTGTCAATAAAGAAATGCGGTTTATCCGCGGTTTTCATTTTGTCTCAATTAGGTTTATTTCGATTCATGCATTAAATCGTCTATTTCGAATGTAACCATCCTATTACCGTCAAATCCTACAAATCTTAATTCAGACTTTTATAGTCGATTTGCTGGCCTCTAACTTGCACATTTAAGAATATTATAAAAACCTATCAGAACATGAAAAACGTCAAATTACCAATCCTCTTATTAGTGCTGACATTTGCAGCTTCCTGTTTGTTTTTAAAAGCCAATACTCCTAAAACAAACAAACTTCGGCACGTCGTAGCGTTTAAATTTAAGCCGGATGTTACTATAGAACAGATGCAAAAAGCAACAACAGATTTTTATAGCCTGAAAGCAAAAATTCCGCAAATAATTGAATTCGAAGGGGGTGCCGATGTAGCAATTCAAAAGAAGATGGGTAAATACACCCACTGCTTTATAGTGACAGTAAATAACGAGAAGGATTTGGAGATTTATGGTTCGCATCCTATTCATAAAGCATTTAGCAAGTCAGTAGATCCGCTTTTGGCTGAAGTTATGGTAGTTGATTATTGGGCGGAATAATATGGGCTCATTCCTTCGCGTTGCTGCCGGGCGGCTTCTTTTGTGGGGTCCCTTTTAGTTCATTAGTAAAAGCTGGATTGAGCTTTTTTTGTTATTGCCTGTCGCTTGTCCTGCCGCCGGTGTGTTCCTCCCCAACGGCTCTTTGTTCATCTACGTTTACAAGTTAAGAACATGGCAAAGGCGAAACAACCTGCAAGGTTTTATGTATTATTTCGAGGACCTATCAAGTCCCAAAGGTTGCCATAGAGGTCTGCGAAAACCGCTACTGTTCCATAGCTTTCTGTAGTTGGTTCACGCATAAACTCAACTCCCTTTTCTCTCATTCGATAATAGTCACTCCAAAAGTCATCTGTTTTTAGAAAAAGAAAAAC
>JAOQAJ010000370.1 GCA_025963675.1 Segetibacter sp.
GTTTTTCTTTTAAATAAATCTGAACTGTACTCTACTGATGCTTTTAAACCGTCTTCCGTTTCTGAAACAAAAAAACTGATATCGTATTTAGCAGTATTTGCATCATATTCTTCGATAGTCACAGCAAGATTACCAATACGTGGACTTTTGACCTGAGCAGTATTTTGCAACACAAACATTACCTGAAAGATTGGGGTCACATTCATATCCCTTTCTTTCACTACCGTTTCCACCACTTTTTCGAATGGGACTTCCTGATTGTCGTAGGCCTTGAGTGTAGTAGATTTTACTTGTTGCAGAAAATCAGTAAACGTTGCGTCTCCATTTACTTCATCTCTGATCGCAAGTGTATTTATGAAGAAACCGACTAAGCCTTCTACTTCTGCGGGAGTACGGTTAGCAGTTGCAGTTCCAACAGTTATGTCAATCTGATTAGTATGGCGATAAAGTAAAACCTTAAAAGCAGACATTAACGTCATGAATAAAGTCGCTCCCTGCTGTCTACCTAACTCATGTAATGCTGAAACAATTTCTTTATCTACATTAAAATTATAAACACCTCCACGTCCGGTTTGTATTGAAGGTCTTGAATAATCTGTCGGTAATTGCAATGGTGCAATGTTCTGCAACCTATCCTTCCAAAATGAGAGCTTTCGCTCAAACAATTCACCTTTAAGATGTTTCCGCTGCCATATTGCGTAGTCTGTATATTGAATAACCAGAGGTGCTAGTTCGGGTTGTTCGCCTTCTTCAAAAGCTGTATATACTGCATTTATTTCATTAAGAATAATGGGTACAGACCAACCATCGGCCGCGATATGATGTATTGTAACCACCAGTAAATGCAAATGATCATCTTGTCTGATCAAATGACCTCTTAACATATCATCTTTTGACAAATCAAATGGTTGATTGATCAAATTTTCTATCAACTTTTTTAATTCGGATTCATCTTTTGTAAACGGTATATCTCCAATAATATTCAGATTCCATTCTTCAGCCGTTTTAATAACCTGAAATGGATCTCCCTCCAACTCCAGGAAAATAGTTCGAAGTACTTCATGACGGTTTATTACATATTTTATTGCCTTCTCTAAATTTGCAGTATTCAAATCTCCTTTGAGATGCAATACAGCAGCAATGTGGTATTGAGTAGAACCTTCTAACTTATCTACAAACCATAGCCGCTCCTGGCTGAAGGATAAAGGAATACGTTCTGGCCTTTGTTTTAGTGGTACAACAGGCGGAAGTAATAAGACGCGCTCTTTCGCCAGAATTTGTTCTGCTAATTCAGCTATTGTGGGATAAAGAAATATTTCTTTAATGGCAAGCTCCGTTTCCAGTTGCCTTCGGATTGCTGACGTCAACCGCATCGCTAATAACGAATTGCCACCCAGATCAAAAAAGTTATTATTTATGCCAACCCTTTCTATGCCAAGTAATTTTTGCCAGACGTCTGCAAGGGTAAATTCTACTTCATTGCGTGGAGCAACAAAATGACTAGTTACCAATTCACTTACATCAGGCTCAGGTAAAGCTTTTTTATCTATTTTTCCATTTGCAGTTAACGGTAAACTTTTAAGTTCCACCCAAAAAGAGGGTAACATGTAATCGGGTAATTTATTTTTCGCATACACAATTACATCTTCCTTGTCAAACGTGCCTTGCGAAACGATGTAAGCTACCATTTGCTTATGGCCTGGATTATCTTCTCTTGCTATTACCACAACATTGGCAATACCATCGTGTTGCTTTAGTATACTTTCAACTTCTCCTAACTCTATCCGAAAGCCTCTAATTTTTACCTGATCATCTAGTCTGCCAATATATTGTACAACACCTTCCGGCAACCACCTGCCTACATCTCCGGTTTTGTACAATATTGATCCTTCATTTTCATCAAAAGGACTTCTAATAAACTTTTCAGCTGTTAACTCTGGCTGGTTTAAATAGCCACGGCTTACACCGGATCCACCTAACCATATCTCACCATTAACACCAACCGGCACCAGATCTCCGGCTTTATCTACCACATAAGCAGTTCGGTTACTTAAAGGACGACCAATAGGTATAATGTTTGTCGGTTTATTATCAGTAATCTTATGAGTTATTGAAAAAGTTGTGTTTTCTGTTGGTCCATAACCATTTACGATTTCCATTGAAGGAAACGTTTCCCTAACCCTTTGAATATGTTTTTCCGATAATTTTTCTCCTCCGACCAAAATAGTTTTTAATTTCTCAAAAACCGAAATGTCTGTTTCTACAATGTGGTTAAACCAGCTTGAGGTAAACCACATTTTGGTTACTTTCCTATCAACTATCTCCTTTTTAAAAAGTTCGTTATCGAGAAGCTTATTTTCTTTACATAAAACTAATTGTCCACCATTCAATAACATACCCCAATATTCGAAAGTGGTAGCATCAAAAGAAGGTGAACCAGTCGAGAGTAAAATATCTTCGTTAGTTAGAGAAACATAATGCATTCCCTTTATTAAGCTAACAATATTGCCATGCTCAACCATCACCCCTTTAGGCTTTCCAGTTGAGCCGGAGGTATAAATTACGTAAGCCAGATTATCGGGTGGAATTGTAACATGCAAATTACCTAAAGGTTCTTCGCTAATCACTGGCCAATCATCAATTTGTACTATCCGAACTGCATGTTTTAATGCTAATTTGTTCCTGTTTTCTTTACTAGTTAATACTAATGAAGCTCCTGTGTCTTCAAACATGTATTGTATCCTTTCATCAGGATAAGAAGGGTCAATTGGTACATACGCACCTCCTGCCTTCAATATTCCCAATATCCCAACTATCAATTCTGCACTTCGTTCAATACAAATCGGTACAAGTGTTTCAGCCTTAACTCCATTACTGCGTAAATAATGTGCTAGCTGGTTAGCTCTTTTATTTAATTCAGCATAAGTGACCTTCTCCTCTTCAAATAATAAAGCTACGTCTTCTGGTGATTTCAATACCTGTAATTCAAAAAGATCAACAACAGATTTGTCTGAAGGATAATTCGAATTTGTATTATTAAATTCAAAAAGTAGCTGTTGTTCCTGCCTTGATGTAAGAACGCTGATATCACTTAAATGAACAACACTACTATTAATTATTTGAGTTAGTACATGAAGAAAATGTTCCTGTATTTCAGTTACAAATACATCTTGCAATAATTCTGCATTATATGTAAATTGAATGTGAAAATTGTCAGACTGAGTTATTTGAATTGTTAAAGGATAATTTGTTTGTTCGCTCATCTGAATGTTCGTGATATTCAGACTCCATTTCTTATTTAAAATAAGATTACTGATGGGATAATTTTCGAAAACTAATAGGCTATCAAATAGATCGCCCTTCATTCCAATCCATTCTTGTATTTGTTGTAATGGCGTGTTTTGGTGTTGAAGGTTTTCTACTTGTCCATTCTGCAATGTTTGTAACCATTCAGTAGTTGTATAATGATTTTGAATAGATGATTTAAAAGGTAAAGTATTTACGTACATCCCTACCCTTCTTTCAATACCTTCTAAATTCTCTGGCCGACCTGATACAACGACTCCATAAACAACGTAATCGTTTCCTGTATACTTATGCAGAAGCAGAGACCATACTCCCTGCATTAAAGTATTAACTGTTAAATGATGTTTTTGGGCAAAGCCTTTAATTCCAGCGGTTATATTATTGTCTATTCTCAACGAAATAGATTTATAAAAACCAGCTCCCTTATTACGGTCCGCGGTGTTGTCAATAAATGGAAGTAAAGTATTTTGAGAGATCCCTTCCAGGTATTTTTTCCAATACAATTCTGCCTGGTCTAAATCTATTCGTTCGATGTACCTTACAAATTCCTCAAACTGATCTTCTTTTCTAAAAAGAATTTTATTGCCTGCTACTAAATCTTCATAGGTATTTAAAAAATCTTCAAATAATACCGGTAATGACCATCCATCAAAAAGCAAATGATGCGCGGTCCACACCATCCGACACTTTTCTTTACTTAGCTTAATTAAGCAAAAGCGCATTAAAGGAGCTTCTTTAAAATCAAATCCTTGAATCCTGTCCTCTGATGTATATTTCTCGATCGCTGTCCTTTGTTCGGCACTGCTGTGTGAACTAATATCTAAAACACTTAAAGGTAATTTTCCTTCTTTAAAAACACATTGCACAGGAACGCTTAATGCATGATGGTAAAAAGCAGTTCTAAGTACAGAATGTTGTTTAATAATTAGCTGCCAACTTTTTGAAAATGCATCCAAGTCCAAATTTTCCATCTCGCAAGAAAATTGCTGAATATATCCGCCGTTTTTCCCATCGTAAAGGCCGTGGAATAACAAGCCCTCCTGTAAACCAGTTAAACGGTATATTTTATCTATGTGTTCACCCCTTGTCTTCTCACCCACCTGTTCCTGTAAGAATTTATCCAGTTCCTTAAAACTAACATTTGGATTGAGGCTGAAATCTGAAGGAGTAAAGACGAGGTTAGAAGCGTTATCAAGTTGTGCACAATGATCAATTATAGAAACAAGGTTAGCAATATATAAATTGGCAAATCTATGAATGGTCTCTGTTTTGTAATGAATATTGCTATACCCTATCGTCAATACAAACTGCTGGTCTTGTATGTAACTGTCAAGCGCAAGTTTTTCATTAACAATTTGCGCCTCATTCCTGTTTAATGTAACAGATCCTTTCGTAATGTTTAACCAACCATGTTCGTTAAAAACATTGTCTAATTGGCCCAGGTAATTAAATATGACATCCCAGCAATCTTTGCCTTGCAATGTTGCTTCCCTGTTTATGTACTTCAGAACCCCGAACCCGATCCCTTTGTCCGGCACCTCACGAAGCTGCTCTTTTACAGATTTTATCCATCCATCAATACCTTCTGTTGAATTTGCAATAAGTACTACAGGATAAAGATTAGTGAACCAACCAACAGTTCGACTAATATTTATGTGGCTATCGATTTCCTCGCGTCCATGACCTTCCAATCCAATACAAACTTTATCCTTATCAAAAAATTCAAACAAAGTTTTAGAAAGGGCGCAAAGTAAATTATCATTAATTTCAGTATGATAAACCCTCGGAACTTCCTTTATTAATCGAAGTGTGCTATCAACATCTAGTCTAACTGTGTGCTTTGAAATGTCTTTTGCTTTCACCGGATGGCCAGCTCCTAAGTCTACCGGTAGTAGCTGAGCATTCTTAATTACCTGTTGCCAATAGTTCTTCTGTGACAACACCTTATTACCCTGTCCATACCTTAAAAGCTCATTATACCACTGCCTGTATGAAGTCCCTTTATCGCCCAAGTTCGCCTTTCTATCATACACTAAATCATTTATCAACAATTCCAAATCTTCTAATAGAATTCGCCAAGAAACACCATCTACGGCGAGATGATGAATAGTAATAAATAAACGGTTCTTCTTTTCTGCTTCGGGGGTCTTAAACAATACGACGCGCACCAATTCCCCTTGTTCGATATTTAGGGATTTTTGAAAAACCGTTGTTTTTTCTATGATTTCCTCATCAAGTACGTCTTCAGACAACGACGTTAAATCTTCTATAGCAAGAGACAGATTTTTCTCAACGTATTCCTGGTACCATTTGCCATCTTTTTGATAATATTGAAATCCTAAAGAATCATGCTGTTGAAGTATTTGTTGAATAGCAAGTTCTAATATCTTCTCATTTACTTCTTTGCTTAGGTCTAATAATATGCTTTGGTTATACTGTGAAACGAACAATGAGTTATTTTCGAAATACCATTCTTGAATTGGCAAAAGGTTCGCAGGACCTTTTAATACGCCTTGTTCTGTTACACAAGCAGATCGCTTATCGGTTGAATTAGTTATTGATGACGAGAGTCTTGCAATTGTTTGATGTATAAAAAAATCTTTAGGTTTTATTGAATACCCTGCCCGATTTATCCTGCTAATTGCTTGTATCGTAATAATCGAATCCCCACCTAGTTCGAAAAAATTGTCATAAATGCCAACTTTCCCGGTTAGTAACAATTCCTGCCATACTTCAGCAAGTGTAGTTTCAAATTCATTTCGCGGTGCTACATATTCCTTTGATGTCTGATCTACGGAGTCTGGATTTGGTAAAGCTTTTCTATCAATCTTTCCGTTGGGTGTTAAGGGCAAACTTCCAAGCGCCATCCATAAAGCGGGAACCATGTACTCAGGCAATTTACTTCTCAGGTAAGAAGATATCGCTTCACTATTTAATTCCCCTTTAACTACCACATAAGCTACCAGTCTCTTGCTCCCTTTGCCGTCTACTTTTGCCACCACAACTGCCTGCTCCACAAGCTGGCTTTGAACTAAAACGCTTTCTATTTCCCCCGGCTCGATGCGGAAACCTCTGACCTTTACCTGGTCATCTATTCTTCCCAAATACTCAAGCTGACCGTTCGCAAGCCACCTTCCTAAATCACCTGTTTCATATACTAATGACCCGGTTGCGTCACTGAATCGATTCTTTACAAATTTCTGGCTGGTCAATTCAGGTCTGTTTAGATAGCCCCTCGCGACACCTGACCCACCTAGGCATATTTCGCCAGCTACACCTATTGGTACTAATTGACCTTCACTGTCCGTAATGAATACTTGTGTATTTGCAATCGGCTTACCAATCAGTATTGGTTCATCTGGTTTAAGTTTATAAACAGTACTATACGTTGTGTCTTCAGAAGGCCCATATAGATTTCTCACCTCTATCCTGTCAGTGTCCAATCCCTGCTTTACATGTAATGGTATTGGCTCGCCCGCCATATTTATTAGACTGACATTGCTGAGGTTTGTTCCTTCTTTCAATAAATGCTCTATTACTACAGGTACACTATTGATTAATACTTTGGTATCTTCAGACAAATACTTAGCTGCCTGTAATCCATTTTCAATTATCCGTACTTTCTTACCAATCGTTAATGGATAAAATATCTCATAAACAGACAAATCGAAACAAATAGAAGTAGATGCATAAACAACATCAAACCGGTTGTTTGCAAACTCTTCGCAACACCAACATATAAATGAGTAAACATTACAATGCTCAATCATAACACCCTTAGGGTTGCCTGTAGAACCGGAGGTATATATGACATAAGCGAGTTGAGAAGGATTGATAGCCATCTGAAGATCCTCAGTTGATTGACCGCTGATTTCTAAGGAATTTACATCGACTTCTATAATTTCAAACCGATTATTAACCGGTAATTTTTTTCTGCTTTTACCACTGCTGACTATTAAAGTAGCTGAGGTATCTTCCACCATGTATACGATCCTTTCTAAAGGGTACTCAGGATCTATCGGCACATAGGCTCCACCCGCCTTCATTATGCCGAGTAGACCTATTATCATTTCCAGGCCTCGCTCTATGCATATCGGAACCAAAATTTCTTCTCGTACTCCTTTGTTTCGCAGGTAATGAGCAAATTGGTTTGCTTTCCTGTTAAGCTGAAAAAATGTCAGTTGGTGACCATCAAAAACGATTGCTATTTCAGAGGGCGTTTTTCGTACCTGCTCTTCAAATAAATCAATTATCGTTTTGTTCTGCGGATAAGATTTAGCCGTTTGATTAAATGCTTTTAAAAGGTCAATTTCTAATGGTGGTAGAATGTTTATGCCACCTATTGCTGCCTCCAACCTTTCAGGAAACTGTTCTAATATATACGTGAGTCGATGTGCTAATAATTCAATTTCTGAATGATCAAAATATTCATTTCGATAATGAATATGAAGCTGAAGAGGCCTGTTACTTCCATAATCCCTCCAAACCAGTTGCAAAGGAGTAACTTCATATTCATTCGCCAACCTTAATACAGTAGATGCAACTTCTTCACCGAAATCAGTTTGAAAATTCAAAGGTTCGTAATTAACAACAATATCAGTCAAATAACCCTCACCAAAAGTTGTTGTCTGAAAATGCTTACTTAGATCTCCTATTAAATAGTCTTGAAATCGGTAGTCCTTACGTTGTGCAAGTGAAATTTCTTTGAGGAAATTTATCAAAACGTAATTCTTGTCATACTTTCCTTTAAAAGGTTGAATACCTGAAAACATTCCAACGATGTTCCGCAGAACTTTTGAGCCCCTTTTATGAAGCGGAATTCCAAAAACAAAATCAGTCCCTGACGTTGTTTTTCCAAAATAAATTATAAGTGCAGCAATTGTTAATTGCTGCAGGCTTACTCGTGTTTGAAGTTGTAGTTCGGTAAAAAGGCTGCTTTGAGAATTCGACGCATTTAAAATAAAAGTGGAGCTCTTTTTCTCCCTACTATTATCATTTATGCTTTTCTTCTGAAGTATTTTTTGGGGATTCTCCCTTATACGCTCTTTCCAGTATTCACCTTCCGCCTCATACCCGGGGGAGTCGTAAAAGGCTGCTGCTTTTGCAACTTCATCGACGTAAGAGGGAAACTTAAATTGTATGCCTTCGCCTGACAATAAAGACTTGTACTTAGAGGCCAGGTACTGCACAAAAACAGTAAAGCCGTATCCATCAGTAATTAGGTGATGATACTTGCCGTAAAACCAGTGTTCATTTTCACCAACTTTAATTAAGTAGTGTGTAAATAATAATTCGTCGCGTTGAATGTTAAAAGGCGCATTAAAGTTCTCCTCCATCCATTGTAATGCAAATTGATGAGGATTTCCTTCTTTACTAAAATTCAACTCCTCGAACTCGAGCACTGCATAATCATCCTCCAAGAAAAATGAGGGGTTTGAAGTATCAGTACCGAGTCTTATTTTATAGGCATCAAAAACTTCTGGTGTTGAATTAACGGCTTGTGAAAATGTTGCTTTATCCAAATTCCCTACAAGCTTGATATACCCGCCTATATTGTAATGCGGACTATCGAGGTCAAGTAACTGGTCAATAAAAACATCCTTTTGGGCAGGATGTAATGGGAATGGTTTTTTTTTCATAGTAATCCTCAATCGTATTCGTCAAACGTCTGCCTGGATGAAAAAGTTTAATACGATGAGACAATAGCCGTTTTAAACTTCAACCGGCACATTTTGTTTATCATATAAAAGTTCCTTCTCACCAAACAATCTTTCAGCCACCATACCTCTGTTACGACAAATATTCACCAGTTTATCTGATTGGACAATAGGATGAGACTCGGACGTATATTTAATACTACTTATAAATTCACACCATGGCTCCTGACCCATCGCGTATACATACAGTTCTTTGGGATTAAATATGTCGACAAGAGACAGTCCTTTTTCGCAATCTGATCCCGCCAATCTTCTACTTCCATCCATATCCCTTGGCAGCTTTTTAGTCATTAAAGGTCCGTACAACCATGTCAACGGTGCCCCGTCGCATTCCATTCCAATAAACATCACATCAACATTTCCTATTTGACGGTGAATATGTTTATATAGCCTCGGCTCAACAATGCGGGAATCCGCAAGGAATAACAATTTGAACTGCCCGATCTTAACGATAAAACATGATTTTGTAAGGATATTAAGGTCACTATGTTCTCCAATGAAAGGCAAACCGGTTATGATAGCATCGCTAAAACAGATTGTCTCCATTTCGTCTAAAGCAAATACGTTATTAAAACCAACGTTTGTAAACATCAGCTTTAAGTCCGGATCTTCCAGTTTGCCACTGTTAGTTCTTGGAACAATGAGGTTTTTTATCTTATGTCTTAATGGAAGTAAAGTTTCAAATAGAATATGATCCTGGTGATTATGAGTAATTAAAACATAATCAATTGTGTCTGGCAAATCAACATCTGAAAAGTGGTCTACTGAAGAATGATAGCCGTAATAACTAATAAGGGGATCTACTAATATACTTATATCCTTCGTTTCAACAAGAATACAAGCATGACCAAAGTAGCGCATTCTTATTTTGTCACCTGTATACTTTTGGTAAGGCGGTGGCGGGGTATCAGTAAAAAAAGTGTCAAATAGTTCTTCCTGACTTGCTGAGATGCCTAGTATTGCTTTAATATATCCCAGTGATTGCGGCGTTCTCTTCATTTTCGCAAGTTCATCAATTCCCGGATGATCAAAAGGAATTTCAAGATGAACTATGTTTGGTTCGTCAAGCCGGGGAATACTTAAACAAAAAGGCCGTTCATCATTATTAGTAATCCATAAAGCAATGCTTTGTGCACTTTTGTTATAGTACTCGCTGTTGTATAAAAGTGACTCAAAAAATCTAAAACCTGGGTTATTGTTCCGGTCATAAAAGAGTTCAACATATCCTTTCAGTATTTCAGGAACTTTTTTGTAAACATCTTCAAGACCGAAACCCTTCGCTTCATTACTTAGCATTTTATCTAATTCTTTAACGGCCTTAGAAAATTCAATGAGCTTGTGGTGCTTTTCTAAAGTATTTTGTTGTAAAGCTTTAACTTCTTCAATTCTTCCGCCATTAAAATCCATAAAAGGACCACCACGCATTTTTGGATTTAAAACGGCCTCAGCATGAATGGATGGTGCTGATAGATAAGAATCAATTATTGTTAAATGCCTTCCTACAATATTCATTGCTGCTGTTGCCGGGGAAACAAGGTGGCTCCAGGCGTACCATTTATCTACTAATGGTTCTAGTACCACATTGGGCTTCAAATACATTGGTTTGATACTCATATTTAAGCTTTTTCTTTACCTCACTTCTTTATAATGAGTTTAATCACTTCCGTATTGACAACGGAAATTTGTTAGAAACACGAATTAATCGGTTAAATCGATCACTTACGTCAATGTTTAAATTACAACTTAAGTTATAAGAAATAAAATATTTACCAATAACGAATTACTTTACTTATATGTTTTATCAAAAAAATAAAAATCGTAATAATCAAATTCCCACTGTAAATGTTGACAATCCTGATAACATAACGGATGTAATATTAATACAAGAAGTAACACTTTGATTTTTCGTTCAGTTAAATTATAGCAACATTAAAGAAAATTAATAGTCCTATTTTTAAGCCTATTAGTTGCGCCGCCTATTACTCACTGCAATTTCTAATGCAAAACAGTAAAACGTAAAAGGAGCGGAGTTAAAAAAGAGCGGGAGTAGGACGTGCAAATAAATCGTTGTAGAAATCTATAGCGACTACATATACGGTGGGTAGCGAAGGTAAAATGGAACAGGAAGGATGTTTCGTTTCCGCTGCAACATAAGACCAGAGTCTAAAAGTGTTTATTTAAAATAAAGGAATTATTATTTAAGTATCTAAGCGAAAAACCGTTTGAAGTACAATTTAGGCCTAGAGTTATTGTTGCCCGATCTTCAACCCTATAAAAAAGCGGAAAATGATCAAATTCTTGCCTGCACTTCTAACAATTCAATTTTTTTTTCTTTGTTTTATTTTTTCTGTTTTTGTTAAGGCCGCGTTATCCAAAAGGATTGCACTTTAGGGAACAGTATTTTGACAACAACGGCCTGGTGGCAAGTATTTCCAGGTATTAACAACAACTTTACCGGATTAGATTTGTTGTTGCAAATCAAATACTCTCAAAACTCCGGGAAGTAGTTTTTTTAAAAGTAATTTTACTTTTCGCATTTCGATTATCGAACACTTTGGAAAAATAACGATTAAGAATCTTTTTGCCAGTAAGATAGGCCTCTGCATATTCTCTTGCATTTCTACTTTTCTGCTGATATTCGGGATTTTCAATATTAATATTTGCAATAGCATCAGCGAGGGACTGTTGATTTTCCGGCTCTATTACTATTCCCATATTATTATAATTAACTATATCATGGAGAGTAGTCCCTTCATTTGCGGTTACTATTGGAACACCACCAACAGACAGGATTGCGCTAAGCTTAGATGGCAATACCAAATCACTTGCTCCCGCCCTTTGCAACACGAGATGCGCGTCCGCCATATTAAGAAATGAATTAAAAACTTTCAATGGTTGCAACGGTAGAAAAAAAACGTTTTCCAGTTTCAATTGATTTTTTAGCTCTACTAATTTCTCTTTATAGGGCCCCGTTCCACAAATCGCAAACTTAATTTCTTTTGAGCTTTCTAACGTTTTGGCACAGTATAAAACGGCCTCCAGCCCCTGTTTTTGACCAATGGCGCCAGCATATAAAATAATTTTATCGGTTGGGCTAAACCCATAGGAAGCTTTAATCTGCTCTTTAGTATTTAAGGGACGAAAACGCTGTGTATCCACCCAATTCGGAAACAGTACAACTTCTTTATCACATTTATCTTTACACTTGTTTATCATTCCCTGTGAAATAGTACTTACTACATCTGCATGTTTAATAATAAACCTTTCAGCTGCAAGAAAAATGTTGATGATGACTCCTGATTTTATCATTGACAAATCCCGTGCAGCATCTATCTGCAGATCTTGGATATGATACAAAAAATTACCACCCCTTATTTTTTTATAAAGAAGGCCGAGTAGGCCTAAAGCAAATGGGGGAGCAACTGTTATTATAGTATTGTATTTTTTCTTAAAAAGCAGTTGCAAAATAATGAGGCAGGACGAAAAAAAGAAAGAAAATTCTGATAACGATCTGGTGAACCCTGATAATCTTCCAGGAACATAATGAGGGCACCGAATTATTTTTATTGAGACATCGTCATTTATTTGAATAATTTCTTTTTTAAACCAATAACATTTTTTTTGATACGGCGGTTGAACCTTCCATTCTGGGTAATAAGGAAACGTAGTAACAACAGTGCAATCATGTCCCTCCTCTGCGAGCCATTTCATCATTTCTCCGTTATACTTCCCTATGCCAGTTGGCTCCGGATAATAATTTCCACCGATTAGCAAAATTCTTCTTTTCACCAGTTTACTTTTGGTATTGAATAAATATAATATATCCGGTTTTTAGAGAATAACATGGATAATCGGGATATGTAAAGCGCTTTGCATACTTCTATTAGAAATGGATCTAATTGTTTTAATAACTATTTACGTCAGTCAAATACATTCCGTAAACCTGTTGATGCAAATTATTAGATTGAATTTAAGTCAGCATTGTTGCATCTACAAATTATTTTAAAACCTTAAAAAGACAAATACCGGAAAAAGTTATAATAAAGTTTCGTTTAAATCAAATATTAAGACCATTAAAATAAAAACTAGTTTAAAAGGCTGTTGGTTTCCTTTTCATAGAGTCTACTATTTGAACGGGCCCCGTACCCTTTTTTATTTCCCTCATTTTAATCTGAATAAGAAATTCATAATAAGCCATATTACAACAATAGATAAAGCCGGGAATACCCTCCAGAAAACCGAGATTAATAAAGTATGCTTGGATAAATCGAAGAATTGGCCAGCCGGGAATACGGCTAAGCCATGATTTTAGTGCGGGATTACGGACCGAACCATCACCAGATAAAATGTTTTTTAAAGGAGGACAATTATTAAGGCGGGCCGCTGCCTCCTGATTTGAATAACGGTTATGACGCTCCATCCACTGAAACCACCCTTTGGAAAAACTATAGTGCAAATAAGGCTCACGGATGTAAAGGAGATCTCCAATAACTTTATCTTCCTTTTGTCCATGTCCAAAATCACGAAACTTTGCCCTACTTTTTCTAACTAACCTCAATTGCCATTTCGGGAAATTGTCGCAATGTTTGAGCCACTTTCCTTCCAACATCATTTTCCAACAGCAATAAAATCCAGCAACGTTCTCTTCTGCATTTTTGGTGGCCTCAAGTATGGCGATGCGAAACCTGTCGGACACTACTTCGTCTGCATCCAAAAATAATATCCATTCATTTTTTGTCTCGATATGGTCAAGGGCGAAGTTTCGTTGTTTCCCAAACGATTTAAAATCATTGTAGTAAACCGCCGCATTATTGTCTCG
>JAOQAJ010000314.1 GCA_025963675.1 Segetibacter sp.
TCTAGATAAGGGTCAACACCTGTTCTTTCGTTAAATAAATAATGCCCTAATTCCGTTACGGTATTGGAATTATCTGTAACTCCATAAGCTTTAAGCCAATAACTTATAGCTGTCACCATATTTTTACCGACTCCTAAGTCAACCACTGCTAATTCATCATTAAAACCTCGAGTTCCTTGTTGTATAAAATCATAGCACTTCTTAAGCCAGAAGTGCTTACAAATAAAACTATCGTGACCAGAAAATTGCAGTTTCATGTTTGCAAAAGTAGCTTTAATGTACAAGTAAGTTTTGAGCTTTAGCAGATATGTGAATAAGATAAGGATGCTGTGGAAACTATGAGTGAAAGAGAGTTAAAACAGCCTCGCGTTGATAGCAGTTTTTCCGCCTTTGATGCTGTTCTTCACCTTCAAATCTTTTCCAAAGATTATGGTAAGCATCTCCGGATGTTATTATTTAAAAACATCATATCAACCGCAGTGGCACAACTATAGTGTATCCTATACAAATCTTAAAACTCATAACAAATGAACGACGAACAAAACGAGCCTGAAAACGGTTCAGAAACTAACGCCGCTGCGGGTAATGAAACTGCTGCCAGCAATATCGACAACCCTGCTGCCCAGGTCAATGACGACTATTATGCAGTAGATTATGCTAAGAAGGATGTTGTTTCAACTATAGGAGATGGTGAAATGCATGATGAAGGACTGGTTGGAGCAGGAGAAGCTACTACCGATACTCAATCCTCGATGGAACGATTGACAGACGAACAGGACGAGGCAGAATCTCATGATTCTGAACAATAGAAAACGGACAGTTGAAGAATTGACCACTAATAAGCAAAGGCGCAAAGAGATTATATTTCTTTGCGCCTTTATTTTGTATTAATTAAGGTCTTTGTCGGCGACCGCTTAAGCGAAATTTCAATAGATCATATAGGCAACAGTTTCAAAAAACTCAAAACTGTAAACAGTGTTGCTTACTGATTCTTTTCGGCCTTTTTATCTATCGCTTTACCAATTACAAATCCACCGCCGGCTCCCAGTACACCGCCTATGATGGCGCCTTTTACTTTGTTCTTGCCAATGATTGCACCTGCAGCTGCGCCTGTGCCTGCACCAATGACTGCACCTTTGGCTGAGTTACTCCAGCCTTTCTTTTTGGCAACAGTTGGGGTGGTGGTTCCTGTTCCGGTCCTGCTTTCAGTTCCTGTTCCGGACGTGCCGGCACTTGTACCTGTAGAACCTTTACTTGACGTAGTTTTCGTTCTGGTAGTTTTCCTTGCGGGTGCTGCTGCTGTCGTCCTGGTGGTAGTTACCGTTTTAGTGACTGTAGCGTTGGGGTCAACCTTTACATACCGGCTGCCGTCACTGCTTACTATTGTGTCGCTAACGCCGTTCATATTAAAGTCTTCGGTCTTTTCTGTTAAAGAGTTCTGATTCATGCTTATCGTGTCAGCGGACATAAGACTCGCTGCATCTGTTGCAGGATTAGGTTTACTGGTGCATGCTGTGAAAATGGCCGCAATTGCGAAGGCTGTTATTGTTTTTTTCATAATATTTATTTGTTCTGTTTTTGTGATGAATATTTTGTTGTAGCGGTAATGGTTGTACAAGCCATTTTTAAACAGTTTCCCCTGTTTAGGTAAATTTTTTCTTGTAGCGGATAATTACTGTTTAGAAATTAAAAGTCTGCCGGGCGATTTTATATCGCTGCTCGCGGGACGTACTAATAAAGCTGTAGACGATAAGGAAGATGGAGTGGAAGGTGGTATGTATGTGGCAGCGTTATTCTATTCGTATAAAACTTTGAACGCGCTGTTGACATTGATTTATTCCTGCGGCTTCATAAAAAATTTTCATTTTTACTACTTATAACAGGCCATCAAATAATTTGAAGTGATACCGGGTGCAAGAAGATGAATGGATCTTTATTTCCTCTGTTATTAAAACGCTTTAAGGGAAGATAATATTGCCCAAGGGGGGATGAGTTGACTGATGGGGGATGACAGGTGACGGATGATGGTTGGCAGGAGATAGATGACGGATGACGGATGGTAGATTTGGGGAGACAGATTGGATTGCATATGACATATGAGGAAGTGGATCATAGCGGCGGGGTGCACAAAAGTTGATGGCACAAATGGTCTCTACTTTAAAACATTATACATTACCCAATAATCAAAATATCTCTAAAAACCCGTACTCAACAGAAGTGTACAGTGCAATTATATCCTCTTTATGTTTTATCAGCAGTTGTAATAGGTAGTCATTGCTTTGATTGCCTGTTCGAAGGAGAATTACCTTTGGTGGAAACCCTTTATCGTTGGCGAGGTTTAGAAAGTCGTCATCGTTAGTAGCAATGACGAGATTCTTGTCTAACGCATAATCCCATATCTCTGTATCTTTTGCAGGAACGGCTAACCCAATATGGTCGACATGAAAACAGTCTTCGAAATAAGGTTTTAACCTGCTCACAAGCCTCCAGGAGAGGTTGGCATCTAGCAGCAGTTTCATGTTAAGCAGCTATAATCTTAATAATAGATTCTCTGTTGGCAGCAAATGCAAGTGCTGCCAGAATGTGCTCTTCTCTTAACGAGGGATAATCGTGCAGTATTTGAGCGTGTGTCATGCCGGATGCTAACCATTGCAAAATGTCGGCTATTGCTATTCGTGTGCCTTTTATACATGGTTTACCGAAACGTACTTCCGGGTTGATAGAAATGTATGAAGCAAATTCTTTCATGGGTTAAAGTTAATTTGTTTTTTAAAAGCATCTTAAAGTATATCCAGTACAACCTATCATGCAATAGGTGGCATCAAGGCAAATGGTACGTTCCTGAAAGGTTTTGAGCCACAAAGACTCAAAGACACAAAGGTTCACTAGGCCTTTGTGCAACTTCGTGTTCTTCGTGTCCTGGTGGTTCCAATTCGCACAACGGCGTTAACCTTAAGAGGAAGTGGCATCAAGGCAAATGGTGGTCTACATTCTCGAAGATTTTGAGCCACAAAGACTCTAAGACACAAAGGTTCAGTAAACCTTTGTGCAACTTGGTGTTCTTCGTGTCCTGGTGGTTCCAATTCGCAGCACGGCGTTACTTTCTGTACAAGAGTGCGACGCAACGGTAGCTTCATAGCAGTACTTCAGCCCGGTACATAAAATTACACCAGACTGCTAAGACGGCTATTAATACGCTCAATTATAATCTTCAAGTCCTTACGCCTTCAACAACTTAAACGCGTGCGTCCATTCGTTTCTTAAAAAACCAGGAATGCACCATAAAATGCCCAAAGGCTCGATGGCTCTTGCAGCTTCTACGGGTCCCATATCTTCGGGTTCCCAGCCGAAGTCTTTTAAGATCGCAGATACCTGTTCCTTCGCTGCAGCATCGTTGCCACAAATGAACATTGTCGGGGTTCCGCCATGTAAGTTTGGTTTATACATTAATGCGTTGCCAACGCTGTTGAATGCTTTCACAACTTTCGCTTCAGGCAGCAGGGTTTGAATCCTTTCCATCAGCGATTCATTTATATCAGTAAAGTATTTAATTACACCATTTGCAGGTGGTTCAGGAGCAATGGGGTTTGTTGTATCTATAACAGTTTTACCGGCAAAATTGGCTACACCAGCAAGGTTGATGGCATCTTCGGTAACCGCTCCGCCTGTTGCCAGTACGATCACTTCACCGAACGTTGCTGTCTCGCCAAAAGTTCCTATAAGAGCGCCGGCATTTTGTTGGTGCCACCTTACCACTTCTTCTTTAGATGTATTGCGGGTGCCAAGCATTACTTCGTTTCCTTCAGCCAGGAATGCTTTTCCAAGGACCTGGCCTACAATGCCAGATCCAATTATCCCAATTTTCATTAGTTTCGGTTTTAGCGTAATAGAATAAGTAGTTTTACACCAAGATAATCATAACAATGGCTAATCCAAACTTAAGTGGTGCAAAAGAAGGTGTGTCTGCGGCAGAGGTAGAGTTTGAAAATAATATACGGCCAAAGGAGATTGAAGACTTCGCCGGGCAGCCGCAATTGATAGAAAATCTAAGCATTTTTATAAAAGCGGCAAAACTGCGGGGAGAGGCTTTAGACCATATTTTATTTCACGGCCCGCCGGGGTTAGGCAAGACTACGCTAAGCCGGATCGTGGCAAATGAATTGGGTGTAAACATAAAAGAAACCAGTGGCCCGGTGATAGAAAAGCCGGGCGACCTTGCAGGATTACTTACCAACCTTGAAGCGAACGATGTATTATTTATAGACGAGATACACAGGTTGAGTAATGTGGTAGAAGAATATCTATACGCTGCAATGGAAGATTTCAGGCTCGACATTATGATCGACACCGGACCTAACGCCCGCAGCATCCAGATCAACCTAAATCCATTTACCCTTGTTGGCGCCACCACTCGAAGCGGCTTACTTACCGCGCCTTTGTTATCAAGATTTGGAATCAAATGCCGCCTGGAATATTACAATGCCGATGTACTGAAAAAGATTGTTGAGCGAAGCGCCGGCATCTTAAATACAGACATCACCAGCGAGGCGTCTTTTGAAATAGCACGCAGAAGCCGTGGCACACCTCGTATTGCAAATGGATTGTTGAGAAGGGTGCGTGACTTTGCCCAGGTATTAAGCGATGGCAAAATCGAAATAGGCATAGCGCAACATGCCCTAAAAGCTTTAAACGTAGACCAGCATGGTTTAGATGAAATGGATAACCGTATTCTGTTAGCCATTATAGAGAAATTCAAAGGCGGTCCCGTAGGCCTTACTACGATTGCCACAGCCGTTGGTGAAGAACCCGGAACCCTCGAAGAAGTGTACGAGCCATTCTTAATTCAGGAAGGCTTTATGCAACGAACCCCACGAGGCCGCGAAGTAACCACAAAAGCCTACGAACACTTAGGAAAACGCGTACAGGGACAAACAGGTGGAATGCTGTTTTAAAAATGTCCCACTGTCTTTCCCCCTTCTCCGCGAGGAGAAGGGCCGGGGATGAGGCGACACTGCTGCATTAATGGGATGAACACTTAGAAAATCTGCGGAAGAAACATACAGCCGATGCTCTTTTAAAAAATGTTCTTCTTTACCCTTCTCCCTTGGAGAAGGGCTGGGATGAGGTCCTATATTCTCCTCAAAAACCCAAACCGCTGTATCACATTTCCAAACCTGTTAAAAATAAACTTCCTGGCTTTTCTGATAATATAGTTGATTAGCAAATAACCGGATAAGATGCCCAGAACAATACCTGTTATTAAGCCATACAAAACGATCTGGCCGCCCGTAAGATTTGTATGCGCGACAGCGTTTATAATGGCAAATAAAATTATCGAAACAAGACTTCCTATAACTGCAAGAGAAACGGTGAGAATCCTTTTGATTAAAAACATTTGTAGCTTTTAGATTCAATAGTCAATTTAAGGACCATTTCTCAAAAAATAAAAAAGCCTATGAAATAATGTCATAGGCTTTTAAACTATTTAACAACAGCTTAATCTCTCCTCCCTTTAGGGCAAGGCTTACGGAGCAACCAAACGGAAACCGTTTCCGTGAATATTCACAATCTCGATATTTGTGTCGTCTCTCAGGTATTTACGCAGCTTAGCAATATACACGTCCATACTTCTACCGTTAAAGTAAGTATCGCTACCCCAAATTCTCTTCAGCGCCTGCTCACGCGGTAGCAGATCATTCTTATGTTCTGCCAGCATCTTCAGCAATTCATTTTCTTTAGGAGACAATGTTTGCATAATGCCTGCATGACTTAGTTCACGAAGTTTGGGATTGAAGTGATAACTACCCAAATCAAATTCGATGTTCTCAGCTATGCGGTTTTCTTCTTCGTTGCGTTTAAGAATAGCCCTGATTTTAAGCAGCAAAACTTCACTGTCAAAAGGCTTGGTTATATAATCATCAGCGCCAAGTTTGTAGCCGGCGATGATGTCTTCCTTCATTGTTTTTGCGCTCAAAAAGAATAAAGGAATATCAGGATCAACATCACGGATCTCTTCTGCAAGCGTAAATCCGTCCATGTTTGGCATCATTACATCCAGCAGGCAGATGTCAAATTTTTCGCGCTGAAATGCAGCCAGGCCCAATCGTCCGTCTCTTTCAAGTATTACATCGTAATCATTCAGTTCGAGATAATTTTTGAGAACCATACCTAAGTTGGTATCGTCTTCACACAGTAGTACTTTGTATTTTCTGCCTTCCATGATATTGTTTTTTTAGTTTAATTTAAAGATAGAAATATAAGCGGAATCAATACAACTACCTGATACTTATTTTTTTATAAAAGAGTTGTTCCCGCCTTATACTATTTTTTAAAACCTTTTTAGTCTTGTTTTCACAGCAGTGTCCTTTCTTCACCAGTCTTTTCCTGCCTTTATTTCATCTTCAGTTTTTTGTGTAAAAATTATGCCATCCGCTATTGATTGTAATGCACTTAGGTTTAAGTATCAACGTTTTGACCCGATTTAGACGCAGTTGTTTAATTTCGCAGTTCATTTTGAACAGCATGAGAGTTACCCAGGATAACAAGTTGAAGAAAATAGTTGTGATTGGAGACAGGGTATTGATCCGGTTATCTAAATCAGGTGAAAGAACACAAAGCGGGTTGTATCTGCCGCCGGGTGTGCAGGAAAAAGAAAAAGTGCAGCAAGGCTATGTTATTAAGACCGGGCCTGGTTATGCCATCCCGATGCCGGTCGAAAATGAGCCATGGAAAACCGAAGAAGAGCAGGTGAAATATATGCCCTTGCAGGTGCGTGAAGGCGACCTTGCCATTTTTCTTTTAAGTGGTGCAACAGAGGTTATGTACGAAGGTGAAAAATATTATATCGTACCGCAGGGCGCCATTCTAATGCTCGAGCGTGATGATGATTTATGATGCTTTTTTGTCCTTAACTTCAGTAATCTGATTAGACATTGTTGTGTCACTCCCTTGTACCGGTGATTCTTTGCTCATCGTGCTTCCATCCGTAATAATGGAACTGATGGTTGATCTATTGAGCAATGTTGTTATCCTACAAATGGATTAGTGCCTTTATATTAGATTCAATAAGACTACCATGAAAAAGACCTTTTTTGTATTTGGCTTTTTAGCCTTTGTTTTGGTTTCAGCTATATCATTTGCATTTGGCCGCAAATACCAGCAACAGGCTTATATACTAGAGCATGAGAAAGATCTTGCCAAAGAGCAACCGTCGCCGCACGATGGTGTTGGTATGTCAACAGGTTATTTCTTCTTTGCTAATGCGCCCGGTCTGAAACTCTCGTTTCGTAAACGTGTCTTAAAGATCGGTTCTGCTATCGGCTACCATTTACAGAAAGACGATGAGATCTACTACATCGAAAGTGGCACCGGTATTATGAAAATGAATAACGAAAGTTTTCCTGTAAAAGCAGGAGATGCAATTCTTACACGTCCGGGTAGCTCGCATGGGCTGCAGCAAACAGGTAAAGACGAACTGGTAGTTATCATCAACTATCCCGTAAAATAACTACTACTCTTCTTCCGAAGAGCCGGCAAACCCAAATAATGCCTTGCTGCTTTATTGAACTTTTACTAAAGGCTTAACCTTTCTCCTTCAGTAATTCCATCAGTGGTAATAGTATATGTAACAGGCGATACATCATTTAGAACATCAACAAAGCCACGATTATTTAGTTCATCTAAAACGCTTTGCAAATCGTCAGGAGCCGGGCACATTCCTATGTTTTCTTCTTTTGCAAGATCAGTTAAGGTTAATGTTTCATGCTTTATTAGCGTGTTCAGAACTATAAGGGGAGTGACTTGTGGCATAAACGAATGGATTATTTTACAATGATTTTTTAAATATAGTTCTATTCCTCACTGACCTAACGTTAAATAATTGTTTTACAGCAACTAATTTCCTCCCTTATTAAAGTCAATGATAAATGCAGTTCAGCTGTGCTTCGAAATCGGTATTAATTATTCCCGTCGTGGTTTTGATGTAAACTTTAGTTTTCCTGGTCCATGGCCTTTTTCGTTTAGGTTTGCATGAACCGAAAGAGCAGATTTGGATGAGACACAGGTGCTGCCGATGGATGAATAGTTCGCCCTATAATACAACCCTGAAGGGGTTGCATAACTTGGTTTCGGCTCCATAACGATCCTTGTTGTTACAGCCCATTTTCAATCGATTAATGCTTATCTTTTAAGATGCAGGGCGTATTATTTTCGGAATTTTTTCTTCTATAAGAGAATAAAATGCTCTGTTAAAACGCTTGATGATTTTTCCACAAGTCACTGTGTTTCAACTTTCTTTGTTTGATTTCAAAGCCTATTTTTAATTCTGGCATAGTTTTCTCTTATATAGCGAAAGAAGAACGCTAGTATAAAATTTTAATAATTTAAAACAGGCATCAAATACGAAAACATATACACTTAAAATTTACATTTATGAAAAGGAAACTATTGGCGATTACGATGGCAGCGATATTCGCGGCTTGTAATAGCAACCCAAAAACGACTACCCAGACAACCACGGCTACAACCGCAGATACTGCTGGTTTTAGAAATAATTCGTTTGCAGACAGGGGACAGGTAATAGAACTAAAAGGAGTTAGCGATACAATAGTAACAGGCGATGGCAATCGTTATGTAAAAGTTGATCCTAATGCCGCGGCAGCTGCTACTGCAGCAGCAGCAGCAAGTACCGCTTCAGTAAAAGTACCAAAAGCAAGTACGTCTACCAGAAAATCAAGTTCTACCGCGAGCCGTAAAACATCTTCCCGTGGATACAGCGGAAGTGGTTCTTCAGGTGGTGGATATTCTGGAACAGGTTCGACAGCATCAGTTCCCGCCAGGAAAAAAGGTTGGAGTAAAGCTGCTAAAGGTGCTGCAATCGGTGCAGGTGTTGGAGCCATAGGCGGCGCAATCATTAGCAAGAAGAAAGGTTTAGGAGCCGTAGTTGGTGGTGTTGTAGGTGGCGCAGGTGGATATATTATCGGCCGTAGCAAGGACAAGAAAGACGGACGTTATTAATCTTGAGGTTTTTTATAACTCCCTAAATTATTCGATTATACATCATCGGTATACATGGTTTCAATACCTGTATACCGATTTTTATTTACAGCATGTCTAACCCGACATGCTCTTTTATTTTTCCTCAGCTCGTGAAGCTGTTCATAAAAATCTGGCCCCATTTTTTAAAGGATAAATATAAAATCAGTTATATATGGAAAATAATAAAAGCCAAACCGACCAACCTGGGAAAAGCGAAAATGAAAGTCAAAACGAAGACCAGCAAGCATTGCCTGTTCATAATCCTTTTGACCCGAATGATAAAAGGCAAATAACGCAGGAGGATATTGACAATGAACAAAAATATAAAGAGGCCTTATCTGAAAGAGATTGACAAAAGTTTTGAGATTTTACTTTAACAGGAGAGAAAGTTAGTGAAGGTTCGAATTACAGTGTAGTTTTTAAAAAGTATAATTATGAAAAAGGTTTTCATTTTAACCATTTTTCTGGCAGGGTCTGTACTGGCGAATGCTCAGGGAGGGGGAGCCGGAAATGGAAGGACCGAGGGAAAGACCAGTGCGGGAAAGTCTGCAGCGCAAGCGAGAGGAACGGGACAATATCATGGAAGCAAGGACACTACACCCGGCAGCCCGATGGGTACCGGGGGAGCTGGTGGAAGCGGCATGAACGGTTCTGCTGCTGCATCTGCTTCACAATCGGCCTTGCAACAAAGTAAAGCATCTGAACAGACATCGGTGCAAAGTGGAACACAGCCTGGAGCGACGAATAAAGGCACTACAGGAAAAAAACGTAATGCTCGTAGCAAGAGAATGTAGGTGGAATTGGGCAGGTCGATCTCTTCTACAACAATCAGGCAAACTGATATTAAAAAAATATTAAAGGTATTTGTCCATCAGTTTGTACAGATTATGCCAGAGGAACCATCTTAGCGATTGACAATTGCACAAAATTCCCCAACAATTCATATTACAGCTAAAGTTATACGTTGCGCGTTATGGTCTAAACTTTGAAGCTGTTAATGAAAAAGTGTGTAATATGAAGAAAACATTAATCGTTGCATTATTTGCACTAGGCAGTTTATCCCTTGCTGCCCAAACAGGATCAGGATCAGGGACTACTCAAGGTAAAGGGAAACACAAAGGAACAAGCGGACACAGCGGTACTGCCGGTAGTGGTCAGACTGCTGGCAGCACAGCCGGCGAAGGCTCAGGAAGTGGTACAGGTGGAACCGGAACAGGTCAAAGTGGTACAGGTGGGAGCGGTAGCGGAAGTAACGTAAACAGAGGGATGAACAAAGGCGGCCAGAAAGGCCACACAATGAAAAGAACGCACAGGTCAACCAGAAGTGGCGGCACTAGAACAACAGGATCAGGATCAGGATCAGGTACAACAGGATCAGGAACAGGCGGATCAGGAACAGGTTCCGGAACTACTCCTCCGCAGAAGTGAAAGTACAGGCAGGGTTATTAGAAAGAAAGTAAGCCATCCGATAGGGATGGCTTTTTTATTATAGCTTTTTTAAAAAGCTTTAAAAACTTCACTTCCCCTTACTACAGGATCGGGAAGATTTAAAGAACATTAGTAAACTTACTCCTGCGAATAACCCGGATACCTTCTGACTTTTTCATTCCATAAGATGATTTTACCATTCCTGAAAGCAAGATCATCCATGCATTCTATTGAATCAATTTTACCAGTTTGATCTTCCCATAACTGTTTGTACCAGAGCGACACGTATTCACTTTTTCCATCCTTTGATCTCAATGAAACGAAGTCATTCATCTCTATTCCCAACCGTCTAATCCCACTTCTTTCACGCAAAAACAGGGACAGGAGGCTATCTTTACTTAGTCTTCTTTCAAAGCCATCCATTTGTATTAAGACTGTGTCCGCATAATCCTTAAAGGCTGCAGAGATGTTGCCTCTTTCATAAGCCTTAAGTCCGTCAAGAGCAATTCTGATATTGTTCTTATCACCCCACTCCCATTGATCGGGGTGGGCTATAGTATAAGCATATGGGGCGGTATTAGTCGCTGAATTGTTAGCAGAACTTGTCTCGCTATTGTTTTTGCATGAGACTACAACTATCAACGCAAAAAAGAAAAAAATTGTTTTCATCAAGTTAGTGTTAGGTGATTTGTAAAGAATACTTTGTTTATCAACGAAGTATACGTTTTCTTATCAATAGCAAATTGCTGACCAAGGGTTACAACTTTGCAAAACAGTATGCAGTTTTTATGCAAAAATTTGATAAAGAGCGTTAAAGCTAACGAAGAATGGTTCGGTTTTCCCGCTGAAATTTCTTTGTACCGGCAGTCTCCCTTTTCATTTAGACGGGGAATGCAAATTAAAAGTGACACCTGCCAGCCTGATCGCGTTGAATAAGGTGTATCAGTACAAGAGTGCGACGCAACAATGCAGCACGTTTTTCGGATGCTGGTCACCAAAAAGTCCTCTTTCCTGGCAAAAAATCCTTCACTGCTTATTTTTTGTGTTTTACCGGTAAACTAAATTGAAGATGCATGTGGAATAGTGTGACAAGCCAGTTGAAACAATTGCCTCCCCTGGGATTAAACTTGTTGTTATCGACAGCAGCCATTCTAACCGGCTTACTGTTTAAAGGTCTGGCAACTTTGCTACTACGGATCAATGCAAAAAAAGGCAACCAGTTTTCTCTTTTCCGGTCCATCGTATATCGTTTGAATAAACCATTGACCTGGTTTTTACCGCTGTTTACGCTAAACCTGGTTCTTGATTTAATGGATCTGACAAGGAAACAATATCAAATTCTTGATAAGACAATCGGTATCTTTTTGATTGTTGTTTTTTCTTTTCTACTAATTGCTGTTGTCAAAATTTTTGAAGACCTGTTGTATCATGTATACGATTTAAATAAGGTCGATAACCTTCGTGAAAGAAAGATCCGTACACAAATACAATTTATAAGGAAGGTGATCGTCAGCATAATTGTAGTGCTGGCGATAGGTGCTGTGCTACTTAGTTTTAGCAGTTTAAGGCGAATTGGTACGGGGTTACTTACCGGCGTTGGAGTAAGCGGCATTATTGTCGGCTTTGCAGCTCAACGATCGTTAGGAAATCTACTCGCAGGACTACAAATTGCCTTTACCCAACCTTTACGCCTCGATGATGCTTTGGTCGTTGAAGGCGAGTTTGGCAAAGTGGAAGAAATAACCCTTACTTATGTGGTTCTTAACCTCTGGGACCAAAGGAGATTGATACTGCCAATTAATTACTTTTTGGAAAAACCTTTTCAAAACTGGACGCGAACGAGTTCAGAAATTATGGGGACCGTTTTTCTGCATTTGGATTACTCTGCCCCCTTTGACGAAATCAGGAAAGAGTTTAAAAGACTCCTTGAATCCTCTGACCTGTGGGACAAAAGAGTGGGTGGTATGCAGGTAACAGATTCGACGGATAATACAGTTGAAGTTCGCCTGCTGGTAAGCGCGGTTAATTCAGGAAACGCGTTTGACCTGAGATGTTTCATAAGAGAAAACATGATAAGCTTCATTCAAAAAAATTACCCCTCTGCTCTGCCAAAAGCACGGTCTGTTATATTGAATGAAAACGTCGCAACTCAACATGACAACTCCAGGTGGGTAAAGGGTGATACGCCTATTGAAAACGATTTAAGAACGACAAGTGACGGAATACCGACAACCAGCGGGAACGTTTGAAGCAGTAATTTGAAAATGGAAAGAAGAAAGTCATAATAATTTTCAAAAAGGACAATGACCTCTTGACGTAATGTCTAAATGACTCCCTTCACCGAAATTAAAACATCCGTAGCTGTACGCCTTTAGCAACTTTGCGCGGCGGTTTCGCATCGCCAAAAACAGTTTTGCCACCATATTTCCAGCTATCGTCCCGTTCTTTTTGTATAAGTTCTTCAAGGTTATCTTGTGCAGTAAAATCTTTTTCAGCACGGCGAGCTATTTCATGCAATTTTTTTATAGCCAGTTGTTTATCGCTATTGTCCAGCTTTGCTTTTTGAACAGCGTTTTGTAAAGTGCTGATCGTTTCATCATACACTTTTATCGGAACCGGAAAGGGATGCCCGTCTTTGCCTCCGTGAGCAAATGAAAATCTCGCCGGATCTTTAAACCTCGCCGGTGTTCCATGTATCACTTCGCTAACCAGTGCTAATGACTGCATTGTTCTGGGTCCAACTCCTTGAAGCAATAAAAGTTCTTCGAAGTCTTTGGGTTGATTGTCGTGGGCCAGCCAAAGTACTGTTCCCAACCTTTTTAAATCAATGTCTTCACTTCTTACGTCGTGATGCGACGGCATCATTAGTTGCTGAATTTCCTGCATCATTAATTCCGGCTTCTCATGGGTTAAACTTAAAACGCCATTACGAGCCGGGTTGGCTTCAGCAGCGGTCATATTCAGTATCACTCCCTGGTTTGGGCCACAAATAGCAGTGTGCGGCTCGTCTACAAACGATTGCAATCCTACTGAGTGCCAGTGGTAGCGCCTTGCTGTTTTATTGCCTGTGTGCATCCCTTGTTGTACAACTGTCCATTCACCTGTGTCACTTACTATAAAGTTGTGCATGTACAATTGAAACCCGTCTTGTATTGCAGTGTTATCAACCTTCGCACTTAACTTACTGCACCTAACCAGTTCATGTCCGTTTAAGCCTGTGCTGTTTGCCACAGTGATCAATTCATCAGGCGTTTGTTTTGATGATTTTCCTTTGCCCCCACAAATAAAAATTCCCAATTCTTTTGCATGAGGATTAATGGCTCTTTTCAACGCTCCCATTACCGATGTGGTTATTCCTGACGAATGCCAGTCCATGCCCATAACTGCGCCAAAGCTTTGAAACCAAAAGGGGTCACTTAACCTGCGTAGGATTTCATTTTTACCATATTCAGCAATAATCGATTCAGTAATGGCGAGGCCAAGCTTAGCCATTCTTATGGCAAGCCATTGAGGAACGTGGCCATAATGAAGGGGGAGATTAGCTGTGCCGGAACGTTTCATTTGCTAACAAAATTAGCTAAACCAGTGTAAACAAAACAACAAAATAAAACGCGATAACGGCACGAACAAAGTTGTTAATAAAAAAAATCCCCGCATCGGCAGGGACCATAAAATAAGATTTTGCAACAGTTAAAAGGCTTTTGTAGATATCTGCGGGATCGTGGGATCATCTGCTCTTGACCTGATATGTTTTCTGTGTTTGCCACCTATAACTTGCTGAATAACTACAGACCCAAGTACTATAGCACTGAGAAGCATCAGAACATTTTTCATAATAGTTTATTTAATTTGTTGAATTATAAATAAGAATATCTATTGATAAAAACCTTGCCATTAAGGAACTTTTAAGAAGGGTTTTGGTTACAATCAGAATTGCTACTATCATCATTCTTGCGTCGCACACTGCATCTTTTTGTTGCTGTATCAACGATGCTGGCTGCTAAATCAGCACGAAGGTAACAGCGGCTACATAGACCTATCTTTTGTTGTTCTGATTAGCCCTACGCCGGTGAAGAAGAATATGAGGCCAAGTATGCCGTACACAGTAATCATCTTGATATTATAAGAGCCACTACTTGCATTTACAAAGTTTACTGCCGCAGCTATCAGCCCAACTATACCTAAAATTGTAAGTATAATTCCAAAAACTTTCTTTTCCATCGTTATAAATTTTAATACATAGCAATTGCAAAACATGGGCCGTTAACAATGGGCGCGAAATAAAAAGCCATTTTTGCCACGGTTTTTAATGCTTCCCCAATTTGTGGTTAGCATAGTTTTAGTAACTCATATGCTATTATTTAACCATAAAAATGTAAATGTTATGTCAGAGTCATCTTCACATACAACGACAGATTTGGAGACAATAAAAAAATGGGCTGAAGAAAGAGAGGGTAAACCTTCACGTGTAAAAAGTACTGCTGACAAAGATGGTGGAGGAGTGTTACGAATCGATTTCCCGGGGTATTCCGGGCAAGACACTTTAGAGGAGATTTCCTGG
>JAOQAJ010000317.1 GCA_025963675.1 Segetibacter sp.
AAGTCAAGCGAATGTTTGTAGATGGTGGTTTTAGTAAGAACAGTATTTATATGAATTTGCTTGCCGAGGCTTTTCCTGGAATGGAAGTTTTTGCTGCTTCAATGGCCCAGGCTACAGCACTTGGTACTGCTCTGGCCATACATCGTAGTTGGAATGACAAGCCGGTGCCCAATGATCTTATTGAATTAAAGTATTATTCTTCACCAAACGCTAAATTTTTGTAATCGCGCAGGTAGGAGTTTTACAGGCTGTTCAAAATTGTTTAATCCAGGAGTTGTTGTAATATTATTTTATCCGACCCCAAACTTCATAAATACTGTCGCCTCTCGAACTTAATCCGCTGTGATGCCATGCGCCGTTCTCTAACTTGCCGTCAAATGTAAGTGCTGCACCGACCCGACTGCTGTCTCTTGAAAAGAATTCGATATTCTCTGTATACTTTCCATTTTTAAAGCTATAAGAGCCGCCCCCTGTTCCGAAAAATTCTTTGGTTTCAGGATTAATAGCCGCCCACTGAAACCTCGTCCCTGTTAATATTTTCAGGGTTTTTCTCGGACCTGTTTGATGGATGGGAACTATTTTATCATCCTGCTTTCTTGCTGTTATTTTCCATGTTCCGGCTAGATTATCAGCACCCTTATCTATTTGCTTCCAGGTCTGCTTTTCACCATTTATGTCTAAAGTAAGTTTATCATTGTTTAAAGAAAAACGATAGGTGATGGGTTTTCCTATCTCGTCATTTCGCCTGGTGTCAAATTCAATCTTTGTATTCATTTGGCCATTTTGTAGGTCAAATGTTCCACCTCTTGTAAACTGGAATTTTTTTTCTTTTTGATTGTATCCTGTTTGAGAAAAATAATTATCGGCAAAAAGAAGTACCTGTTCGTCCTTGTTATTTTCCAACATCCAGGCGCCATTTAAACCATTTGTTTGATAAGCATTTCGAGTATAAAAACCGGTGGAGATTGCACAAGCGAACAACAATAAGAAAAGGGTGAAAAATTTACTAACTGTTTTCATATAGCTTATTTTATAGTTCTGTTATATTTATAACAATGTAGGTTTTTTTGCAAAAACATCTGGCGAATTTGATAAAAAAGCCAGACAACCGGTGATAAAAAAACCCGGGCATGTAGCTTTAAGCAATCACTTGAAGGCCATTGAGCCTCAAAGCTTTTTTCGTTAATTGTGTAATATGCCCTACATTCAAACATCGACACAGACATTGCTCTGTCAACACTGTTTAATCTATAAAAATGAAACCAGCATTTACAATCAAATCTTACTTTCCATTTGTTCTCATAGTGGCAGTAATTACAACTTTTACCAGTTGTGTAGCTGCCCAAAAAAATGCCGGAACCCAGGAGTGGGTGCCCCTTTTTAATGGTAAGGATATAAACGATTGGATAGTAAAAATTTACCATCATGAAGTTGGTGAGGATACGGCGAATACTTTTAGGGTTGAAGATGGAATAGTAAAAGTGAGATATGATAAGTACGATAAATTCAACCAGCAGTATGGCCATTTGTTTTATAAAAAACCATTTTCATATTATAAACTAAAGTTCGATTATCGGATTACGGGTGAGTGGAGAAAGGATGCGCCTTCGTACACGATAAAAAATAGTGGGGTGATGTTTCATTCGCAGGATCCAAACACAATTCTAAAGGAACAGGACTGGCCAATTTCAGTCGAGTTTCAGTTGCTTGCAGGTTTAGGTGATGGAAAGCGTAGACCGACTGGCAATATGTGTTCGCCCGGTACGGATGTCGTGTTCAAAGGAAAGGTCGATCCAAGACACTGCATTGAATCAACCTCTAAAACTTATCCTGCTGACGAATGGGTTAATGCAGAATTGATTGTACTGGGTGACTCTTTGGTAACACACATTATTAATGGAGATACGGTATTACAATATTCAAAACCACAAATTGGTGGTGGAGTGGCGAACAATTTCGACCCTAAAATAAAACAGGATGGAAAACTGCTATCTGAAGGTTTTATTGCACTGCAGAGTGAAGGGCAACCGGTCGATTTTAGAAAAATAGAAATACTTGAGTTAGAAGGATGTATGGATCCAAAATCGAAATCCTATAGATCTTATTACATTAAGTCTAATCCCGCTAAATGCAAGTAGCAGTTTTTGCTGACGCTTATTTGTTGCAGTCTGTTAAGCCTTTTAAACTAATAGTTTTAGTGCGGAATCTGAATAAACTCGTGGAATTTCGCTGATGGAATAGCTATTGGCAATTTTTCTATATCTAAATAAAAAGCTCACTTTTACCTCTACGAAAAAATCATCTACCTGAAACAATTCGTACCGCGCCAGATCCTTGTCCCGATATTCTCCCAGCTTTTCTGCGTCTACAATTATTTCCTTTTTCCTGCTTTCCGGTAGTGAATTGAAATCTTGAATAGTCATTTGATAGCTCCCCCTTAAATTATTTTTATTTTTTAATCGCGGGGTCAGCTATAGTTGAACAATAAATATTCCAAAAGTTTGGGCGGCACCTGTTAGCTGAAGTCGTAATGAAAACAATATGAGTTGTAGAAAACTGTGGACACGGAATTGAAAAGGTGGGTACACAAGCCTACATCCGCAAATAAAACACACGATGGGAAGCAAGATATAGGTGTTATGAATTGTTTAAAAAGAAGCCTTTTTTATTCTCTCGTATATTTCCATACACCAGTCATCGAATAGATCTTCGCTTTTATAGTTTTCAATTGTACTGAAAATTTCTATGAACACCTGTTTCAAAATTTCTTCAGCTTCAATTGGTGCATACCCATCTTTAAGGATTTCTGTATATATGATTGGGGCTATTAAGGTAAATAACTTCTTCTGACTCTTTCGGTGGTTATGAATGCAAGCTGAGATGATGGCATAATCTACAGCAGTAAAAGTGGTTTCCATTGACAAGGTTAACAGTTAAAACTATCGAATTAGTGTTATTGGATATTTTAATAGTTAGAAAGTTTAAATGGAAAAGAAAAAAAGGTAAAAAAAGGGCTATCGAACAAGGGCGTTATGGATTTCGTAGAGAAGTGATGACGGTTTAAGAAAGATAAAAAGACCAGTTTCAGTACACCAATAACGAGTGTAGACATTTAAAATTTATTGTTCGAAAAAGTCGAATAGAAAATGAACAAGTACAAGTGAGTGACACAACAAAAGCTTAACCGAAGCTTACTGTTAAGTACAAAAAAGTTTTTATTGACAGAGTTACTTATTCAGGTTTCTTAGCCAGTCGATGCAGCGGTCGGTCCAACTTTCTGTTTCGGGGATGCCCAGTGCAAGGCCAAAACCGTGTCCACCCTTGGGATATAAATGCATTTCTACAGGGATGTTATGATCTTTTAGCGCCTGGTAAAACATAAGGCTGTTTTCAACGGGAACACCTTTATCGTCAGTTGCATGGGCAAGAAATGTGGGTGGAGTTTCTTTGGTTACATTCAACTCGGCGGAGTAAAAATTGGAAAGTTCACTATTGGCGTTTTGACCAATAAGACTATTTTTTGAACCCGAATGCATGGTTGGTTTAGACATGGTTATAACTGGATACATCAAAATTGCAAAGTCAGGTCTGCTACTATAACGCTCGACGGAGTCAGGCGAATTGGAATTGCCATTATCAAAGTGTGTGGCGGCCGTAGAAGCAAGATGGCCCCCGGCCGAGAATCCCATTATTCCAATTTTGTCTTTTTTAAGGTTCCATTTATCTGCATTAGCGCGAACCATTCTAATAGCACGTTGTGCATCCATCAAAGGGGATTTATCGGGAACGATATTACTTTTTGAATTGGGAAGACGATATTTAAGAACGATACCTGTAATTCCTTTTGAATTGAGCCATTTGGCTACATCGGTTCCTTCCCAGTTATAAGCAAGAATGCCGTAACCGCCACCGGGGCAAATGACTACAGCCTGCCCCGTTGCATGTTTTTTAGATGGAAGAAATACGGCTATTTCCGGGTTTTGAACCTTACTGATTCTTACGATGTCGGTGCTATCGCTTTTTTCGGTTTCCGTTGTTTTTTGATAGTTCGGTAACTTACCGGCTGGCCACAATGATACCGTTATCTCCTGGGCATTTACTAAAGTTGACAAGACAATAAAAGTTGAAAATAAAGTAACCTTATTAAGCATCTCAATCGTATTTTAAAAATTTAAGGTAGGGAATAAAGGTGAATAATTAAACCGAGAGCAATCGATGATGTTGCTGTAAATGCAGGAAAGCGCCTTATTGCTTCAATTTACAGCACTCTTATCTTAAAGCTTCCGGTCAACACCTCATCCATAAATAGCTTCTACTTTTGAGGCACTGCACAATACAAAAAGCCACAAATTCTGTGGCTTTTTGTATTGTGCAGAAATGCGCTTTTTTATACCCTCTCTTCTGATGCTTCGTAGTTGACATGGTTCTCTGCGATTGTAGTCAGGAGAACGTCTGTTTGTTTCTCTTCTTCTAATGTCGTGTGTAGCAGTTGAGCGACTTCAGTAAGTCCTAATGTTTCAGCAAGGGTAGCTAATCCACCATAAGTTGCTATTTCGTAGTGTTCTACTTTTTGGGCGGCGAAGATTAAACCTACATCCCTCGTTGCTGTTTTAGAATCTGTTTCAGAAATAATTCCTTCACCTTCTTTAATGATTCCTTCAATTGCCTCGCAGGTTTTGCCTTTTGCTTTTTCGCCTAACAGTTCAAAGACCTTTTCGAGCCTATCAATTTGTTCATTTGTCATTGTAAGGTGACTTTCAAAAGCTGTTTTCAGCTCTTCTGAAGTTGCCGCCTTTTTCATCTTGGGAAGTGTTTTTGCTATTTGCTTTTCTGCGTAATAAATGTCTTTCAATTCATCTACAAAAAACTCTTTTAGTAATGAATTTGATGCTCCTGCACCTACGTGCTTTCCAATAACTGACTTTGCCATAAAATATGTGTTTTTACTTGGTTACATAAATTTTTGTACCAGAGCGTTTATTACACTACCTGGTTAGAAAGAACTTTAGGATATGCTTTTTTAATTCTCCAAAAACTCCTATTTCTTCGTCATTTGTTCAACTGCACGTCGTTTGGTCGAGGGGTAAGAGTAAACAAAACAGTTTTTTGAAGTGACTTCAGAAAGGGTTTTTAGGGGATGTTTTTAACAGGAGCAATAAACCTTTATGAGGGGTTTGAAATAGCTATAGCAGATGTGGGGTGATATGGCTGCAAGTTTAGCTGGCTTTGCATTTGTAAAGCGACAGAGCCAATGCAGTTCGTTTTATCAACAAGTTTACTTTGTGCCTACATTTGATTAATCGGCCTGTTTATGATATATTCGAAACGAAATTGGTTGTTTGATAATTTTTATCATTAAGAACAAGATACACAGGATTAAGATTTTTTAAAGGTGATGCCTTTGCCGTAGTCTTGTAAACACTATTAACGATGCTATATGCGATTTAATAAATGTAAGTCCGCGCTTTTATTTGCCTTAAAGTTGCGGAACAGATTGGCACTCGTTTCACTCGCTTCGTCTAATAAAACTCCATCTACAGGTTCTTTATTTGTAATTAATTCTTCGAAATCCGAATGGTAAAAACCTTTTTTTCAAAAAATGTTGTTTCGCAACAAAGACGATCTTTTTTTGCCCAGTGCAAACAGTTGTGATGACGGATACCAATTAAACAATAAACCAGTTTTTTAATATTTTAAAACATAGAAGAATAACATCGTAAATCATACAGTATGAAGACAAAAATATTTTTTGCCGCCTTTGTTCTATCATCCTTTTTTGTGAATGCGCAGCACGTGGGTTCGACACCGGAGTATGTGAAAATGCTGACTTCTAAATGGACTGGAGAACGGTCTGCAGATGGCCGTCCAAAAGTATCAGATGGACTTTTAGAGCGGTTGCAAAATTGTACGCTGGAGCAAATCTGGGGCTACCTGGGAAACAGGGGATTTCGTAACCAGGTAGAGAAAAACTGGGTTATTCTAAAGCCGGGCGAGACTATGGTCGGCCGGGTAGTAACTGCCCAGTTCATGCCGATGAGACCTGACCTTGATACGTTCGTGAGAGTACAGGGTAAAGCGGAAGGTCGTTCTCAACACGGCGGTATTAATATCTGGCCGATTGACATTCTAACTAAAAATGATATTTATGTAGCGGATGGTTTTGGCAAAATTAAAGATGGTACGTTAATCGGTTCTAGTCTTGGTAACGCTATTTATGGTAAGACAGGTAAAGGAGTTATTTTCTACGGATCAATAAGGGATATGCAGGAATTAAAAGAGACGAAAGGTTTCAATGCGTGGATCAAGGGAAGTGATCCTTCTTACATTAAAGACATGACACCAACCTCTATCAATGCTCCTATTCGCATCGGTGATGTATCTGTGTTGCCAGGTGATGTAGTGTTTGCAAATGAGTACGGAGTGGTGTTTGTTCCAGCGTACCTGGTTGAGGGTCTTGTAACAACTTCAGAAATGGTTGGACTTCGGGACGAGTTTGAAAGAGAAATGCTTCAATCAGGTAAGTATTTGTCTGGTGAAGTACACGGTGACTGGTCTGATAAAATCAAAGATGAGTTTAGAAACTGGTTTAAAAAATATCCAAAAAAGACTGCTATAACTTCAAAAGAAATAGAAGCTTATATAAAGAAAGAAGCACATTAACTTCTTAGTTTTTATATTCGACATATTAGACCTGATTTTACAGCATGCTTTTTATAAAACGATGAATTTATAAGCTTAACGGCAAGGCGAACCAATGATGCATGAATAATGAAAGTACAAGTGTGCGACGCAACAATGCTTAATATTTGTTCTTTGCCTGGCTCATAAAAACATCATGTCTAAGACAATAAACGAACGTAACTAAAAATCGTAACGATAATAATGAAACTAAAAACAGCTTTCCTAATAATTTTTATTTGCAGTCTTTTTATTTCGAATTCTTCCATTGGCCAAACGATTTCTAAAGATGAATTGATCTTTCTTACGTCAGAGTGGAAAGGGGAGCGCTTCTCAGATGGTCGTCCAAAAATTTCGGATGAATTATTAAGAAGGGCGAAAAACATTGGTATAGATGACGCATGGACGGTTTTAAAAAATGAAGGCTATACGAACCAGTTCGAGGGCAACTGGAAAATGGTAGAAAATAATGTACCTGTGGTTGGTCGTGCTGTCACGGCTATGTTCATGCCTACCAGGCCCGATATCGAAAAGAATATTAAGGCGCGGGGAGTAACATTGGGCAGGAAGGGTAATACCAACTCGTGGCCTATAGAAACGCTGACGAAAGGAGATGTATATGTAGCAGATGGCTTCGGTAAAATTGCCGGAGGAACGTTGATGGGATCAACTCTTGGTAATGCTATTTTTAGTAAAACCGGAAATGGGGTAGTTTTTAACGGTGCGGCAAGAGACATCGAAGGCCTGCAGGAAATAAAAGGATTTAACGCTTTTGTACGCGACTTTCATCCTTCGTTTTTAGAAGAAATGGTTCTAATGGGTTTGAATACGCCTATAAGAATCGGAAATGTAATGGTATTACCGGGTGATTTGGTAATAGCGCAGCGTGAAGGAGTCCTTTTTGTGCCAGCTCATCTTGCGGAACAGGTTGTAAGTACGGCTGAATTTGTAACACGTAAAGATCAGTTTGGATTTGAAATGGTAAAATCGGGAAAGTACACGACCGGCCAGATAGACAGCCAATGGACAGATGACATTAAGAGCGCTTTTTTGAAATGGCTTGAACAACACCCGGAGTTAGGAAAAATGACACGTGCTGAATTGGATAAAGTGATGAGTAAAAGAACCTGGTAAAGAAGGAATTTGAAATTGCATATCTACATTAGAAAGTTTAAATTAAACCTGTTATTTCTATGCCCACTTCGATTGCTATGCAGCGTTGGTATCGTTTAATACCGATAGCATTTATCACTTATAGTCTTGCTTACCTCGATCGTGCAAATTTTGGTTTTGCCGCGGCAGGAGGGATGGCTAAGGACCTGAATATTACCCCATCAATTTCTTCGTTATTAGGATCATTATTTTTCCTGGGATATTTCTTTTTTCAAATTCCGGGAGCATTGTACGCAGCAAACAAGAGTGCAAAGAAACTTATCTTCTGGTCATTAATTCTTTGGGGCGGACTTGCAATGGCGACAGGTATGATTAGCAATGTAAACATGCTGATTGTAATTCGTTTTATGCTTGGTGTAGTCGAGAGCGCAGTAATGCCTGCGATGTTGATTTTTTTAAGTAAGTGGTTTACAAAAGCAGAACGTTCTCGTGCAAACACTTTTTTGATACTTGGTAATCCGGCTACTATTCTGTGGATGTCTATCTTATCGGGATACCTGATTAAAGCGGTTGGTTGGCGATGGATGTTTATATGGGAAGGGCTACCTGCGATCGTCTGGGCTTTTTTCTGGTGGAGGTTGGTAGATGAAACGCCAAAAAATGCGAAGTGGTTATCTGAACCGGAAAAGCAAGCATTAGAAGACAAACTACAACAAGAGCAAGAAGGTATAAAGCCGGTAAAGAATTATGCAGCAGCTTTCAAATCAAAGACGGTTATTCTGCTGTGCCTGCAATATGCGTTATGGAGTATTGGAGTATACGGATTCGTTATGTGGCTGCCTTCAATCATTAATGCGGCGCCCGATATGAATATTGTAAAAACCGGTTGGCTTTCATCGGTTCCATATGTATTTGCTATTATAGGAATGCTCAGCGCTTCTTATTTTTCTGACAAGACTTTGAAACGGAAAATTTTTGTTTGGCCTTTTTTGTTGATCGGTGCTATTGCGTTTTATGGTTCATACCTAACAGGGACAACTAATTTTTGGTTGTCATTTGTGTTACTTGTGATTGCCGGAGCTGCGATGTATGCACCTTACGGGCCTTTCTTTGCAATTATAACCGAAATCCTGCCTCGTAATGTTGCTGGTGGAGCGATTGCTCTAATCAACAGTTTTGGGGCTTTAGGATCATTTGCAGGCTCTTATCTTGTTGGTTATTTAAATGGTAGCACAGGGGGTTTTGGTGCGTCTTATATCTTTATGTCCGGTGCCCTGTTTCTATCTGCGATAATAACATTGATTGCTGTAAAAGGATCAAATGAAATTGCAGAGAATAGGGTAGAAGAGACGAAGCAGCCAGGAGGTTACCAGGTTTCACCTGCGTCTTGATATGCCCGAAGTAGTTGATGGTCGTCACATATTTATGGTAGTATAACCGAAGTAAACAAGAAAGTCAGGTGATCCCTGACTTTCTTGTTTACCTGAAAACTGAAAAGGAAATTATAATTTATTTAGTTGAAGTGAACTTGAAAGCAGTTGTTGTGTTATAAGTTTTACCGGGAGTTAAGACGGTTGAAGGAAATGAAGGCTGATTTGGTGAATCAGGAAAATGCTGTGTTTCTAAACAAAAGGCCGACCTGTAATCGTCCTTTCCGCCACCTTTCATCGTGTACGTTCCTTTATTGAAGTTTGCTGTATACAACTGCACTCCCGGTTCGCTGGTATAGACCTCCATTACAATACCTGATTTATCGCCTGTGACTGTTGCAGCAAGTTCCAACATTTTTACACCGCTTTTATTGATGACATAATTATGATCGTAGCCGCTGCCCTTTTTTATTTGCTCATGATCACTATTTATTCTCGAACCAATGGTAGTAGGAGAAGTGAAGTCTAAAGGTGTTCCTGCAACCGGTTCAATTATGCCAATCGGAATTAAAGTTTCGTCAACAGGAGTATAATTGCTGGCATTTATTTGAAGAGTATGATTTGTGATTGGGCCACTTCCTTCTCCGTTCAAATTGAAGTAAGAATGATTGGTAAGATTGACAACCGTTTTCTTATCTGTTACAGCCTCATAATCTATTTTAAGTTCATTGTTATCTGTTAAGGTGTAGGTGACTTTCACCTGTAGATTTCCGGGAAAGCCTTCTTCCATATCTTTAGCCGTATATCTCAACTCAAGTGTTTTATCATTGATTTGTTTTGCATCCCAAACTACTTTTTGAAATCCCTTTCTGCCGCCGTGAATTGAATTTTGTCCGTTATTGGCTGCAAGAGTATAGGATTGTCCGTCTATTGAAAATTTAGCTTTTGCTATTCGATTTCCATAACGGCCAATTAAGGCTCCAAATGCTCCGCCCGCCGGTCCCTGGTATTCATCTATTGACGCAAGTCCAAGTACAACGTCGGTAAATTTGCCTTCTCTATCTGGTACCCACATACCTACAACTCTTCCACCATAGTTAGTAATGGCCGCCGTATAATTATTCCTGTTCCTGAGAAAATATAAGTCTGTGCTTTTTCCATCAATTGTTGATTGAAAAGCTTTTTTGTCTAATGTATTCATTTTGGTAAGTTCAGTGTTAGCATGGAGGCGTGAGGAAGAATTCTTCTTTGCTTTTGAAGCAACAGCTTTCCTGTTTTTTTGAGCATTTAGTTGAAACGAGAAAAGAACGACTAAAAAGGGAATTAAACAGTGTTTAATTTTCATATGACAAAGAGGTTGATTGTAGAAAGGTATTTTTGACTGAATACGAAAAATTACCTTACAAGTTTTGCATTTACTTTTTACCTGAAGTATCAAAGCTAATTTTTTTTGCCATAAAAATTGCATGAAAGTAAAAGAGGGGAGGTAGTAGCAAGTGATGAGGTAATATTAAAAACAGGTATGAATTTTTTTAAAGCAATGAAGAATTGTTGGCTAGTTTTTTTAAATCATTAGCCACAAGTTTGTATTGATCAAAAGCATCAGGCTTAATAATAACCTTTGACACTCCTTCATCTAAAAATAATTTTCTGTTCATTGCAGACATAGATGTAGTTAGTACAATGACGGGTATGTCTAAAAGCCTGGGATGATTTTTTAAAAGCTTTACAAATTGAAACCCGTTAATTCCAGGAAGATTGAAATCGGTAACAATCAATGTTGGCAGTGATTCATCTTCTGTAACTTCTAAATAATTGATGGCAGATATTACATCCGTAAAAAAGCTTACAGACGAATATTCAAGCTCATCAAATCCTTGCCTCAATATGAAAATGTCATCTTCATCATCTTCAACAATTAGTATCGAAGATGATATCCTATTGATTGTTTTCAATAATACTTTTTTGTAGTAGAAGTTATTTGGTAAAAGTATTTGAAAAAAAATAATTAAGCATGGGCGACTGCACTTTTTGGAAGATTTCTTAGTCGTTTCTACAATAAGTTGCAGAAGAAGCAACTTGCGACCTTCCCGGGCAGAAGGCGTAGACGTTATGGGAGAAAAGTTACTTATGAAAAAGTGGTCGATAAAACAATCATCTTTATCGGCCACTTAACACAAAAACGACTAAAAACTTATTTTAATCTGTATGTCCTTATTCTGAATATCTACTTCCTTATTTTTTTGCTGGCCGTCTTTTTGAATTTGCAAAACATACTTACCAGGGATAGTGATGTTGGATAGTCGAAACTCGCCATTTTCATTAGAGACAGAAGCAATATCATTAAATTCGTACGAACCACTTACAATCATCACGATTGCGTCACTTAACGGTTTCCCCGATTGGTCATGAAGTATTCCCTTTACCGTGCCTTTTGTTTGCATTATTTTTGGCCTTGTTTTACAATTAGAGCTAAAAAGCAGAAAAGCTAACAACAAAATAGTCGATGGTAATTTTAGTAACCTGAAAGAGTTCAGACAGACAAATGGTAAACGGCAAACGGTTGCTATATATCTGCCATTCACGACTTGCATCTTTTTGATTTCTAAAATCAAATATGACTTTATAACCCGAGGTTCTTCCACGTCTGCAAATTATTAAAAACAGCAGTTACGATGCGGGTTGCAGAATTTCCGGATCCATGACCGTTTGTATGAATTCCAACACAACTACGCGATTCGCCTACTTTCAGCCAGACTGGTGCTCCACTTTGTCCACCAACTGTATCAATATCGTAGGTAATTACCCGGCTGGAAACAGATTTTGGTTTCAAAGCCATAAACCATTGCTCGTTTCCATTAGGTTTATCGCCAGGATATCCTGAAAGATTAAGCACAGATGATAAAAGATAGGGATCGTTTTTTACTGAATAACCAAAATAGCCGGTACTATCTCCAGGCCTGAAACTGGAAGGTAAAATGATTGCTCCATAGTCATTTTCTCTGTTCTTATTTACCGTCCAACCTGTAACACTTCTCAAAGTGGAACTGCTTGCAGAGCCATAAGGCTTCGTTCCGGCATTCATAGCCGGTATAACTTCTATACTTCTTGCCCACCCACCTTCATCATGCATGTACACGCAATGACCTGCGGTTATAACAGTACGTGGAGAGATTAGCCATCCTGTGCCAATCCACCGTGTTCCGTTTTGAGCTGTGATTTTCAACGCACAAATAGCCCGCCATGGGTAAGTGGTTGTTGGGCTTATTCTTACCCTGTTGTCAGCCCCGATAATGACTTCCTGAATTTGACGAAGCGCTTCACTTTTTAGATTTCCATAACTGGCATAGAAGGCATCTAAAAGTTGTTCTTCGTTCCCTGACAATGATAATCCGGTTTCTTCAAGAGTTGCTTCATCCATTTCAAATGCTTCTGACTCTTTACCATTTGTGACTTCTTTATCGCTTTCGCCAGGCTTGAAAATGTTGTAACCTTCTACATCTTCAATTTCTGTTTCAGACCCCGAAGAACTTTCGGATCCTTGTGAAGTACGTTGGTTCATCATTGGATCTTCATGAGAAGTTTCCCCGGCGCGGTCGCCTTTTCCATTGCCGCTTACGACGCTTTGAGCTAAAGTTTTTGAACTCATAAAATTAGAATTTTGAATGTGATTAAATTCGAAGCGGTTGATAGGATAAGTCAGGAAAGATTACAAAACCAACTTTTCTAATTTTTACCTAAACAGATAATATGATGCGATGCAACCCGGTGAACGCACCAATAATTGTTACAATTACTCTTTAATATAAATGGAAGAGGTTAAACTTGAAGTCCTGGCTGTAATTCAAAGCTGAAGATGCGTGACAAAAAAATTAGTTGGGGTGGTGCTTTGCATAGTTTCCGTAACCCATCTTAAAAACAAATCCGGCTATAAATGTAGAAACAATAAATAACAAGTGCAATAGGAAAACTACTTGAATTTAAACACGTTGAAATACCCGGGAAATTGATATTTTTTAATAAATCTTCTTTATGCAAATCCTCGTTTTAAGGTTGAGAAGCTTGCCTTCTAATAGCACTGCCACATACTACGTTTATAGTTTTTCTCTGAATTTTAAAAGCAATTGAAGGGATCTTCTTCACGTGCTTTCTTTAAAATTGCCGGCATTAAAAATACTTGTTAAACCTTTCTTAACCGGTGAAAGTTGGCGCTTTGTTTGTATTCTTCGGTTGTCATTAAAACGATGACTTTAAACTATACAACAATGAAAAAAACTATACTTTCAATTGCTATAGCTGCAGTTTTTGTATCGTGTAGCAACAACAAACCTGCAGAACAAGCGAGCGTCAATCAATCGGCTGTTAATGCAGATACTATAGGCCTCAGTGATTATAAAGAATGGAAACAAAAACAGGAATTGCAAACTCAACAGACTTACACAAGTCCTGGTGTAAACGAGATAGCGCCTGAAGTTGAAGAGGCTCCAGCAGTGGAAGCAAAACCAAAAACAATTATAGTTTACAGAGATGCTCCCGTTAAACAGTCTCGTGTAGCAAAAACTTCAAGATCTTCAAGCCGTCCTGTTTATAAAGCTCCTGAACCTGAAAATCCAGGTATCGCCAAGGCTCCTACACCCACAAATCCGGGATCGAAAAGAGAAACTTACGGTCGTGGAACAACGGGTACTGAAGGAACAGCCGGCAGTGGAGCTTCTACTTCTGGTGAAGGTAATGGCGACGTAGCATCAACTCCTGCTCCTGCCGAAGTGCCTGCAAAAAATGAAGGGTGGAGTAAAGCCGCTAAAGGTGGTGCAATTGGTGGTGCATCAGGTGCGGTAATTGGAGCAGTGATCAGCAAGAATAAAACCAAAGGTGCGGTTATCGGTGGTATCGTCGGAGCGGCTGGTGGTTATATCTTTGGCCGTAAACAGGATAAGAAAGATGGCCGGAATTAGTTAGATAACCCTATAGAATTATAAAAAGGAGCATATCAATTTATGCTCCTTTTTCTTAAATAGAAGAATTGGACAAGTAAAACCTAAAAGCGAGATTGTTAATTAAGAAGACATTAATCAATCACAGCCCTTTCTACATATAAAACAATAAATGAATTATAAATAATATTATTGAACTTAGCACCAGTCAATAATTAAGCTTTGGTTGTGTCACTCGCTTGTACTTTTTGTTCACAGGGCAGCGACAAGGCAAAGCGATTTTAATCTAATCAAAGTCTGAAAAATTCAATTGTTTGTTATGAACACAAAAACTATTTGCTTCTTTGCCTTACTTGTTTTTCTTGCAACTTCATCTATAGCTCAAAAGGGTAAATGGACAATTTTGTTCAACGGAGGGTCAACAGATAAATTCAGAGGTTACAATATGCAATCGTTTCCCGCCCAGGCCTGGAAGGTCGAAGATGGAGCTTTAGCAACGCAAACCGGCGTACCAAATATTGATATTGTTACCAAAGAACCCTATAAAAACTTTGAACTTGTTTTTGATTGGAAAGTAGCTAAAGCAGGTAATAGCGGCGTCTTCTTTCATATGCAGGAAACCCTGCAGCACCAATCTGGAAATGGCAATAGTCCTAACTGGTTAGATAATTATGAAATGCAGTTATTGGACGATATAAATTTCAATGATACTGCCGCCATTCGTTCTGCAGGTTCTTTGTATGATCTCATCATTCCAACTAACAAGAAATTAAAACCGGTAGGTGAATACAACAATGCAAAATTGATTGTAAAAGGCAATCATGTAGAGCATTGGCTCAACGGAAAAAAGGTGGTGCAATACGAAATGAACTCACCACAAATGAACGAATTGTTGGCGAAAAGCAAGTTTAGTAAAAACCCGGTTTATGGTAAGTCAACAGACGGGCTTATTATGCTACAGCATCATGGCCAAAAAGTATGGTTTAAAAATATTAAAGTAAGAAGGTTATAAAAAGATTCTTTCTATTTGTCAGGCGCTTACATATGACTTAAGATATTCTTTAACCCGGAAGTGAAATGGTTCACTCAGTGGAACTAAAGGAAGGCGTAAGTAGTTTTGAATGACGCCTAACTCTGCCAATACCGCTTTTACGCCGGATGGGTTGTTCTCTGCAAAGAGTAAGTCAAAACCTTCAAGCATCTTAAATAACAGTCCTTTTGCACTATTAAAATCATTTGCAAGGCACTGCCTGATCATCTCTGAAAAATCTTTAGGAAAGCAGTTGGCGGCCACACTGATAACTCCGTCCATCCCTGCTGCAATTAAAGACAAAGCAAGATGATCATCGCCGCTGGTAACTAAGAATTCTGAAGGGCGGTTTTTTAAAATATGAAAACACTGAATCATATTCCCGCTAGCTTCCTTCATACCCATTATGTTTGAGCACTCGGTGGCCAATCGAATAGTTGTCTCAGCTGCAATGTTACTCGAAGTGCGACCTGGAACATTGTATAAGATAACAGGTTTTGGTGCAGCTTCTGAAAGAAGTTTATAGTGCTGAAACAAGCCTTCCTGGGAGGGTTTGTTATAATACGGGCTTGCACTTAATATCGCCGTTGCTTTTTGGAGGGGATAGGTTTCGAGGTCAGTAATGACGTCCTTGGTGTTATTACCGCCCACACCTACCACAATGGGAACACTCGAACCGACTTTATCAAAAGTATACTCAAGTATATCTATTTTTTCTGACCTGCTGACTGTGGGAGTTTCACCTGTTGTACCCAAAACTACCAGGTATTCTACTCCACCATGTAAGACAAAATCTATAAGTTTTCCATAAGCATCAAAATCAATATCCTGGTTTTCATCGAATGGAGTAACCAGAGCGACACCTGTACCTTTTAATGTATCTCTTAATGACATTTTTCTGTGTTAATATTATTATTTATTCTGGCAATTCCTCCCAGAAACCCATTTTGCCAAATTTTTCAATTCTTTGTTTAACTCTTTCTGCCGGATCAATTTGCTTAAGTTCTTTAATCACTGGAACAAGGTAGTTTTTTAAAATTAAAGCTGCTTCATCATAGTTCCAATGCGCACCACCTACTGGCTCCGGTATTACGCCATCAACAAGACCAAATTCAAACATGTTGTCGGAAGTTAGCTTCAATTGTTCGGCGGCCTTTTCTTTCATGTCCCAACTACGCCATAAGATCGAACTGCAGTTCTCGGGAGAGATAACGGTGTACCAGGAATTTTCGAGCATAAAAACTTTATCACCAACCCCAATGCCTAATGCTCCGCCGCTTGCTCCTTCACCAATAATAATGCAAATGACAGGCACTTTTAACCTGATCATTTCATAGATGTTGCGGGCTATCGCTTCGCCTTGACCTCTTTCTTCAGCCTCCATACCAGGAAACGCACCCGGAGTATCAATTAAAGTAATGACGGGCTTATTAAATTTTTCAGCCAGCCTCATCAACCTTAGCGCCTTCCGATAGCCTTCAGGGTTTGCCATACCAAAATTTCTTAACTGTCTCATTTTGGTATTTATCCCTTTTTGTTGGCCTATTATCATTACAGTCTCGCCTTCCAATTGGGCAAACCCACCAACCATTGCCTTATCATCTTTTACATTCCGGTCACCATGAAGCTCTATAAAGTTTGTACACATCTTATCTATGTACTTCAGTGTATAGGGTCTATCGGGGTGGCGGCTTAATTGAACTCTTTGCCATGGAGTAAGATGCTCCGTAATCTCTCTTCTTTTATCTACGATTGAATTCTGGAGTTGAATGAGAGTTTGACTATAATCGACCTTTGAATTTTTATCTGCAAGTTTCTTTGTTTGATCAATTTGCTCGTATAGATCCTTAATAGGTTGTTCGAAATTTAAGAATTGTCTATTCGGATATTCTGGCATATCTGTTGGTTATCGGGTAAAATTAAGCGTAGAAATTTTTTCAAGAAAGTTTTGTTTGTAAAATCTCTTTCCCCTTATCTTTGCAATCCCAAAATAACAACTTACCGTTCGTAAAAGGGCAAAAAGTTGATTTCAGAGGCTCAAAAAAAGCAGTTTGAATCGACAAGAAAATAAGAGTTTAATCAGTTTTGGATCGGTAGTTCAGTTGGTTAGAATGCCGCCCTGTCACGGCGGAGGTCGCGGGTTCGAGTCCCGTCCGGTCCGCAGAAGATGAATTAGGTCATTGATTATCAATGGCCTTTTTTATTTAGTCTAACTTTTAGTCGAACTGCTATAGCTTTTCAGATTTTATCTTACATAGCTTTACAAAGAGCAACATAGCCGTACAGAGGTACCCAAACAGTTCATAATTTGTGAATTGAAACTTTCGGTTTTAGAACAACTATTCTTAAATCTTAATTTGCAAAAAAATCAGTTCTGTCGCACCTGCTTAATCAATTAACCTAAGGACTAACTTTATAAGATGTTCAAAGGTCATTGCTCCCTAAAGAGATTATTCTACAGGCAGTATATTTTAAATTAAGATTTAGCTTACGTTATCGAGACATAGAGCAGTTATTATCTATCAGGGGAGTGGCAGTAGATCACCATTAATTGAAGAAGCTTTAAGGAAGAGAAAGAATTCAGTAACTAATAGCTGGAGAATGGATGAAACCTATATTAAGGTGAAGGGTGAGTGGATGTACTTGTACAGAGCTGTTGACAAGGAAGGCAATACTATAGACTTTCTACTAACAAGGAGGAGAAGTAAATTAGCAGCACATAAATTTCTCCTAAAGGCAATCAATAATAATGGCTGTCCTAAAGTGATTAATATAGATAAGAGCGGTGCAAACAGGGAAGCAATCAGAACTTACAATAAGAGACGTTTAAAGAGAATAAGAATTAGGCAATGTAAGTATCTAAACAAGAGGGTAGAAGGAGATCATCGATTTATAAAATGGCGAACCCAAGGTATGTTAGGATTTAAGAGTTTTGAGTCAGCATCGAGAACATTGTCAGGAATAGAAATAGTAAGAATGATTAAAAAGGGACAAGTAAGTTTTGCTATGAATACCTACTTCAAAACCTTTTGTTCATTAGCTGCATAAATTGGCTACTGCTTCTTTTAATTAACCTCTTTTATAACAGATGCGTCAGAACCAAAAATCGCTTCTAAGACTTACAGTTTGATTTCGTTTGAATTTTACGAACGTACTCTGCAAGTCTATATTCTTTACGGTTTCTCCAGTCACAAATGAAAGCGTCTGTGCCAACCCTTTCCGTTAATTTATTGCTAGCAATACGATAACACTGTATTCATAGTATAAAAAAATTTCAGAAATTAGGGTTTGCTCACTTGAAGTAAAGTATATAAAATGTGCATCTTTTGGAAGATCTGAACCTACTTTTTAGTAGTGGATTTCCACTTTTATGGTCTATGTTAACTAAACCGTATTCGCCTCCGGTCGCAATCCAATTTCTTAATCCATTAAATTGCTCATGCTTCACAAACTCTTCCCCTTTTACAAAGGCTAAAAAATTAAAAGCAAAGTTCCCACATATCCTAAAATAATCTGTCTTGAAATTTGCCCTTAGATGATCTTTTGGAAGGTATTTTCCTTTTTGGACTATCATTAAACATCATACTTCGCCAATTTTTTTATCCTTTCAGCGTTAATTGCATACTCATCTGCTTCATTTGGGCGATGCTGATAGGAGGCCATCCAATTGATTAAAAGCTTTTCAGCCCTTCAAGGTGTCACAGTACTGTTTGGATTGCAAAGTGTGGCACCTTTTGCAGGCACCTGTGTCAATATATAGCGTTAGTAAGGCTGCAAAATATTGTTTGATTTTTGCTAAACGCTATGTATTTTGTTAGACATTGATATAATGCCAGTTTTTCTCTTCTCATGCTCTGCTTGTATCGTTGCCATAAACTTCCACATGTCATCTTTTATTGTAATAACAACTATTGGTCTACTTATAATTGCTTTATATAGCAATTGGTCCAGGCCGTCGTTGTTATTCCTGTTTGCTGTTTTCACTTTCCTCATTTCAGGCATTCTTACCCCGGAGGAAATTTTACAGGGCTTATCTAACAAACAAATCGTGGTTATCTTTTTACTCGTTATTCTTGCCGCCGGGTTTCAAAAAGCTTTCGGCAACCGCTTCTTCCATTATCTCTTTAAAGCAGAATTGAGGCCCAAGCAATTTTTACTCCGACTGATGCTTTTTGTGTCTTCAACTTCTGCCTTTATAAATAATACTCCCATTGTAGCCTTTATGATTCCTTACGTGAAGAACTGGGTAGACGAAAATAAGTTGCCTGCTTCAAAGTTTATGATACCCCTATCGTTTGCTACTATCTTAGGCGGGATGATTACTGTCGTTGGCACTTCAACTAACCTATTGCTTATCGGACTTATTGCTGAGGCTAAGCTTCCTTTATTGCATTATACTGATTTTCTTTTTCTGGGTTTGATAGTGGCTGTCTTAGGATTGGCTTATTTATATTTCATTGGCTACCATTTACTGCCCGAAAAAAAGAGCGCTACCAAAGAAATGGAAGAAAACCTAAAAGAATATGTAGTGGAAACAGTGGTGGAACCTTCTTCACAATTGATAGGTGAAAGTATCAAAACACATTTGCGCCATTTAAAAGACATCTACCTTTTTGAAATTGTTCGTAATGGAACATCTCTGTTTCCTGTTCGGCCGGAAGAGGTTGTTCAGAAAGGGGATCATTTATATTTTTCCGGTCGCACGACTGCTATAGCACAACTCGTTAAAGAAGTAGATGGTCTTAGTCTGCCAAACAGTACCACATTGAATAAATACCGCCACCATCAATATGTAGAAGCTATTATACCTGCAAACTCAGTTTTAATTGGAAAGAGAGTGCAGGAGTCAAACTTTCGCGAACATTATCACGCATCAATAATTGCGCTTCACAGGGAGGGCAAACGCATCGCAGGGTCGGTAGGGGAAACGATTTTAAATGCAGGGGATTTAATGCTGTTGTTAGGCGGTGATCAGATGCAAAATTCAAGTGACCTGTTCCTGTTGAAACAGCATGATGTGCAGCTAATAAAGGAAAGAAAAACACTGCTTAAAAAGATGGCACCCTTTGCAGTACTATTGTTATTGGTGCTAGGTATAACAGGTGTTCTTGATTTGTTTATTGCGGCAACACTTGCTATTACCATATTCCTTTTTACCAAAACGTTGCGCTTTAATGAAATAAGAAAATCTTTTGATTTTGATCTGGCCGTACTACTTGTATCATCACTAGCTATCGGACAGGCACTTGCTAAAACAGGTGCGGCACAATGGGTAGCAGAAGGCTTATTGCAGTTGGGCGGTAACAAGCCAATAGTAGCGATATCATTGTTATTTACCGTTACTTTATTCACTACCGCTGTTATCTCTAATGCAGCCGCTGTTGCGATTGTGTTTCCATTAGCTGTTTCACTGGCCCAGCAACTTCACATAAGCACAACTCCGGTTATGATTGCTATAGCCTTTGCAGCTTCCGGCGACTTTATGACGCCTATTGGCTACCAAACTAACTTAATGGTATATGGACCCGGCAACTATGCATTTAAAGATTTTTTTAAGGTTGGCTTTCCGCTTACAGTTATATATACTATCGCCTGCATTCTTTTTATTTCATGGTACTATAATTTATACCTATGATGCATATTATCTTTCCCTTCGATTCAGATATTAGCTATCAGCAACGTAAAGAAGCGATGATACAGGAGCCTCATCTCATATGGCTTACCGGCTTATCAGGGTCAGGTAAATCAACTCTGGCACTTCGCCTTGAGCGTTATTTTTTTATTCAGGGCTACAAAGTGTTTATGCTTGATGGTGATAATGTTCGTAATGGTCTTTGCAAAGACTTAGGTTTCTCTGAAGATGATCGTAAAGAAAATTTGCGAAGAGTTGGGGAGGTATCAAAGCTTATGTTGGATGCAGGTCTTGCAGTTATCTGCTCTTTTATATCACCTTGTGGTGAAGACAGGATGGCCATAAAAGAGATCGTGGGAGAAAAGAGGTTTATTGAAGTGTATGTAAACTGCACCTTAGAAGTTTGTGAAGAGCGTGATGTAAAAGGACTATATGCCAAGGCAAGAAAAGGTCTTATCCCAAATTTTACCGGCGTTAGTGCTCCCTATGACGCACCTGCATTTCCAGACATCGAGGTAAACACTGCAGAGGAAACGGTGGAAGAGTCTGTAAATAAGATAATCGAATATGTAGAGCCCGTCATGATTCTCCAAAGGGAACACATCTCCTACAGCATTTAAAAGGATAACCATAACAGACGAAAACATGATTAACGTACAACAACTGTTAGAATTAGCTAAGGAATCTTCGTTACAGGCAGGAAAAGCTATTCTTGAAATTTATGCTTCTGGAGATTTTGGAATTGATATCAAGAATGATCAGTCACCATTAACCCTTGCTGATCAAGCAGCTCACAATATCATTGCTTCAAGACTAGATGAAACAGCTCTGCCTCTGCTTTCGGAAGAAGGTAAGCACATACCGTACGAGGAACGTAAAGGCTGGGATTGGTATTGGCTGGTAGATCCTTTAGATGGTACCAAGGAGTTTATAAAAAGAAACGGTGAGTTTACAGTTAATATAGCTTTGATGCACACTAACGTACCAGTTGCAGGTGTCATTTATGCACCTTATCTCGATATTTTATACTATGGCTCTAAAGAAACAGGCGTTTACAAAATAGAAAATGGCAGGCAAGTACAATTACCCTACAACCCAAAAAAACAAACACTAGAAGAACTTCGGCAAAAAGAATCCATAACCGTTGTTGCATCTAAATCGCACCTTAATGAAGAGACAAAAGCTTTTATGGATCAGTTCCGCAATGCCAGCTTTTCTTCTATGGGAAGTTCATTGAAACTTATGCTATTAGCAGAAGGTGCTGCAGATATTTACCCAAGGATAGCACCGACCATGGAATGGGATACAGCAGCAGGTCACGCTATTCTACGTTCATTAAACAAAGGTATGTATCAGACAGACTTACAAACAGAACTGCAGTATAATAAAGAAGATTTGTTGAACCCTTCATTTATTGCTTTCTGAAACCCTATACTAATTCTCCTTTCATTAGTTCCTCTAACATAGCTTTAAAATCCTCCCTCTTGTTTGTGTGAGGCAATGGTTCCTGTGGTTCCGGTACATTCAAAAAATTGCATAGAGGTGCCCAACCTTCGCTTACATCGTAAACAAGTAGTTTATCGGCGGGCACCGATGCTTTGACTTCCTCAATATGTTTATTAAATACTTCTTCAGCAAAAGTTTTATCCAAAAATCTACCTTGAAAGTGCTCTTCCATAATTACCTGTTTAGCAAACTGCACACATTTTATTGATTTTGCCAATCCCGGATTGGCCGCTATCTTTTGCTGCATTTCGGCCCTTTGTTCTTCTGATGGGTTTTGCGCTTGCCAAATAGTGCTGTACACGCTTTCGTGCCACTTTTCAAAAGGCCTTGTAGACAAAATTACTTTAGCATCAGGATAACGTGTCAAGTGCTCCTTATACCATGGGTAAGCGGGAAAGTCTACAGTAGCCTGGTAGCCATCGTACAAGGCCTCCCAATTCGTCGTTCCTGTTTCTTTCAGGGTAATCCAATATTGAAGATTATGAGGATTTGTTAGCAGGTTCTTCATATGATAGGTCTTTACAAAACCCAGTTGTTCAAGAGACTCTCTCAATGTATTTGTTCCTGTACGTGGAAAACCGGCTCCAATAATTTTAATTGACATGGTTAAGAATTTTAGAGGTGTGACACAATAAGATATAGAGAAGTTTATACTAATACAAGCTTTTTCCCAACTTTCTTTAGTAAACATTCTTTTATTACAACAGGCTATGAAATCTGGTTTCAAATTATTAAATTAGAATGTAAAAGCAAGCCCCGCTACTTCACCGTTTTTGTTCCAATAATTTTTATCCCTAATCAACATCAACCATTTTAAAATGAAAAGAACGTTCCTGCTACTCCAGATATGTATATTCATCTCAATCTTATCATACTCGCAGCCTCACCCAAATAGTAACGATACATTAGCTAAGAAAACACCGCCAGACAGAAACATGTTTGGCCTCGGCATTCCGCGTGGTGTAACCACTACATCTGAAGGTTTAGCAGATGGCTATGTAATTTATGCCGTTCCTAATTCTGCATCTGTTTATCTTATAAACCGGAAAGGCGAGGTAGTTCATGAATGGAAAGGAAATTATGGAGGTTCCGCGAGGGTATCTTATCTGCAAAATGATGGTTCACTTATTCAAAATGCAGGTGATCCCGATTTTCCGGTCTTTGCAGGAGGTGGCGAAGCCGGGCGATTACAAAGGATAACATGGGATGGTAAAATAGTGTGGGACTTTGAATATGCAAATGAAAAAGAACATGCTCACCATGACTTTGCAGTAATGCCAAATGGAAATATCCTTGCTATTGCATGGGAAGCCAAAACTGTAGCGGAAGTGTTGGCTGCAGGCAGAAAGCCTAAGCTAATACCGAAAGCCGGTCTATGGCCTGATAAGATTGTGGAAATAAAGCCCGATGGTGAACGCGGAGGTAAAGTAGTGTGGGAATGGCATATATGGGATCACATGATCCAAGACTTCGACCCCAAAAAAAGAACTACGGCAAGCCCGCAGAACAGCCGCAATTATTAGATATAAATGTGGGACATCCTATACCGATTATTACCCCAGACAGCCTGGATAAGATGAGGAAACAAGGCCGAATGCCGTGGAGAAACCAGACAGCCGAAAACATGGGGTCTGACGTTTACCATGTTAATGCTATCAAGTATAACCCTGACCTAGATCAAATCGCTTTTAGCTCGCCGGAGTTGAATGAGATTTTCATTATTGATCACAGCACCAGCACAAAAGAAGCAGCTAGCCATACAGGAGGTCGCTGGGGTAAGGGTGGCGATTTTCTTTATCGTTGGGGAAATCCTAAAAATTATCACCGCGGCGATTCTACTGATCAAAAATTGTACAACCAGCATGACATTCGCTGGATAGAGAAAGGAGCCCCTGGAGAAGGTAATCTTACCTTGTACAATAACGACATTAAGAACCGTGACGGTCTCAACTATTCCGCGGTGTATGAAATAGTACCGGCTACGGATAAAAACGGCAATTATGTTATTGACAAGGGAAAAGCATTTGGCCCTGAAAAACCTTTCTGGAAATATACAGCTCCTGATACGGTTTCCTTTTGGAGCAGTTTTATTTCCGGTGCACAGCGCTTACAGAACGGTAATACATTCATAAATGAAGGGGCAAAAGGCCGATTTTTTGAAGTAACCCCAGAGGGGAAGATGGTGTGGGAGTATCTAAATCCTTTTAGAGGTGAAATGCGAATGCCAAATGGAGATCCGATTCCAGCGGTACCACTAGTTTATATCACTTTCCGGTCCAATTTTGTTGCGGCGAATCATCCTGGCCTCATAAATCGAAAACTGGAAGCAATCAACCCACAGCCGAAGCCGTTTGTACTACCCCCGGCATCAGCACAAGCCCGACAATAAATAATAGACATGCCAAGTTAGCAAAAGGGTTTTGCTTGAACATAATGATGATACATTATAGTTAGGATATAGGTCACAGGTTTTAATTCTACTTAAATACTATGAAAAAAATATTTCTATTTTTCTCGCTATTGATAAGTATTTCAAACGTAGCGATGAGCCAGATTAACATTAACAATGATTCATTAGACAAGAAACCGCCAGCACCAAAAGGCAGAAATATGTTTGGACAAGGAATTCCACGAGGGGTGACCATTACCTCTGATAGTCTTGCTGATGGATATATTATGTTCGCCGTTCCTAATTCAGCCTCCATCTACCTTATTAATCGGAAAGGGGAAGTAGTTCACGAATGGAAAGGAAATTTTGCAGCAGATGATCCTTATTTGCAAAGTGATGGTTCCCTTTTTCAAATGGCACAAGACCTTGATTTCCCTGTGTTTGCCGCCGGCGGAGAAGCAGGAAGAATCCAAAAAATATCCTGGGATAATAAAATGCTTTGGGACTTCGAATATGCAAATGAAAAATCTCATGCACATCACGATATTACAGTTATGCCCAATGGTCATATTCTTGCTCTTGCATGGGAGGTTTCAACTGCAAAGGAAGTGCTTGCTGCAGGTAGAAAACCTTCATTAATTCCCAAAGCCGGACTTTGGTCTGAAAAAATAGTTGAAATAGTACCTGAAGGGCAGCGAGGTGGTAAGATTGTTTGGGAATGGCACCTTCGCGATCATCTAATCCAGGATTATGATTCAAAGAAAGCTAATTATGGCCGCCCCGCTGATCACGTGGAATTATTGAATTTCAATGTAGGTGATTCATTGCCGGCGCCTATTTCGCAAGACAGTATGGACATTTTACAAGCACAGGGGCGCGTATGGCGAAATGAAACAACTGAAAACCAGGGATCAGATGCTTATCACTTTAATGCCATTAAATATAATCCCGAGTTAAACCAAATTGCTTTCAGTTCTTATAAGTTAAGTGAAATTTATATTATAGATCACAGCACAACAACCAAAGAGGCTGCCGGACATATAGGAGGCCGATGGGGAAAGGGAGGAGACTTTTTATATCGCTGGGGCAATCCGCAAAATTATCATCGCGGCAAGTCTACGAATAGAAAGTTTTTTCATCAACATGATATTAAATGGATCGAGAAAGGCAAGCCGGGAGCAGATCATTTGTTGGTTTACAATAATGACATACATAACAGGGACAGTATGAATTATTCTGCGGTTCATGAATTTATTCCACCTACTGATGCAAAAGGAGCCTATTTAATAGAGAAAGGCAAACCGTTCGGTCCCGACAAACCTGTATGGACTTACAATGCTCCTGATTCCGTATCATTCTGGAGTAGTTTTATTTCTGGAGCACATCGAATGAGCAATGGAAATACCTTTATTACTGAAGGTGCAAAGGGACGTTTATTCGAGGTAAACAAGGAAGGCCAAATTGTTTGGGAGTATTTAATTCCTTACCGCGGTGAAATCCGGAAACCAAATGGCGATCTATTTCCTGCAGTGCCGGTGACCTTTAGTGTGTTTCGTTCTACATTTATTCCGGCTAATCACCCGGCGTTTGCAAATCGAAAGTTAGTGCCACTTAATCCGCAACCAAAAGTATTTGTTTTACCTCCACCGACAGTTGAGAAAAAATAAAACAAATGCGGTAAGGAAGAAATTTTCAGCGATTGTTTATGCAAAATGGCATGGAAGCCGACAACTACTTTTCTTCGATGCTCCGGTAATCTATCTTATTCGGGAGTATCACCCCGTTGTCTTTCACGTAAGACTTCCAGTGTTCTAACATTTCATGGTATTTGTACCTGTGTATTTGAGATATATCATTCGATTCAGTAGGATCTTTTTCAAGATCAAAAAGTTCAAAATCCCCTTTACCAAAGGGACGTTCTATTTTTGTTATTTTCCATTTTCCTTTCCGTATTGCACACCTTCCAAAGAGTTCCCACCCCATTACATAGTCTTCGTTGTGAACATAGCTAGTTCTCTTACTTAAGAACGGAAGTAAGGAGGCTCCTTTATATGACGTTAACTGTTGCCCTTTGTAAGATGATGGATAAGAACCACCTGCGAGATCCAGAAAGGTGGGCGCTAAATCCATAATAGTGGTAAACGCACTTACTATCCCTCTACCCTTTTTTTGAAACGGCATTTTTACAATCATTGGACAACGGATACCACCTTCTGAACTATAACCCTTATACAATCTATTCACAGCACTTGATGCGTGAGCCCATTGAGGACCATATGCGGTATAAGAATTCGCAGTACCCATATACGCATAGGGATTAGTCTTGTCAGGTGTTTCGTTGAAATCAAAAATATCCGGCCCGTTGTCGGATAAGAAAACAAAAAGGGTGTTGTCGTATTCCCCAATGTCCTTCAAATACTTAACAAGACGGCCGATGTTATAATCCATATTATCAATCATCCCCGCATATATTTCCATTTTCCTTGCCTCAATCCTTTGCTCGACCATACTAAGAGATTTCCAGGGAAGTAGAGGACGACTGGAGATATTATACAAATTACCTTTTACTGAAGGAAGTGATGGCAATTGCACATCAGTGCCAACAATACCTTTTTCTTTTAGAGATTGAAAACGTAGAGATCGAAGACTATCATAACCGATATCATAAAGACCGTGATACTTGTCAATAAACTGAGCCGGAGCCTGTAGGGGCCAATGTGGTGCAGTATAGGCAGTATAAAGAAAAAAAGGTTTTTCGTCTTTGATACCTTTTTCAATAAAACCGATCGCTTTATCGGTGTAAACATTACTTGAGTATTCGCCATTAGGATAGGTAGCAAAATGGCCATCTTCCCAAAAAGGATTTGCACGAATGTCGGGAATAAAGTGATTGGCCGCGGCATCTAACAAGGCAAATGACCTTTCAAAACCTTTAGCGGATGGGCTGTGCTCTGCGGTAAGACCTAAGTGCCACTTTCCCGAGATGTAAGTATGATAGTCTGCATCTTTCATTAGCTGAGCAATAGAAACGACTTTATTATTGAGATGTCCTTCATATCCCGGTTGTCCCATTTGTTGAGTAAAGTGTGGGATTTGTTCAGCCATATTTCCTAATCCTGCCAAATGGTTATCGGTGCCGCTAAGTAACATTGCTCTCGAAGGGGAGCAAGTTGCTGCCGTATAAAAATTTGTAAAGATTTGCCCTTGGTTTGCAAGCGCATCAAGGTTGGGTGTGGCAATTTCACTTCCAAAGCAGCCAAGATCAGAAAAGCCTAAGTCATCTGCAACGATCAATACAATGTTGGGGCGTTTCTTCTGCTGAGGTATACCGAATGAATAAAATACCGAGCCAAAAATAATGAATATGATCGTGCTTATTTTCATTACAAAGGTCATCTTGGTTGACTTGCCAACTCCTATCATTAAAGGTAATCATTAGCAAACTGTCTATCAAGATGTAGAACAGATAAAATAACCATAGACAGTTGCAAGTGCTTCTGAAAATATTTACCTTACCACAAATCGTTTCCCAATGGGTGTTAGTAAACAAATTGATTTTATCCCGAAGGCGGAAGCAAGATCAATAGATAATAAAACCGGGAAACTAAAGCTTACTCTTTTGCTTGTCAGCAGTCTAACTATAATGTCTGTCATCACTATTTCGCCTGCACTACCGCAAATGGCTAAAGTGTTTTCAGATGTTAAAAATGCTGAGTTGCTCGTTAAATTAGTATTGACCTTGCCGGCTCTAATGATTGCTATATGCTCCCCCATTGCCGGCCGCCTTATTGACCGATACGGTAGGCTCAAAATTTTACGGCCGGCGTTAGTGCTATATGCTTTTGCAGGAGCCTCGGGATATCTCCTCAATAATCTATACCATATACTTATATCCCGCGCTGTTCTAGGCGTATCGGTAGGGTTGTCGATGACCATAGTTATTACTTTGATAGCTGATTATTTTGAGGGTATGGAGCGGCAAAAGTTTGCTGGCTTACAAATAGCATTCATGTCTTTAGGAGGCATTTTATTTATTGGGCTTGCAGGCATTCTGGCAGATATTAGTTGGAGATATCCCTTCCTGATTTATTTATCATCTCTGCTTGTTCTTCCACTCGCTATTATGTTTCTACATGAGCCATTAGCTGTAGAAAAAAACAATGATGCTACCCAGCAGGCAAAGGCACCCTCTATACTCTGGTTATTGTTCCTTAATACCATGATCATGTGGATTATCTTCTTTTTAATTCCTGTGCAAATACCCTTTCATCTAAAGGCAATAGGGATTGAAAAGAATGCATTGATAGGAGCAGCGATTGCGATGAGTACAGTGTTTTCTGCTATTTCGTCCTTTTCCTATTCCCGCATAAAAGGTCGGCTAAGTTTTCTGTCCGTTTTTTCTATGGGGTACCTGTTAATGGCCACAGGATTTGTTTGCATTTCCATATCTGGTACCTATGTATTAGTTGTTATTGGTTTGATGTTATCAGGATTAGGAATGGGTATAATGATACCAAATACTAATGTTTGGGTAATGAAAATTACGCCACCTGAAATACGAGGAAAGGAAATCGGGAAGCTCACCACATTCTGGTTTTTAGGGCAATTCTTATCTCCAATTATTATTTTCCCCGTGCTGAAAGCTCTGTCTCTTTCCTCCACATTTATGCTTGCCGCAGGATTTCTTCTGCTAATATCTATTGGTTTTCTGCTTTTTAGTTTAAGTAAAGGGGCAAAGTATTGAAGCAATAAATTAAAAGAATAGCTTGCTGGCGTGTTGGTAATAATGCTCTACTGCTGAAGTACTGCATTAATTTCAGCCCGAGAGCTAAACTTATAAGTATTTATAACTGCATTAAGCTCAAATTCACCTACTAAACCTTATACTGGATGGCAAGATCAATTAGATTACTCGTTGCCATCTGATATTCATGTAACTATTTACTTCTGTTGATCCTAAAATGTAGTTGAGCAAATTCTTAGACTAGAAAACCTACATCTCTGCAATTAGCATGGCGGCTTGTTGGACAAAGCGCAGAAAAATATCCAGACGAGTTTGAATCAGCTAGATGAGTCTGTTGGAATACGAAACAGAGCCCGTTAGAAACGATTCGAGGAGTGACAGTTGATCATGCAACGATACAAAGATGGGTATTTAAGTTTACTCCATTAATTGAAGAAGCTTTCAGGAAGAGAAAGAATTCAGTAACTAATAGCTGGAGAATGGATGAAACCTATATTAAGGTAAAGGGTGAGTGGGCGTACTTGTACAGAGCTGTTGACAAGGAAGGCAGTACGATAGACTTTCTACTAATAAGGAGGAGAAGTAAATTAGCAGCACATAAATTTCTCCTAAAGGCAATCGATATTAATGGCTGTCCTAAAGTGATTAATATAGATAAGAGCGGTGCAAGCAGGGAAGCAATCAGAACTTACAATAAGAGAGGTTTAAAGAGAATAAGAATTAGGCAATGTAAGTATCTAAACAAGAGGGTAGAAGGAGATCATCGATTTATAAAATGG
>JAOQAJ010000349.1 GCA_025963675.1 Segetibacter sp.
AAGCGGGTGGAGTCCCGTTGCAAGAACGAAGCCCAGCGGCTTGAGCGCGACCAGCATTTAAACCTTTAATAAATGAACGGAGATAATAGAAATGATTTTAAACACGGCTGCCTTTAGCAACGATCTACATCTTTACTTTCACCACCAACTTTTTTATCATTCCCTCGCCAATCTGAGGTGCGTGCACATCTTCAGGATAAAAAATCGCAAACTGACCTGCTTGCAAAGTGAAGTAGGTTTCAGGTGTATCATTATAAAAGGTTACATCTTTTTCTGCATTGTATTCATCTTTTGGTGATGAAACCCTTTCTCTTGCACTCCATCCCATTTGCTCTTTTCCTGTTGGACAAACCTGTATATCGATCCAATGATTATGGCATTCAAACTTTGCTTCTTCGCGTGAATAACCTGCGCGATCTGTAACACCTGCATGAAGTTCCGGTCCATCAATTGGATACTTGCCTGGTTCAATTGCTTCAAGATTTTGACTTTTAATAAATTCAAATGCTTTTGCAAAACGCGGATGAAGACTAACGTATTTATCGGAGTTGGATAGTGAGTCGATGATCATGAGTTTAAAGTTTTAAAGTTTGAAGTGGAAGTTTGTGTATTGAGTTGTGAGTTGAAAAAGGTTATGGTGTTGCAGTGTGCGACGCAAGGATGATGCTATGAAAAACAAATGCAGACTACCAAAATTTCTTAAAAAAATAAATCCGTGAACCAACAAAAGCAGCACGGATTTATCTCTCTTCTCCCTTTAGCGCCGGGCTAATTATCTTTGAACACGACCTGAAGCATCACCTTTTACAAGGTCCATAACTTCTTTGCGCGTAGCATGATTAAGGTCACCTGGAATTGTATGTTTAAGCGCAGAAGCTGCAACGCCAAACTCAGCAGCCTGGCTCATAGGCATACCTGTAACAAGACCATAAATGAAACCACTTGCAAACGAGTCACCACTTCCCACACGGTCAATAATGCGTACTTCAAATTGTCTTGTGTGATAAAATTCATTACCGTCATATACCAGTGCGCTCCAACCGTTGTCAGAAGCGCTATGGCTTTCGCGAAGTGTAGACGCGATGTACTTAAAACCGAACTTTTCTTTCATTTGCTTAAACACACTCTTGTATCCTTCAAGGTTCAACTCGCCTTTAGTGATATCAGTTCCCTCTGCTTTAAATCCTAAAGTTGTATCAGCATCTTCTTCGTTTCCGATACATACATCAACATACTGGCAAAGGTTCGTCATGATCTGGCGTGCCTTTTCTTTGCTCCATAGTTTTTTGCGATAGTTCAGGTCAATGCTTGTTGTAATGCCTTTTGCCTTAGCAGCTTTCAATGCAGCTTCGGTAAGCGCAGCAGATGTATCGCTGAGTGCGGGAGTAATACCTGTCGTATGAAACCAGTCAGCACCATCAAAGATTTTATCCCAATCAAAGTCACTTGCATTAGCCTCGGCAATAGATGCACCAGCGCGATCATATACAACTTGTGAAGCCCTCATGGAAGCACCCGTTTCAAGAAAATAAATACCGAGCCTGTCACCACCGCGAACAATAAACTGAGTATCTACTCCATAGCGACGAAGGTGATTAATGGCTGCCTGGCCAATTGGATTATCAGGAATTTTACTTACAAAAACACCATTCTCTCCATAGTTACAAATGGCAGCAGAAACGTTGGCTTCACCGCCTCCGTAGGTCACATCAAACGTGTCTGATTGTACAAATCTTTTATAATCAGGAGTAGATAATCTGAGCATTATTTCTCCAAGTGTTACAACTTTTTTGGGCATCGTTCTTTATTTTGTTGGTTAAAATTGTTTATGGCAAAAGTGCTACAAATATACTTGTTCACTTTTCATTAATTTAATTTATCCAGCCAAAAAATCTCGTCGTAATCTTTAATTAAATAATTATTGCTTTTATATAATTCATTATGCTTTGTACCTTTCGCATCTAATTGCACCCTTATTTTTTAATTGAGTTTTTAAAAATTGATAAATCAAATGGATAAGAAAACGGAACTACTAAAGATCATTCCGGAACAAGGCATTCTTCCTCTCTATTTTTATAAGGACACCGAAGTAAGCCTGAGTGTTTTAAGAGCCTTATTTAATGCCGGCATTAGAACTGTAGAATATACAAACAGGGGTGAAGCTGCTTTAAAAAATTTTAAAGAGATGAAGCAATTATGTGAGCGTGAACTGAACGGAATGTATCTGGGTATCGGAACAATTAAAAATGCTGACACTGCAAAGGCTTTTATTGATGCCGGCGCGGATTATATCATAAGCCCGGGTCTTGTTGAAGATGCGGCAAAGGTTGCAGATCAAAACAACATGCTTTGGGTACCAGGTTGTATGACGCCAACAGAAATCATTAAGGCGGAACAGTTGGGAGCAAAGTTTGTAAAATTATTTCCGGGAAATATTTTAGGTCCGGGGTTCGTGAGTGCGATTAAAGAATTGTTTCCCGACGTCATGTTTATGCCTACGGGTGGTGTCGATATGGATAGAGAAAATATTGCAGGTTGGTTTAAAGCTGGAGTTACTGCTGTTGGCATGGGGAGCAAATTAATCAGCAAGCAATTATTGGAAGCGAAAGACTACGGTAAAATCGAGTCGCTAACAAGAGAAGCATTAGAGATAGTCAAGTCTGTAAGAGCCAGGTAGATCAAGGTTGATTTAAAAAAGGTGCAAAACAGATACCTTATTGCAAAACGTCTAAATGCAATAGAAGGAAGTAAAGAAATTTTGGTGACAAGCATTAGAATATATTAATGCTTTTGTTGCGTCGCACTCTTGTACAGTTGAACAAATTGCAACCCCTCGCCTTTACGTTTAAACTGCTTGTAGTGACAATTATACCAGTGTTTTCTTAATTATTGCAAATTATCCTGTTCACCAAATTGAAATTTAATAGAAATTCGCATTTTATTATTAATCGCTTAATTTCATTTTTTTTAATATAAAAAGTCTTGTCAGACTGATCAATATTTCTTCTAACAGTAAAAAATTAATAAACCAAAAATCAAAACCTTGTTTGCTATGAAAAGAAAATTACGGATGGGCATGATAGGGGGAGGAAAAGATGCCTTTATTGGTAGTATCCATCGCATTGCTGCCAATATGGATGGAATGGTAGAGCTGGTATGTGGCGCATTAAGCATCAACGAAGAAGTTGCTGTAGACAGTGGTCGTTCATTGTTTCTTCCTGAAGACAGAATTTATACGAATTATGAAGAAATGATTGAAAAAGAAAGTCAGCTTCCTGAAGGTGAGCGGATGGACTTTGTCACCATTGTGACACCAAACTTTGCCCATTATCCGCCGGCGATTAAGGCTTTAGACAAAGGCTTTCATGTTGTGATCGAAAAGCCCATTACAGTGTCGCTGGAAGAAGCAAAAAGTCTTCAACAAAAACTGGATGAGACAGGTTTGATTCTTTGCCTGACCCATACTTACACAGGCTTTCCTATGGTAAAGCAGGCCAAAGAGCTGGTAGCAACAGGTGCATTGGGAAACATCAGAAAAATTTATGTACACTACCACCAGGGATGGCTCAGCCGCTTATCTGAAAGAGAAGGTAATGCCCAGGCCAGTTGGAGAACAGATCCTAAGAAGTCTGGCAAGAGTGGTGTGATGGGCGATATTGGAACACATGCTTTCAACCTTGCCGAATATATCACAGGGCTTAAGGTCACTAAATTATGTGCTGACCTTAATATAGTGGTAGAAGGACGTTTACTAGATGATGATGGTGGAGTATTTTTAAAATTTGATAATGGCTCTTCGGGTGTACTTACTGCAACTCAGATTGCTGCAGGCGAAGAAAACAACCTGTCAATAAAAGTATACGGCGAAAATGGTGGCCTCGAATGGCACCAACAAGAACCCAACAGTTTAATTGTAAAATGGCTTGATAAGCCAATGGAAGTTTTGAGAGCAGGAACTCCATTTGTAGGTGACCTTGCCAAGCAAAACCAGCGTACACCCGGCGGACATCCTGAAGGCTACCTGGAGGCATTCGGTAACATCTACCGCAATTTCGCACACACGTTATCTGCCAGAATAAACAATACAACAGTTGACACTAAAATAATTGAGTTCCCATCAATAACAGAAGGTATCAGGGGAATGGCTTTTATTGAGAACGTTGTGAAAAGTCATGAAAGCACTGAAAAGTGGACTGATTATTCTATTTAATTAAAAGCCTTACTTTCTTTCTTTGTAACACAAAACCGCCTCTTTTCGGCGGTTTTTTTGTTGCCAAAGATTTCCGGGGGTGCTGAAAACTTTTTTAATTATTTCCGATAATATCTGACAATAAAATAATAACATCGACAGTTGATACGTTAGTAAGTCAAGTAAGCTATTGAAGAGTGCATTCTGGGTAATATCTTTCATTTACACCCATATCAAACTTTAGTAACAATCAAAGACTGGCGAAAACAGATTAGTTTTTGGGTAAAATTAACAAATCATGTATCTTGTCGATAAATTATACAATATGCGAATGAAGAATCCGGAGGGTTATATCGGTTATTTAATAGGATCAGCATTTATTGTGTTGCTTGGGCTATTGAACAAAGGACTTAATTTTTCTAATCCTGAGGCTGAATAAAATTTTTCTTTCAAGATTATAGCTTCTGAGGCCTGCAATCAAAACATAATTTCTACAAATAGGATTAATAACTTAAATGAAAAAGCTGCGTTTTTACACGCAGCTTTTTCATTTAAAGATTTTTTCAAAAAATCAGGATTGTCTTACAATGCTTATAGTACAAGCATTGCATCGCCATACGTAGAGAACTTGTATTTATCTTTAATGGCTTTCTTATAAGCCTCAGTTATTAAGTCATACCCTCCAAAAGCACAAGTCAGAATAAAAAGGCTGCTTTTTGGTAAGTGAAAATTGGTAACCATCGAATTTGCAACATTAAAATCATAAGGTGGGTGAATAAAGTTGTTTGTCCATCCTTCGCTGGCCTTAAGCATTTGCTGTGAAGTATAACTGCTTTCCAGTGCGCGCATGGTAGTAGTACCAATAGAGCAGATTTTTCTTCCTTCCTCCTTAGCTTTATTCACAATTTTGCACGCAAAATCATCGATCTGATAAAACTCAGCATCCATTTTATGTTTGTGCAAGTCTTCAACTTCAAGCGGTCTAAAGGTTCCCAATCCTGAATGAAGTGTTACTTCTGCAAAGCGGATACCTTTAATTTCACAACGTTTAATCAACTCTTTACTAAAGTGAAAACCGGCTGTTGGAGCAGCTACAGCACCTTCGTGTTTTGCGTAAACTGTCTGGTATCTTTCTCTGTCTTCTTCATCTGGTTTACGCTTTATATATTTCGGCAGCGGCGTTTCGCCTAATGCCTCAAGTTGTTTTTTGAAATCTTCTTCAGCTCCGTCCCACAAGAACTTTATTGTGCGGCCGCGGCTTGTTGTATTGTCAATAACTTCTGCAACCAGTTCATCATTATCGCCAAAATACAATTTGTTACCAACCCGAATTTTTCTTGCCGGATCAACTATAACATCCCAAAGCCGGTTTGCTGCATTTAATTCTCTAAGTAAAAAAACTTCAACTACTGCACCTGTTTTTTCCTTTCTGCCATACATTCTTGCAGGAAAGACTTTTGTGTTGTTAACTACAAAAACATCTTTGTCATCAAAATAATTTAAGATGTCACGAAAATGCATATCTTCTAATTGACCTGTCTTTCTGTGCACAACCATCATCCGGCTGTCTTCTCTTTTTTTTGCAGGGTTTTGTGCGATCAGGTTAAGAGGGAGATCAAAAATAAACTTCGATAATTTCATATATTCTTTTGAAAGTCACTTTTAAAAAACCATCATCCGTTTGACCAGGGATGCTTATTAAACTCAAATAGTTTGCAAAATTAAACCTTTCTTTTTTATTTCGATTAGAAAGTATATGTTAAGAGTGACTAAATTGAGGAAGAATTACAAATACATAATAAAAAAGCTTTATTTGCGTAAAACGATTGATATGGCTCAGTTGAATTCTAAAAAGTACAAGTGAGTGACACAACAAAAGCTGAAGCATAAAAAATTGCCGGTATACACAATAAATAAAAAATAAAGAGCAATAATGTTCAGGTTTTGAAGATTGATGTCAATACCGGTGTAGAGCCAAAACATGGCAAAGAATTGTATCTTTTCCTGCATCAGGTATTAGCCAAGTAACAAGAATTTAGGGTACTAAGAGCGTATTTTACATTGGGGCAAAATATAAAAGAAGGAGCCGAACCGTTTTATAGATTATTGCGTATAAAACGTAACAAAGAGGAATTTTATGTACTAAACATTCGCCCAATAGTAAGCTTTCGTTGCGTCGCACACTTGGGGCTTCTGTAGTTTATTTAGCAAAAAATACGGTTCTATAACAATCTTGCGTTATTAGCAGGGCCAGTGAAATAAGTTAAATAAAATGGGAAAGGAAGGTCTTATTTATTATCCTTTTCATTCAGGTTCAATAAATCGACATCACCATTTTCGCTGACCATGTATAATTTAAAATACAGATTATTTGATTTGAAATACTCCTGAACTTTTTCGATTATAGCCTTGTATCTTTCAACATTTGGTAAAGCCATCGCACCAACAGCGTTTTCGTCAGAGTAGTATTTTCCAAAGTTGATGAAGGAGTTGAACAGGGATTCGTAGAACCAGTTTTTAGCCTGGGAAGAAGAGTCAGTTTTATCAAGTACTTTTAAAAGATTGCTTCTGTCGCTGTTTCGTTGCAATCCTTTTATACCAATAATTTCTTTTGTAAAGAATTTCGAAACTGTTATTATTTTTTCAGGTTTAACAGGCAACGCTTTGGGTTTCTCTTCGTGTATCTTATAGCCGTTTTTCTTTAAATAATTAATTAGGCTATTGCAAATAAAGTCTTCAGAATACCATTCTGTACTGTCCTCAGACCTGATAATATTTGCATACTTATCACTCTCCATAATATTGCTTTCCGGGTTTTGGTTGCTATTGAGATACGAATCTAATAGTTATAGCCAATACTATAGAAATGACTTTTCCACAAAAATGAATGATTACAATAATGAGAAGAAAGGTTGTTTGCAAAAATGAAACGAACCTTTGTAAAACAATATCTGCTCAGTTTAAACAGCTGAGCAGATATTGTAGTTGAGTTAATATATATTAACTTAAAACCTTAACGTTGAAGGCTTCCATTCCTTTCTTACCTTCTCTGGTTTCAAATTCTACTTTTTCACCTTCATTTAATGTACCGCCTTTAAGAACTGATACATGGACAAAAAAGTCTTTTCCTTGTTCATTTTTGATAAATCCAAAACCTTTTGCCTCGTTAAAAAATTTAACTGTTCCTGTTTCTTTCATGATAATTTCAATTAATAAAGCTTAAAGGTATATTTTTTTTATTATGAAAAGACATTCTTATAACATGGGGTTCTGAAATTTAATGTTTTGCAATTTCTATTGTATAAAGACTGATACAAGAACAAAGCTTTTAATTCAACATTTCGAATAGTGCGAAGTTCTTTAGATGCCACCATCCTTAATAAACACAACCTTTTCTGTTCATGGAACTTCCTCGTATTCGGGAAGATCGACAGATACTTTCTTTTTTTGAAATCCATATTGCGCTGCTTTTCTTCGCGCACCTGCTCCTGTTTTATAAGATCGCGCTATGATTTCTTTTTGCGCCATATTATAATAACTATTGTCTTCTTCGTCTTAACCGATGTTCATTAAATATCGGCACCGCATAAACACCTAAGCACTGAATAGCAATTAAAGGCTACAATATTCCCCTTACACCTGATTAATTCCCCAAATATCTCAATTACACATGGAAGTTATAATAACTCTCGTCTGCAAACTTTTCATCCTAATACTTAACTCTTTTCTTTTTTACTGCTAATCAGATGGTTGTAAAATTTCATATGTAATTATTACAACTTAGCTGTAAAAAGATCAAAAAAAGGTAAAAATGGAACAATTTTTTAATATTAAAAAGTAGCAGTTTTCTTCTCAATGAAACATCTAAAAATTAAAAACAAAGATTTATGAAAAAGCTAATGAATTATTTACCGCGTGCAATTGTAACGGCTTCTGTTATGATTGGCACATTTGCCAATGTGGACGCGCAAAGAACTACAAACAGGTCTGCTACCGGCTCTGCTAATATGAGTGACACCGCCTTTATTAGCAAGAACATCATGGATAACATGATGGAAATACAGCTCTCTGAACTTGGTAGAACAAAAGCAACTGATCCAAAAGTGAAAAGTATAGCTCAGCAGATGGTGAATGACCACACGCAAATCCTGAATGATCTGCAAAAGGCCGCCAGGTCAAGAAATATGACTTCAGTAATGGGTGCTAATATGGGTTCTGGTAACTGGAATTCAGGAAATGGAACAACCGGGTCAAGCGTCGGGACAGGGGGTTCGGGGACTTCCGGGTCAGGGATGGGAACTTCTGGCTCAGGAACCGGAACTTCAGGTTCAGGGATGGGCACATCAGGAAGTGGTACTTCCGGTTCTGGCGTGGGTACAACCGGTAGCGGAACATCAGGATCAGGAATGGGAACTTCAGGTTCCGGAGAAGGCACAACCAGCGGTTCTAACCCGGGAGCAGGAGTAGGAGCGACAGGAACTACCTCTGGTGCCGGATCCGGCATGGGTACTTCAGGCTCTGGAACTGGAAACTCTGGAACAGGTACAACAGGTTCAAGGGTGGGAACAACAGGTACTGGTTCGACCGCGGGATCGGGAATGGGTACGTCAGGTTCAGGCACTACCCGGTCACGTGTCGGTACAACTGGCAATGGTTCTACATCAGGAACAGGAATGGGAGCTACAGGTTCCGGAACAACAGGGAACGGAACAACCGGAAGGCGTAGAGGAAATACAAATGC
>JAOQAJ010000358.1 GCA_025963675.1 Segetibacter sp.
GATTCGTTTTTCCGTTTGCACCATAGCTGCTGAATAACTGGGCAGAGGTATTAGACCAGACCTGGGTCCAGGTAACGCCGTTATCATTTGAAAAATCTATGCCTAAAGATGCTTTGGTGTCACCTGAAACACAATTATATGTCCACAGGGTAAACTTCATTTTAACATCTGTTGGGCAACATGCTCCTGTTAAATTCACCTTTGGTGACGTTGCACTGGCTGTACCTGTGCCAGTACGGCCCTTAGTTTTGAAGTTAACAATCTTTAAGGCGTAAGAAGTAGACGGAGAGTAATATGGTTGAAGGACAGCTATAGTTGCATTTGCATTTGAATTGGCTGTCCATGTACCAGAGGAACCTATAAAAGTTTTATTTGATAAAGACGTTGTAAAACCTGTATTAAACTGGTTAGGGAAGGTCTCTTTAGTAACATTGAAGGCAGCAGATGGTTGAGTAATGGTGAAACTTTTAGTTGCAGCGCATCCTTTTGCATCAGTAACAGTAACAGTATAAGCGCCGGCAGCAAGGCCACTTGCTGTTGCAGCAGCTCCACCTGAAGGAGACCACAAATAAGTATATGGACCAGTACCACCTGTTATATTAACTGTTGCTGAACCAGTCTTGCCTCCGTAGCAGCTTATATCCGTTTGTGTTCCTGTAATAATAATTGCATACGGCTGAGTGATGGTAAGCGTTTTTGTTGCAGTGCAAGCGTTTTTGTCAGTAATTGTTACTGTGTAAGTGCCTGCGGCAAGACCTGTTGCTGTTGCACCTGTTCCGCCTGACGGTGACCATGAATAAGAATACGGTCCAGTTCCGCCTGAAACTGATACAGCCGCTGTTCCATTGTTTCCGCCAAAGCAGGTGACGTTAGTATGTGTCTCCGATACAAATAGGGCAGCATTGGGTTGAGTGATTACAACAGTTTGTGTTGCAGTGCATTTGTTAGCATCTGTAACGGTTACTGTATACGTTCCTGCTGCCAGACCTGTTGCCGATGCATCGGTTCCCGCTGACTGTGACCATGAATAAGTGTAAGGTGCTGTTCCACCTGTTACATTAACGGTGGCTGAAGTAGTTCCACCAAAGCAATTTACATCAACATGAGTTTCAGAAGCGGTTAACGCAGCAGCAGGCTGACCAATGATTACAGTTTGTGTTGTCGTGCATTTGTTATTATCAGTAACTGTTACGGTATATGTTCCTGCTGCCAGACCTGTTGCCGATGCATCGGTTCCACCTGACGGCGACCATGAATAAGTGTAAGGTGCAGTTCCACCTGAAGCAGTCACTGTGCCCGAGCCATTGTTTCCATTAAAGCACATTACATCAACATGAGTTTCAGAAGCGCTTAAGGCAGCAGGCTGACCAATGATTACAGTTTGTGTTGTCGTGCATTTGTTATTATCAGTAACTGTTACGGTATATGTTCCAGCGGCAAGGCCGGTTGCTGAGGCATCGGTTCCACCTGTTGGCGACCAGGAATAAGTGTAAGGTGCAGTTCCACCTGAAGCAGTCACAGAGCCGGAACCGTCGTTGCCATTAAAGCAGCTTACCTCAGCATGTGTTTCTGAAGTGGCTAAGGGAGCAACCGGCTGGCCTATGGTATAAGTCCCTGATTTTGTTAGGCCATTGGCATCGGTAACGGTATAGGGATAGGTACCAGCCGCTAAATTAGAAAATGTTCCTGTACCCGAATAAGGGGGAGTTCCTCCAGATGCGTTAATAACAACAGATCCATTAGATTCTCCAAAACACGCATTAGTAACATCAGTGTTTACATTAATTGGTTGAGGGCAAGCAGAGAAGGATTTAGAAATCATGCAGACAGACTGGATATTTCTTCCGGAACCAGTCGAGGCAGTGAATCCCCAGTAAACACACGAATTTCCATTTAAAGCAAGATTAACAATATCACCTTGGTAACTAATGTGCAATGTATCGTCAAATGTTACAGAGAGTAGCTGGGTAGTAGCATTCCATTTTATTTCTGTATTATGAAATTTCCCGTCCTTAATGTTGCCATTTTTCCCAATAACCAAATCACGTCCATACGTGAAATTGTCAGGTGGAAAAGTTGGGTGGCCATCTTTAATAATAGAGATGTGATCCTGGGCAATTTCAAACTTATTTTGGTGGGTGTCATATTCCACAACCAACGACGGTTGTAAAAATTGGTATCCAATCCCTCCGCCAATTGTTCCCAGCGCGCTGGTACCCGCTGTTTGTAATGCGAAGGTAATTCCATCCGCTCCTAGGGGATCAGCTCCTAAATTCACCTTGAATTTAAATTCAAAATCATATTTCAAATCTAAGGTTGTAGGGTACCAGGCTGAACCACCGACGTTGAATTGATAAGGTGTCAGTTGATAACAATCCCCTCCTACAGACATTGCCGTACCATTCAGTACAAAGGGTACCTGGGAGTTGGTTTTTTGACTAAAAAAAATAAAGGCGACAATAAGTAAAAACACCTTGGGAAAGACATAGGTGTAGTTACGGAAAGAGTAGAACTTTCGCATTGAGGTAAAGTTTTGGTTATCCTCAGGAGAGGAGAAAAGGTTAAAAAAAACAGGCTTTCTTAGAAAAAATATGGACGAGACTTAACGGAAGAGTCACCTAGAGTTTCAAAAGAATGAGGATAAACACCTGACGGCTAAGAAGTTATCTATAATCGAGACCAAAGTAGTACAAAATTTTTACTATTTTTTTTTATTATTCCTTTTGTTGCTTAAATTATAATTAAAAGAAATAATACTCTTTTTGCTTTTTAGAATTTAAAAATATTTCTGCCTTAGAATGGACGAAACGAGTTAGATAAACGTTGCAGGAAAGAAAATAGTATGAAACTTTTTTTTCGGCCGACTACTAAAATTTGAGGAGTTAATAAAAGATTCGCCTAGAAATATTGACTTAATTCTGGACCTCTACTCATCGATCTTTAACTACGTTCTGCGCATCTAAATGCTTTCAGGAATTGAACGATGAAAAAACCTGGAATTCTAGATAGCCGGAGCAGGTTCATAAATTTTCACTTCGTTTCTTCTTATTAGCCAGTGGCCTAACACTGACCAGTTCCATATGCGGGTCCAATGAAGGGAGCTATTTAAAAATTTCGATTTTAAACTCAGCGGCTCAGTTAAATGAAGTATTGCCGCAACGGCAGACAGTCCTTCATCTGTAAATGCTTCCAAAGGACCTTTTATCCAGTCTGCCATAGGTAAACTAAAACCTTGCTTCGGCTTATTATAAACTTCTTCGGGTAGAATTGACTTAAATGCGTCGACAAGTAATGGTTTTACCCCTTTCCCTTTTTTGAATTTTTCAGGAATACATAGGACCTCTTCGATTAAGACATGGTCCAAAAACGGAACCCGGATTTCAAGTCCAGCCGCCATGCTCATTTGGTCGCTATCCCGAAGTAACATTGGAACAGTATAGCCAAAAAGTTCGCCCCACGAAATTTTTGCCATAGTGTCCAGATTTGCAGGAGCCGGAGGAATCAGGGGTATACCTGCCGATAATCCCATCTCCCTTAATTTTTCTACCGAGCAAAATCTACGTCTGGCCACCGCCAGATCGATTGCATTGAAAGATTTGAGACCGCCCAGTTTCTCCTGAATGTTAGAAGGGGTAAGTTTTACAATATTGTTGATGAGATTATTAGGAAGAAGATTAAGAGAATTAAGAATCGGAACAGTCTTAAAACTTGGATAACCTGCAAATAACTCATCGCCTCCAAGGCCTGACAGGGCCACTTTTAGCCCCATGTCACGAACTGCTTTTGATACTATAAATGTATTGATGGCGTCGACTGAAGGGACGTCGAGGCTTGTTACTGCTTGTTTTACCCATTTCAAGCATGCTTCTTCAGTTACTTCTATTTCAAAATGCTCTGCTCCTGCTTTTTTAGCAACTTTCGCGGCGATAGATCGCTCGTCGTATTGTTTCTGCTTATTAGGGAAACCGACAGTGAAGGTGCGTAGATTTTTTCCAAGTTCTCGTGCGGCAATGAGTGTTATGATACTTGAGTCTATTCCTCCACTTAAAAACGCACCCACTCCAACATCCGAAATTAAATGTTCGTGAACGGCCTGTGTTACTAGGTTATTAACTCTTTCTACATATTCATTCCTCCGTTTTCTCGTTGGAAATTGAAAAGAAGAACTGTCTGGCCACCATTGACCCTTTTCGACCTGGCCGTTTGCTTTTAATTTAACCCATTCTCCGGGTTTAACCTGTTGTAAACGATCGTATAATTCTCCGCTTCCGGGCATTCTCCCAAATGCAATATATTCACTTAAAGCAACTTTAGAAGGTGCTATTTCTCCTTCTTCAAGCAACGGAATTAATTCCGAAGAAAAGCTGCAACTATTATCATTTATACGGTACCAAATTGGTTTTATTCCTACCCGGTCTCTAACAATATAAATAACTTTTTCAGCGTCGTCATACACCGCAAACGCAAACATTCCTTTCAAAAGGGGTAAAGCATCAAGTCCTTTAAGTGCAAATAATTCTAAAAGAGTTTCTGTGTCAGAATTTCCGCGCCAGGAAATGTCAGGCATCAATCTGCGAAGTTCAACATGATTATAGATTTCACCATTGAAGGCAATAGTAAAGCGTTTAGAATGATCGATCATTGGTTGCTGTCCTGCAGGTGTAGGATCCAGTATAGCCAATCTTGTATGCCCTAAATAAACGTTTTTAGCATTATTTGTCCATTCGCCACTTCCATCAGGTCCTCTGTGGTTTAAAGAACTTAAATGTAAATGATGGTGGTTTGAGTTGTCGTAATTAATCTGTCCAAGAATTCCGCACATTTTCTGGTGGTAGGGATATTTCCGGTTAAAAAATATAATATTAATATGTTAATTATGCCGAAAGGATTAAATTAACATTAAAGGGGATAAATTCTCTTTTTGGTAAAATTCAATTAACTACAAACCCAAAACTATAGCGCTTGATTTTAAAAGTTTTTCCATCAACAAATAGTTAATTATTCTTCAATATACGGGAGGAGTTAGCATCTGAAGGTATTTGATAGTAAACGTATATGCAAGCTAGGTGTTTAAAAGGTAAACTTTTAAAAGTATCAAATACATTTAAGTAAACTTCTTCAACAATATACAAAAATAATAAAATAGGGGGGCAACAAAATCAGCTAATAGTAATAATTGCAACGAAATCGCTAGCCCTATGCCTAATGAATAAATACCTTTTTTAGCTACAATCAACTTCATCTCTCTTTATAGAATTTTAATCATCCGGCGATTTATTTTTCTCTTTTTGCAAACTATGTGCAACAGTAACTCATCTCTTTACGTCTACCATGTCTATCAAAAAAAAGTTATTGAGGCTTAATAGAATAATAATATCCTCTAATCGTTATTGTTAAGCTGATTAGTACTTTATAAAAGTAGT